>JAXHMZ010000001.1 GCA_034521025.1 Candidatus Campbellbacteria bacterium
AAGTATCTACCCGGGAAAGTGTGGCGAATCCTGGTGGCCGCTTACGGTGAATCCGAGCGCTACGCCTACCGCGATTCGCTGGTGGAGCGTCGGCACCGTGCCGGTGGCGATTCTCGCCTGCGGTGACCTGGAGAGATCGGTGTCCTGGCAATCCTCGGCGCTCCGATTCAGTTATATCGCTCCTTGCCGCGATTCTTACGCAGGAGTCTTTGCTGAACGTCCATGGTCGCCAGGGCCCGTGTTATCCGTCCATAACAGCCACGGCTCGGACTATCATCGTAAGTAGCGAAACACCTCGCTCGCTCGTGCTTCTGACCGCTTTCACAGTCCAGTGGGCACTCGTGGCGCTGGCCTACTGGGTAAGTGCGCCTCCATTACTTCGTGCATTTTCGTTTCCGGTAAAAATGATCGCACCCGCCACTAAAGCACCTATAGTAAGTCCGGCTACAACGATTGCTATGGGTACTCCGTACTCTTTTTGTGTATTAGTTTGCATATAATTACCAATTAAAAACCACCATGTCCGGGCTGTGCTCCACGTACCTTTTCCGGCCCACGATTATCATACCTTGTAATAAAGTCCCCTATACGCTCTTCATCAACAATACCGCTCTCTACGTCGAAAGTATCAACCCTGCCCCAAGCTACCAGTGAGATATCTCCTTCATTCTCTTCTCGGGGTGATACGACTACATATTGACCGGCAAAAGATTCAAGAACATCTTTTGATTCGTCGCTGATGTCGGGATGATACGTAATCCATATATCGCCGTGTTCAAGGTTATGTACTACACGCTCATCGGGCAACGGAGATTCATAAAATCCTCCACGCGTGCTTGCGGCATAATGCCATCCGGAAGAAGGTGGGTTAGAGTTATACTCCGAGTGTAATTCTCCCTCTTCGATATGCTGGCGACCTTGAATCGAGTATTTTTCGCTAAAGTCTTCCCCGTCAGGGCCGGTAGCTCCGGCAAGCAACACGAGACCGTATCCCAGACCGGCTGCAACAAGTATCCAGACGACATAGCGAGTAATTGATTTTCGTAAATCAGCCCTGCGAGCTTGCGCGCGCTCTTTTTCGCGTACCTGCTCGCGTTTTTGCTTTTTTTGTTCGTAGTTATTTTTTGCTTCACCTTCCATACATTAATTGTAAGTCGTGTTACTTTTAAACTCCCAACAATGATCTTATTCTGCCTTCATCAAAGCCAATGATCATCTCCTCGCCAATAAATATAACAGGCACTCCCATTTGTCCGCTTCTTTGGATCATTTCTTCTCGCTTAGCGACATCAGTTGCTACGTCGTGATCGGTGAATTCAACGTTGTTCTCTTTAAAGAATTCTTTAGCGGCGTGGCAAAAATGACATGACGGTGTTGAGTATATAGTTACGTTTTGCATAATATTTTTTTACTTAGTTGTTATTAATTTATAATTTACTTATAAAGCTCTGTATCCGGATGTACGGCAAGCCAAGAAAACCAAAAGCCAGTGACGTGGGGAATTACTTCTTCCTCTGCCGTAAACTCGATCTCTCCCACGTCGGTTTTGCTTATGGTGATCTCCTTTCCGGCAAATGTATCTGTGGTGGTCTCTGAAAGCGCGCTACCGTGGTAGGCCTTGTATTGTCCGTCTATCTCTATACCGTGCACGAGTTCTTTTGGGTGTAAACGTGAATCGTTGAACGTAGCACCGTACGATACAGAATCACTGGTGTAGTAACCGCCGTATGGATCACGCGCGTAATCGCGATCGGAGCCGGTCTCGCGCGATAGGACAAGCGTGTCTGGATATTCTTCCTGCCAACTTTCCCAACGCACTACATTCGAACGGATAATGGCAAGCTTCTCGCCCGTGTTAGGGCCAAGCACAGCTTCCCCGAGAACTTGAGACCACAGCGATTCTTCGTCTTCGTTTGACGCGCGGTTATACATTAAAAGATTCGACTGCCAGAGACGCCCAGACACACCGAACTCTTGTATTTCTCCACCCACCCTCCTTTCAAATACAACTCCGGTGGCGCACAACGGACAATATGTCACCAGAACCGACTTTTCGTTTATGGTGTCGTTTACGATCTCGTGCCACACGAGGATCCGATATGGATAAAAGCGCGCCTCGCCGCCTACTACAAGTCCAATGCCGGTATCAGTTTCTTTTAGAAAGTCGGCTTCTTCGGCAGACAAGAATTGAGGATCATCGATTGAAGGAATACCGTCTTTGCCGGGACCACCCGAGATAATTTCGTCGAGCGGGATAGAGTGCTTCACGTCGTCTGTTACTAAAATTTCTCGCTCTGTCATATTTTGTGATGTAGTTGAATTATTTGATCCGTCCGCTTCTTCATCATTGTTTTCAAGAATTTGTGTTTCTCCTGACGGTACACTGAATACATTTCTATCAAGGTACCAAGAGATCCCCAGTACTACCGCGACTACAATTATTAAAATGACAAAGAATTGAATTTTCATATTTTATTTCAAAGACTCGATCACTTTCGCGATCTTCTCGGTAAGTTTTGTGTCTGTCGGTAGGTAACACTTTGTTTTTCCGGTACGGACACTTTTTACAACTCCCTGGGCTTCTAGAAAAGACAGCTGGTGCGAGGTCGCCGACTGCGATATACCAATAGCTTCTGATAGTTCATTAACACACAAGTCTCTTTTGGTACTTAACAAGACTTTCATCAAGTTAAAGCGATGAGAATTTGAGAGTGTCTTTATTGCCGACCGCGCGACATTAGAGGGATCAACTTTTTGCTTTTCTTTTACATATGTTGATTTTGTCATATGTTCATATGTTATACACAAGTACTGCCCGTGTCAAACTTTATACCCTGTTATACTTCTAGGTATGACCTTGCGGTCTTAGCTTATAAAATTTTATGGAAATATTTACACAAGTACAAAAAGCAGAAAATAAATTACACAAAAACCCGATTGTGTTAGTTCACGGCTCATGGGGTTCATCAGCAATGTGGATGGGATACACACAGTCCCTTTCAGAAAAAGGTTGGGATGTATACGCGCTCGATCTCCGCGGCCACGGAAAAAGCGAAGGCGATGTCGCCGGAACAACAATGAAAGACTATGTATCTGACATTAGACAAATTGTGTCAGAATATGACCTCGAAGATCCGGTAGTTATTGGGCATTCTATGGGCGGATTGGTAACCCTAATGTACGCAAGAGACTACGACGCTAGCGCGGTTGTAGCGATCGACCCAAGCCCGACAATAGAAGTACAGGGCGAAAGTGAAAAGAAGAGCTACCAGGATAGATACTCTCCAGTGGATGCCGGTATGCCTACTGATCCCAAAGAAGTGATTGAGGCTTTCCCGGACATTCCCCAAGAGAAACTTATGAAGATGAAAGAGATGCTGGGAGCTGAATCCGGAGACGCGCGAAGTGAGAGAAAGCTCGGTATATCAGTACCAAAGGAAAGTCTGACTATGCCTGTTTTATTCGTCGGGGGAGAGCTAGGAGAATCGGTCCCGTTTGGTATTGGAATAAAGACGGCACAAGCAATGGCTGACTATTACGAAAAAGAAGCGATCGAAATAAAAGGAGCAACTCATCCGGGAATACTGATCGGAGAGAACGCGCATAGTGCCGTAGAACAAATTGAAAACTGGCTTATTACAAATGTAACTTCATAGATCATTATGATAGACCTTATACCACTTGCTTCAATGAGCGATCTTGTACTTCTCGTTGTACGAATTATCGCCGGTGTCACAATGATCTACTACGGTTGGCCAAAGATCAAAGATCTCAAGGCAAACGCGCGTGATTTCGAATCTATGGGTTTCAAACCCGGCATGCTGCACGGTACGCTGGTCGCAATTGTCGAATTCTTTGGTGGGATAGCAGTTGTACTTGGCTTTTTCACTTGGGCTGCCGCTTTAGCGTTCGGATTTGAAATGATCATGGGTGCACTCTACAAAATTACAAAAACTGACAAGCCTTTTACAGACTGGTCTTACGATCTTTTACTTTTGGCGATCATGCTTGTTCTTCTTGCTTTTGGACCGGGCAAAATTGCACTAAGCGCCCTATTCTAACAAACACGACTTATTTTTCTTGCGCTCGTTCTGTATTTTCCCCTTTTTGCAAAAGGAGTATCTCTATCGGCAGGGTCTTTATGGAGCTCAGAGCAATTTGAGGTTCGATTTCTAGAAAATCCCTAAGGGTTAATGAATGGATGTTTTTGGCGTCTTTCGCGAGCTCGCTTAAATATGAAAGCTCTTCCTCGGAAAATTGTTTGGCCAATTCTTTTTTCAAAAAGTCATTGCCATAGCGGAGAAGGAGTATCGCGCGAATTCTTGATAGTAGTAACCTGAGAAAAAGATGTACGTCTACCCCAGCATCCTTTATTTTCTCCACGACCTCCAAAGTTCCGGAAGTGTCTCCCTCGGAGTAATGGTGAAGAAAATCCTTGAGAAGAGTTAACTTGGGAGCGCCCAAAAGCTTTTCAACTTCTTCGGCTTTCATCTTTTTTCCGGTGCGAGCCGAGATCACTTTCTGCAAGACCGAGAGTGTGTCTCGGTATGATCCATCTCCAAGGATCGCGATAAGCTCCGCCGAACTCGGCTCTAATTCCACACCTTCTTTCTTAGCTATATCAACTGTGGTGGAGCGAAGTATGTCTACGTTTGGTTGTTTGAACTGAAATACGCTACAGCGCGATACTATAGTCTCGGGGACTTTGCCCGGCTCAGTAGTAGCAAGAACGAAGACAACATGCGCTGGCGGCTCTTCCAGGGTCTTGAGAAGCGCGTTGAAGGCATCCTTGGTGAGCATATGCACCTCGTCTATGATGTAAACCTTGTACGGCGAGTCATACGGAAGCGCGCGGACAGCTTCGCGCAGTTCGCGGATGTCATCTATACCGCGGTTGGAAGCCGCGTCTATTTCATAAAGATCGTGCGGTTTGGTGCCTATTTCTCTCGCTAATATACGGGCGACTGATGTTTTGCCGGTACCGCGAGAACCGGAGAAAAGATAGGCGTGGGAAAAACTGTTATTTTTGATCGATTGAGCGAGCGTGTCAGTTATGTGTTCTTGACCAAGTACCTCAGAAAAATTCTGGGGTCGATACTTGCGATATAGAGATGTTTCAGTCATACCTGTCAGTATACCAAATCAAAACCCACTTCGTAGAAAGTGGGTTTTGTGGAAAGCAAGTTATTTTGAGCGCGGCTTCTTTTCGTTTGGAGCGATCTTGACTGCTAACTTTCGGCGCGCAGTATTCGTACGCTTTTGGGTAGTAGACGCTGTCTCTTTGGTGTCTCTCTTGATGCGGTTCCAGTGGCGCTTCAGTTCGCTGTTGAGCTTATTCGCCTTCTCGTCACCGACGTGTTTGAGTTTAGCGTACTTGGCAGTTACGCTGTCCACGATATCGTGATACCTATCTTCGGAGACTTCTCTTGCGTTTTCTATTTTGGATAGAACATCTCCCTTGGCCTTGAGAGTCCAACCCTCAATTTTTTTGCGATTTTTCGCTCCGTTCGGACCATAGAGAAAATATGCTCCAGCCGCTGTAGCAGCAGTAGCTCCGGCAAGGAACGCTCCTACTCGCCCTCCTCCTTTCTTGGTTGATTTGTTTGTTTTCTTCGTTGCCATATGTAATGTGAGATTTTAATTCTTAATATCTAAAATGTTCAAGCTGCTTTTATTATACTCTATCATCGGAATTATTTTGATAATTTTCTTCGTCTATATCTGTGTCTTCTTCATGTTCTCGGTAACGCGCCCTTCTTTTCTTTTTACTATCACCCCTGAATAAATTTACTATCTTTTTTGCGACGTGCGCCGCCGAAAGAGCCGAAGTTACCCTAGAGGCAGTCTCTGCTTTTCTGCGAACACCCGCGCGAAAGTCATCTATATCACCATAGATGTCTTCGGCTTTTGATTCAGCGCGGTCGGTGAATCGTTTGATAGCACGCAGAATAGATACGATATATACAAGCGCAATAATAAAGACTAACGAGATCAACACAACCGCGATGGTTGTTATGAAGAAAAATATGTCTGCTTTAGCTAGCTCTTCCATGATTTAATTATACAAATATTTTGTCTGTCTGTCTTGTTGATACGCCGTGTTCTGAGAAACTCTTTATTTCTTCGCTGATGACCTCGCGAGCGTCATCTATAGACTCAGTGTTCATTAATCTCTCACGCAGTCCACTGGCGTTGGGAAACCCGGAGACATAAGCGCCAAAATGTTTGCGCATAATATGAAATGGCTTTTCTTCTCCTAAAAGTTTGTTGAATAATTCCGCGTGCTCAAGCATCACCTGCAATCTTTCGTGGCGGGGGACATCGTCTCGATCGACCTTCGGATCGAATAACCACGGGTTGCCAAATATAGCTCGACCAAGCATTACTCCATCTACGTTGTGCTTCTGAGCTTTTTCTTTGGCATCGGCCAGATCTTCAACGTCCCCATTTCCAAATATAAGAGTTCGTTCTTCCGACTCGATGTTGTTCGCCTCAGACCATTCGTCTCTCGCTTCTACACAACGTGCAATTTCATCCCAGCGAGCTGGAACTTTTGACATTTCCTTTCTAGTGCGCCCGTGAACTATTATCACTGCCGGACGAACTTCGAGAAGAGCCGGTATCCACTCTTCTATTTGATTTTGATCATAGCCGAGTCGGATCTTTACACTTACCGGCAGGTCTCCGGCGCCGCGTTTTGCCGCCCGTACTATCTCTTTTGCTAACTCAAGATCTTTTGACAGAGCGGCTCCAGCTCCTTGTTTGTTAACGGCTTTGTCCGGACAGCCCATATTTATATCAACGCCATCGAAACCAAGCTCGTTTACGAGAGCGGAAGCTTTTTCTATTTTCAGAGGATCAGCAGAAAATATCTGCGCGACGACTGGGCGCTCTTCTTCTGAATATTTAAGATCAACCAAAAGACGCTCGCGTCCCGGGGAGTCTAAGCCGTCCGCGGAGACAAATTCTGTCCAAAAAACATCCGGCTTGCCGTACTTTGCTATGGTACGACGAAAGGCCGCGTCGGTGACATTTGCCATCGGCGCCAGAGCCATAATTGGCCGATTCAATCTGCTCCAAAACCCCCAATTCATACGTGCGCATTCTAGCATGGACCTTTCTGTTGACAACTATCCACCCTATGCTATTCTCGTCAAGGATCAAATTCCTGAATTCCCAATAAAGGAGTGGAAAATGTCTACTCATGGCAGGAGAGAGTTCTTTTCCAAGCGCTACGGCGAACTAGGTAGCAATGTCTTGGGAGGCTTCTGTGGAGCCAATCCTTTGCATCTTGACCCTTCTTCTCCGGAAGAGGATTGTACGTGCGAGCACTACCTCGGCTACGCTGCTCGCGTAACAAAGAAATTAGAGGAGGTTTTGCCTTCCTTGCGCCAAGAGCTCATTGTCATCGAAGAGACCGTCTTCGAAGGCTTGGCTGAGACAGTCGACGATAGCACCCGAGAGTCCATAAGAAGACTCACGGAGGAGGACATCGAAAGAGTAGCGAAATACATTTCCGCTAATAGCAAAAGCTGACTAGTAGCAACCACTAAATCCTCGTACCGCTCTCGAATTCATCGAGAGCGGTTTTTTATATTTCCACAAAAATTTTGACTCACGATCATTTTGTATGTAAAGTAACTAATTAGAAAGGAGGTAGTACAAGTGCCAAAGGTAAAGAAGAAAGTTTCGAAAGAAGTGAATGAAGGAGGCAAGACAAGAAAAAGCAAGCCACCGAAAGAAAGGCAGAGCAAGCGCAAGTTAAGAAAGCTCGCGCGCGATCGGCACCGAGAACCGAATAAGTGACATATCAGGGATAAGCATCTCGGTCCACAAGAAAGCTTTGACACTTAACAGTTTGGTATGTAAAGTAACGAAGTAGAAAGGAGGTAGTTTGGTGGCAAAGAAAAGCAGAGGAAGCAAAGGTCGCGTGGAATACAAGCTTCGCGGAGGGATCGTTCCGGAGCCCACTGTTCCGGATCCGCTCAACGGTAGCAACAAACCTTCAGACGGAGCTCTTCGCGGACTCACCACGAAGCCACAAAGCAATCGTAAGGCAAGGAAGCAAGTCAGCAAAGGCAAAGCACACAAGAAGTAGAACTTCTGCCTAGAGAGGGTCTTCGTGAAAGATAGCACTGTCAAGGTCAATCCCAAACCAAGATCCGACACGAAAACCAAGACAGAAGCGAATGAATCTAAGTGGCGACATAAGCTCGGCACTGCCAGTCGCCAAAAACCTCCTTAGGTATCTTTGAATAATTACAGTTACATAAACTGGAATAAATCTTCTCCCGTTCTCGCGAAAGCGAGAGCGGGAGTTTTTCTTTTATTCTTCTACCTCTATTGGGTCCTCAGCCGATTCTTCTACAGAGCTCTCTTCTCCGTACCTATAAAATATCTTTCTCCCAAAACGAAGATCAAATTCATAAACCTCCTCTAGTGAAATTTTATTGTCGAAAACTTCAGCGTCTAAAGCAGAGAAAAGTCGTATCATATCGTCTGAATAATCTGTCTTTCTGTTTACCAAAATAGAATATCCACTTTCAGTGATCATCTCTATCGACTCGTCTTCAAGTATTATCATTCCATTCGCGCCGATTCCCTCTTCGTTTAAATTTTCAGAAAACTCTAACAGAGCGTTCAATACTTCTTCTTCTATTAAAACGCCTCCGAGGGCTCCCGAGCTATCTTCATTGTTGAAACGTATAACTTCGAATTGATCCCACGTTCCATTGACTGCTTCTGTATAAATGACTCCGGAATTGTCGGCCAAAAAGCACTCTTCCTCAGACCCACTCTCTGAAGAGCCACTCCTTTCCGCGCAAAACACAACAGCCGGCTCCCTTTCGTTAATCACTACGATCAATTCGTCAAATCCTTTCCTGAGAACGTTAATATCTTCTGCGCGCAAAAACTCTTCTGATAGCGTGGATTCTATTTTCCTCACAGGAAGAGAAAATGTATTGCTATTAGGAAATAAGTACAACCGATTGCCTTCGAGCTCATCAAACACGCTCTCCCTCACCTTCTCTTCGTCTAAGCTTTCAACTCCTCTTATATCAACCGCATGAATATTTACAGCATCCAGGCGCAGACCAAAGTAAAGCAACGCTACAATTCCAAGTAAAAGAATCGTCGTAAAAACAGTTTTAAAGATCAGGACATTACGCCTCCGGATCTCTTTGCGCCTCCTCAAGTCAGACGGCTTTAGTGTAGACTTTCTTTTTCTCCCTCCAAATAATTTTTGCAAAAAGCCGCGGCGTCGCGGTCTCCGCACTTTGTTTCTCTTTTGAAATTTACGAGGCATAACGCACTAGATCAGTTTGCCTTGCTAATAGTGTCTTTGCCTAAGAACTCCCGCAAAACCTCGGGAACGGTAATGCTTCCGTCAGCGTTTTGATAATTTTCGAGTAAAGCTATGAGAATTCTCGGCGTTGGCACCGCTGTAGAATTTAGCGAATGCACGTAACGGCTCTTGCCTTCCTCATCTGTATAGCGGATATTAAATCGACGTGATTGAAAGTCGTGGAAATAAGAGGCGGAGCTGATCTCACCATAGGTCTCTGAGGCCGGTCGCCATAATTCAATATCATACTTTTTAACTTGCCCCAATCCCAAGTCACCACCACAGTTGAGCACCTGACGATATGGGAGTCCTAAGCTTTCGATAAACTCTTCGACGTTACGATTGATCTCTTCGTGCAAACGCACCGATTCATCGTGACTGGCTTCTGTTAATATGACTTGTTCGAGTTTGTAAAATTCATGCACGCGATAGAGTCCTCGAGTGTCTTTACCGTACGATCCGGCCTCTCTCCTGTAGCAAGGAGAGAACGCGAGATACCTTTTGGGCAGATCTTCTTTCTTTAGTGTTTCATCAGCGTGGTATGCCATCATAGGAACTTCGGATGTTCCCGCCAAATAGTCATCGTCTTGGGTTTTGTATAGATCTTCGGCGTCATTCGGAAGATGTCCGGTACCGTAGAAATACTCTTTTTTTACGACCGTAGGAGGAAGAAACGGTTGAAAATTCTTTTTTAGGAAAAATTGTTGGGCGTAATTCCATATCGCCCAAGACAGAAGAACCGCGTCATTTTTTAGAAAATAGCCTCTGAATCCATGCACCTTTGATCCGCGTTCCAAGTCAACCATATCAAGCGAAGTCATAAGCTCGACGTGATTTTTGGGAGGAAAGTCAAACTTTGGTAAGTCTCCCCAAGTTTTTATCTCTACATTTTCTTCGTCGCTCTTTCCTTCCGGCACTGAAACGTCCGGTATGTTCGGAACGCGCAACATCAAATCCCGCCACTTTTTCATAACCTTTTTGAGCTCGTCCTCTTCTTTGCTCAGTTCTTCCTTAAGGTCGCGCATATCGTTGATCAGAAAGCCGCGCTCTTCGGAAGAAATAGATTTATCGGAAATACGTTTTGAAACTTCGTTTTGCTTTGCTCGCTTTTCTTCGATTGAACCCAGCAATTCACGGCGTTTTTCATCCACCGATAGTAATTTGTTGACATCAAATTCAACGTGCTTCTTCTGAGCAGCGAGTTCGATCAGATCTTTGTTTTCTCTTATGAACGTTATGTCGAGCATTTGATTTTAATTATTCGCGTAACTATTTTAAGTCTATCACTTTATAAAAAGATTGTACTTTAGATTATACCAAAAATGATACAATGAACACGTTTAACGACTCCCAGATGCACACACTATTACCAAATGAGTTCCCCGCTCTTCTTAACGAAATTCCCGACCCTCCTAAAAAACTCTATATTGAAGGCAGCCCCATAAAAGAATCGGGGGTACGTATTGCGGTTGTAGGTAGTAGAAAATATTCCGAATACGGTAAACGCGCGACCGAATCTATTATATCTGGACTGGCCAACTATAACGTAACAATTGTGTCAGGGTGTGCTCTTGGTATTGACTCTATAGCGCACCAAGCCGCTTTGAGACACAACATAAACACGATCGGTATACCCGGATCCGGCCTAGACAAATCAGTGTTCTACCCCCGCTCCAATTTCTTCCTAAGAGATAAAATTTTGGAAGCCAAGGGAAGTCTCCTCTCTGAGTTCGAACCAAATCAAAAAGCCGAGCGCTGGACTTTTCCGAAACGCAACCGTATTATGGCCGGAATATCGCACGCGATCCTAGTCATCGAAGCCGCCGAGAAGTCAGGGACTCTCATTACCGCTCGTTTAGGATTGGAATACGATCGTGAAGTTATGGCCGTACCGGGATCCATCTTTTCCGAGACTTCCGCCGGAACGAACGACCTTATACGCGACGGTGCTCGCCCGATCCTTTCAGCCCAAGATATTATCGAGGAGTTATCACTTGAGGAAAAAGAAGATCTCGAGAAAGAAACAGACAATGCAAATGAATATGGCGATATTCTGAGTAATTTCTCCGAGAAGATCAGTCGCGATGAATTCATAGCCAACGTAGGCAACACAGAAGAGGCGCTGATAATATTAACCAAAATGGAGCTGAAAGGGATCATCCGAATTCAAGGTGACACTATCTATAAAAATTAATTTTCTTAATACTTTTCCAGAGTTTATATTTGCATATATTTGCTATTTGTATTATCAATTGAAGGTATTAAATTCCAAAGGTAATGAAACTTTTAATAGTAGAGAGCCCCGCGAAGGCGAAAACTATATCAAAATACCTTGACGGGAAGTATAAGGTTAAGGCATCCGTTGGTCATATTCGAGATCTGCCGAAGTCCAACAAAAAAGCCCTCGATATCGAGGGTGGTTTCGTGCCGCACTATGAAATTTCTAAAGGAAAGGAAAAAGTGGTTGAGGAAATAAAGAAACTGTCAGACAAAGCCGAAGAAGTGATCTTGGCAACTGACCCCGACCGCGAAGGAGAAGCTATAGCTTGGCACATTTCCGAGGCAGCTGAGTTAGACAATCCGAAGCGAGTCGTATTCCACGAAATTACAAAGGATGCCGTAGAGGAAGCAATGGAGAATCCTCGAACAATTGACATAGACCTGAAGGAAAGCCAGGAGGCGCGGCGCGTACTTGATCGACTCGTGGGCTATGACCTATCCGGACTTATTTGGAAGAAATTGCGCTACGGACTTTCAGCCGGGAGAGTGCAGTCTCCTGCTCTTCGCCTGATCGTCGAGAGAGAACGAGAGATCCGCGCGTTTGAACCGGAAACGTATTTTGTACTAAATGCCTTGGTAGCGAAAAAAACGGAAGAGAGTGATCCCTTCGAGCTAACAGCAACCAAAAATCTCAAAACCAAAGAAGAAGTTGACAGGGTTTTGGCTTACGCCAAGAAAAACGATTGGGTAGTCGAAGAAATTCAGGAACGCGAAACTATGCGCAGACCAAGAGCGCCGTTCCGGACTTCAACTCTGCAGCAGACCGCTTCATCTCGTCTCGGGTTTGCTCCCTCATACACTATGATGCTTGCCCAAAGACTCTATGAAGCAGGATACATCACATATATGCGCACCGATTCAACTAACCTATCAAAGCAAGCGGTTGCTCAAGCGCGAGAGATAATAAAAAAGGAGCACGGAGAAAATTATCTGGGCAAGGGAGTTTTCGGGAAAAAAGCCAAAGGCGCCCAAGAAGCACACGAAAGTATACGGCCGACTAATTTATCCAAAAAGGACCTGGGGAAGGACAAAGCGCAGAAAAAACTATACGAATTGATCCGATCTAGAACTATAGCCAGCCAAATGGCCGACGCGAAAGTTCTTTCTACTAAACTTATTGTGCGAGTCGGAGATGACAAAAGCGTTCCGACTTTTGCCGTGAACGGTTCCCGAACTTTGTTCCCTGGTTGGTTTGTGGCCGATCCACGCAGCCGAGGTGAGGACGTAGAACTGCCAAAGGTAAAAGAAGGCGAAGAGCTTGATCTCAAAAATATTGAAAGTGAAGAAAAAGAAACCCAGCCGCCGAGCCGCTATTCGGAAGCAGGATTAGTAAAAGAGTTGGAAAAGCGCGGCATCGGACGACCGTCTACTTATGCTTCCATAATCAAAACCATCCAAGACCGAGGGTATGTAGAAAAAGAAGGAAAGACCCTCAAGCCAACTGACACCGGAGAGATAGTCAGTGAATTTCTTGAGAAGCATTTTGAAAAATACGTAAGCGACTCTTTTACTTCTGAGATGGAAAATGAACTGGATGAAATCGCCGAGGGCAAAGCAACTTATAAAAAAATACTTAGCGATTTTTACAAGACTTTCAAAAAAGACGTTGAGAGTAAAAAGGATATAGAAAAAATAACCAACCTCGGAGACGCTCCTAAAGAATTTAAATGTCCTAAGTGCGGCGC
The DNA here is from genome assembly GCA_034521025.1 of Candidatus Campbellbacteria bacterium. Classification (NCBI taxonomy): domain Bacteria; phylum Candidatus Campbelliibacteriota; species Candidatus Campbelliibacteriota bacterium. The sequence continues at coordinate 13,312 of JAXHMZ010000001.1, forward strand.
GGATATGATAATTAAATTAAGCAAGTCAGGAAAATTCTTGTCCTGCTCTCGCTTCCCGGACTGTGATGGCGCGAGAACGATAGAAGGAGAAGAGATGAAAGGAGACGAAAAAACAGGCGAGAAGTGCCCCGAGTGCGGAGGCGATCTCGTAGAGCGAGACGGCAAGTACGGACGCTTTGTGTCCTGCTCAAACTACCCCAAGTGCAAATATATAAAAAAGGACGAAGAACTAGAACGAAAAAATTCAACAGGGATAACTTGCCCCATATGCAATGAAGGGTTTATGGCAGAAAAGAGGGGTCGCTTTGGTATATTCTACGCTTGCACTAACTACCCTAAATGCAAACACGCTATAAAATCAAAGCCCACCGGTAACGTCTGTACTTACCCACGAGAGGATAAAGAAGGACAGCCCTGCGGCGCGTTGATGATGGAAGGAACAAAGACAATACCAGAACGCTGCTCTGATAAAAACTGCCCCAATCATCACCCGCATAAATTGGAGGAAAATAGCGAACAGTACAAAAAATCCCTTACGACGTAATCGGCCTTGACTGAAGTACAACTAACACGGGACTACCGTCGATATCTTGAATCGCGTATTCGATATCCTGCGGAGCTCCAAAAAGACGTTCGATGTTAAGTGCCGCATCTCGAACTAATGCATATATCGGATGCAGCGTACCACCGACACGAGCCAGCTTATGTGTTTCGCTATTTTCCCCACCTGTCACTCCTTCATGGTGTTTAGAGACAGAAATTAGCATTTGATCTTGCTCGTTGGGTGCTTTTGTAAAGCAGACACCATAAATATCAGCGACCACCATTTCTTGAATAACGACCGACATGCAATCGGAAGAAATTGTGACATTAGCAAGCGAACCGTATTGTTTGGCTCGTTCAGTATCAGCCGAAGCTCGCACGCGCTTAACTGCTTCAGTTAACTGTTGTTTCGGAACTTCTGTTTCACTTTCGAAAATACCGGCAAATGAATGCGACTCGCCATCTTCAAGAGCAAACGACGATCGCACTGCGTACGTATGGGCCTGACACTCTTGTAACCCAGCTTCAATAGCGCATTGAGTAATTTCTTCGTTTGGTAATACAACCACACCGCAAGGAACAGAAAAGCCTGCTTGATACAACTCGGCTAGACGTTGTGCCTTACCACCGGCTTTTTTTGGTAGTTCCTGAGAAAGCTTGATCATAAGCGGATCATATCTTCATATGAATGATCAAAAACGGAACTTTCAAAAGTATCGAGTTTTTCGAGCCGTATGAGTTCATCGCGGATAGCGGACACTATCTTTAGCGCCTGATTCTTGCCAAGCTCACGTATCCCCACCAAGTGCGATGGAGTTGCCGCCCCTGTCTTCTCTTCCATATACTCACCAAGTGAGAGTTTAACTTGATGAGGAACCTGCGAAATTATGTCACCAAATTTCTTTAGCTCTTCACAGTCATATTCACTAAACCGGCGTTCTTGTGCTTCATATCCATTGAACGCATAATGGCCAAATTGCTCTTTAAACTCTTCACAGGTTGCACTTCCTTCCGAGAACTCTCTGAGTATACGGTTCTTTTCGTCCTCTTTTGTCATAACCTCAACGGTAAACGAACCATCAGGTGCTATGCGCGCAAGTGCGATATTGTTAAATACGATCAAAGGATAGATCTCTTTAAATGTATTGACGAGTTTTTGTATGTTTTCGACTGTTCGCTCTTCTCTATCTGGCAGAGTAAAATCACGAAGTCTCGTATACGTTGAACGATATCCGGCCATCAAATATGCTCGCAGTTTTCCTTCAAATTTAACACGGGCAAAGAACCCGCCTGACAGACGCTTCTCCATTGATTCTGTAGACTCACGAGCTACTCGATTGAATAGTTCTGAAAACCGTGAGGGATTGTGAACTAATTTCTCATCCATATGGTTATTATTGAGCGATTAATGTACACCGTCCTTCGGAGTCCAAGGAATTTAGATCTACATTTTGGGCAAGAAATACTGGGATATTGTGTTCACGCGCGAGAATCGCCAAGTGCGAAAGAGGCGAACCCGCCGTAGTTACAATTGCTCGTGCTGTAGGAAACAGAAGAAAGAAATCGGCGCTGAGCGAAGGAACAACGTAAACAGTTTTTTCCGTACTGATACGTCCCGGCAATACAGAAGGATCGTCAATTCGCTTGAATGAAAGCTCTTCAGACACAATCGTATCGTCTGTCAAAAATTCTCCGTTAAATTCAGTGATCATAGGCTTATTATATTTTTTTAACTTCATCTTCGCAGTGGATACAGTACAGTTCTTCTGGCGGTAAACCAATGTTTTCGAGATAGAGACGAGTAGTCAGGCAGTTCAGGGTTGTTGTGCAGATTACCTCCTTATCGTTCAGAGCATTTTTAATATCATATAAACTCTCTGTTCCTACCTCACCGTTTGCCTCATCATAGAAACGCGCGATTGGAAGATGAATAGGGTCGTGCCTAACCTCCGGGTCATCTCTGTAGTGTTTAGACTCAAGTAACAAAATATCGAGCTTCCCTGAATTTGCAAGACCGCGCAGCATCTCGTGGTGCTTGAGCGTTGTATAGAGACGATCGGGAACAAATACTATACTCTCACCTAGATCTTGGTGAAATTCGCGAATAATTGTCTCTTGCTCTTGATCGCGACCTTGACCAAACAGCGAGAACGATTCCAATATACCACGTGAAGTATTATCACGTATGTTTGTACGTCCGCGAACGTCGTAACCGTAATAATCTAGCACAAGTGATGCTATCGACGACCGCACACCCGAATCACAAAAAAGCAATAACGGATCGCTTTTACTGATGCCTAGTTCTTCCATAGCTTCGTGTATCGCCTCCTCGTTTGTTGGATCATGCATGACATAGTGCCCGATCAGACAAGATGTTTGTGAATCAGATAATGCGACCGGGTTGCAATATGTACCAAGCATAGTGTATTCGTTGTCGCGAGCTTCCTCGATAGATATATGAGGTGTAAGTTTCTTCATGTTCGTTATACTCAACCGATTGTTCTTTACGAACGCATCCACTTCGAAAGCAGGATTGTTTTCTGAGTATGCTACGGCAAATTCGTCCCAATTAGTACCTTCGTACACAACGCTTTCGTCAAAAGAATTGATAGATTTTAGCTCCTTGTAATTCCCGTAAGCATCAATCGAAAACCAACCGAGTACGAGAATAGGCGTCACAGCTATCACTACAGTAATGGCTTTATGCTGTCTAAACCATCGCAACATTAAAAAACCATAGGCAAAGACACCGGCCGCGAACGCTACAAAAATACCTCCGGAAGACGCAAGAATCAGAGAAAGCGTCGAAGGTGAAAGATATGCAAATGTTATTTGTGGAGTAAGTGCAAACCACGCAAAAACCAAACCGACAACAGTCAGTACTTTGTTCCGCGCGTACGTTGAATTTTTATATTCACGATTATTCATAGTATGAGAATAAATTGCTCGTTCGTACGAGTAATTTACACTATACCATACTAATTTATATTGTCAATGATTATCGCTCTTCAAACCTTGCCTCTCCAATAAACACATCGTGTGACATATAGTCCCGATAGACGCCAAGTGCTTCTTGTGACGAGTTAACGCGTATATCGGTCCACTGGGCACACCCTTGATCTTCAGTCTCGTCATATACAACACAAAATTCTGATTGCCACCAACTAAGCGCTTTAAGTCTCGGATAACGTCCAGACACAATATCCTCAAAGAAATCTTCCATCCATTCAGGCTTACGCTCGTCTTCGGTTACTCCATATTCCATAAGTGCGATTGGTTTCTCTTCACTTATCATATTGGATTCCGTTATCTGTTGATATACATTGTCAAATGTGAGCGACATATCCCACCAAAAGTCGTTTTTGGGATTTTGTGATCCATAACAGCTTACTCCGATCCAATCAATATAGTCGTCACCCGGATAGTAGCCATCCACTGAAGCTTCCGGATTACCTATGTCAGAATCCCAAATGCAATTCACATGGTAAAACCAAGTGACATTTTGCACCCCTTCGTCTCTAAAAATATCTATGATGCGTCGATAGGCGTCTCGGAATCTTTCGTGTCCATCGTATAATTCGGGATCACCATATTCGGTTTTTTCCAATCCTCCGTTGTATCGCAAATTCCACGGAAACCAAAAACCATTAACTTCGACCCCGAAAGTCACGAGCAAAGGCGACGGAATCGACTTTGCCTCTCTCGCCCACGCACGAATCTCCTCGTCGAATTTCCCGTCAATGAAATTCTCTAGTTTATACTTTTCGTAGTCACTTGTTATGCAGCGATCGTAAGGAAACATCCTTATAGAAGGAATGTTGCCCGAACGAACCACTTTCTCTACATCATTTCTCGGAAAGTGTATTCCTCGATCAAAGAAGTTGCGTTGTCCATTCAAACATTCGTTTGCGACCCCTCTGGGGAACCAAGTATTTGTAACCGAAATCCAAGATATACCTTTCCCTACCAAGTCCTCGTGCTCGGAAATAATAGAAGGGTCTGATATATTATTCCATCCGGAAAACGCGTCCGGGGACATGGCGTGATAGATCTTTCCCTCAACGGGAACTAACTTTGCGTTAGGATTGGCATCTTCTCCGGTTGCCTTTTCAAGCGATTCTTCAAAAGGAGAAACTGTCACGCTTAAAAACGCAATTACTCCAAACACAAAAAATCCAATAACAAACTTTTTCATAATATTAATTGTAGTATATATCAATTGATCGTAAGTATAAAAAAAGCGCCGGTTCCGAGGAACCGGCGCAAGGTACTACAGATCTTTGAGGGATCAGTTTTGAGAAGGGCGATGAAACGCATTGAATGTAACTTGACACTCATCTCGGCCATCTGACACGGTCACGGAGAAGGTTGCATCGAGCGGCAAGCGCTCTTCATACCACCTGGTCTCCTTCTGACCTGGATTACTTGCCTCGGGGCCAGTATTCCAACCGTCCGGAAAGTCGTAGTCGACGATTCGAACCCCATCCGCATACGTGTAGACAGTCAATGACATGTCTCCCGTATAATTGCGATGGGTATTAACGGTCATCTCCTGCTGGTTGTTGTCGGTACCAGTACCGCCAGCACCACAGGTCCGTTGCCGAAGAGGACTGTCTGCGCGAACATCGTCGGGGAAGTCGTATGAGTCCACACGACCTTCTCGTACCATTTCGCGCAATTCGTCGATTTGATCCTGCTGATCATCAAGACGACGCGTGTTGTCGGCAATGTCACGTTCGTTATTGCCGATCCGACGCTCGTGGTCGTCAAGTTGATCTTGCTGCCCATCGTGACCTGCACGCAGATCATCAAGCATTGCGTTGAACTGATCGACGTTTGCATCGTCGCCTGCGGGACCTTGAGGTCCGCGAGGACCTTCGGGGCCACGGGGACCTTCAGGGCCGGGCGGGCCTACTTGACCAACTTCGCCAGGAAAGCCTCGAGGTCCTCGGGGACCTTGTGGGCCCTCACAGTCGTCACTCTGTTCACAGTATGCAACTACATCTTGGTAGACTTCCTGCTTGATTTCATCGACTCGATGTTCAAGCTCTGCATGGGCCATCCACAACGAGCCAATCTCGTCTCTCCACTCATCCCAATCTTCAGGAAACTCTCGAAGAGCTTCTTCAATCTGCAGTTGGAAGTCTTGACGAAGCTCGAGATCCGCGCGAAGTGCTTCCGCGGTGGCCGCGTCAATGTCACGGCCGACACTGTCTTCCAGATCAGCAATCGCACCCTCAAGCCGTACTTCTGCATTTTCGACGGCGCGATTTGCCTGCCGTTCGATGAGATCCTTAAGCATATCAGGATCTCCTGCAAATGATTCGATGGCAAGCGGACATCCGGGTCTCGTATGGGTGCCACCAAGGTGTACAATCTCAAGCATGATCCCGAGCAACCGAGCGGCAACATTTTCTACTTCACCGCGCGTCGCATACTCGCCGGTCTCAAAGCTAAGCTCATTGTCGTTTTCTTGGTCAACACGTCCCGTCGTCACCCCGCATGCGTGATTAAGCGCCACCGAAGGACGTTGTTCATAGGGAACTTCTTCCCAATCAACATAGTCCCAATCAGCGGGATGATCCGGAACTTCGACCACCTGACCGAATTCGAGCGTATCGGTGTCGCTGGTACCGTATTGAACAGTTGCGATGTTATGCCACTGATCTAGCCACTGTTCCCACGACTCATCATCGCGGACGTTACTTGTGTCCCACATGAACTCATAGACGAGCTCACGCAGGTCAGCGTCAGTATCGAAAGACTGTTCGCTGTCCACGTGCTCCTGGCTCTGCGCGCTGTGTCCGTTGGCAAAAGCCGGCATATAGCCGATAATCGCCAGAACGACAAACACGAGAGTCAGACGAATTGTCCAACGTACCTTAGTGTCGTAAGTCATTTTTCCTCCTTGTGGGATTGAATGGAACTTATCTGGCTTCGTCGGACGAGATTTCATTTTTCTCTCCCCTCTCTTCCCTTTCAAAGATCTGGCGATACTATATCACGTAATAGAAAAATGTCAACCTTTGTAAAGAGCTGACATTTAACTTTTTGTAATACAACTTTTCTTTTATTAAGCAAGTGACGGTTGGACTACTTCTTTTACATTTACACTTGAAACATAGACCTCTTTTTCCGACTCCTCAACGGTTCGCTCGGTTTTATACCATAACTGCGGTGTGTCCGGAGAACGATAATATTTGAAAGGCGCATAGAACCTAGGAATAGCCTGAACCACAAAGTGTACCGGAGTATATAGATACAGTATTACTGACATTTTCAGGAGATACCCACGGCTCATCTTCTTGTCGTTATATGGTTCTATGTACTCCCTGAACATACGATACGTATAACCGTAAAAATCAAATATAGTAATCGAGGCAAAAAGTAAATACAACATTACAAATTGAAAGCCTATGCTAAGTGCTCCATACGCTCCAACGACCATAAGAAACCAGCCTATTACAGGCATTCCCAAGTGCCAAATTGAGCTATATGCGTTTGAGTATATTTTTAGAGTTAGATGGATCTTTCGGTACCACGGCAATTCTGATTCAACAACGTAAGGTATCAACTGAAAGTGTCCGCGTGCCCATCTTTCACGCTGTTTAAAATAAGTAGCATAGTTAGACGGCGACTGTTCGATCTCCGGACATGAGTACCATTCAGCCGTATGGCCAGTGAGAATATATGTCCGCAGACCAAGCTCGGCGTCTTCTACGAGTGAGCCGGCATCCCAACCACCAACGTGAAATAGAAGGTCTTTTTCAAAAAAGTAATTAGTACCAGCTAGGAAAAGAAGCTTCTTGTTCTTTCTCATGAGACGATGTGTCATAAAGCTCAAGTGGTGTACGACACCTTCGATAAAAGCTCCAATTCCGACTATGTTGAGATTCTTCATATTGGAAACTCCCAACACTATTCCTTGCAAGATCTTACTATTCTTCATCATTCGCAGAAAAGCGATCTCCTTAAGAGAATCAACGTCTAGTCTTCCGTCCGCATCCAAAATTCCGATCATCTCTATATCTTCGTCATCTCCGGTGTAGCGAATATACTCGAGACAATAGTTTAACGCGCGACCCTTTGTAGAGTGAGCATAAGTTTTTGTGAAATCTCCAAAGGTGCCAGAATACCACTCCGGAACCTCAACGCAGTTTACAAACCCCGCCGGATAATTTTTCTGCAAGTCAAGTATAGTTTCTTTAGCGACTTCTTTTGTTGTGCGATCAACGTCATCGTACTTTTCACGTTCATCAACAATGACGTAGATCTTATATGCGTCTTTTGGGTAATCCAATTCAGTAAGCCGTCTAATAGTGTTTTCTATAACACGGCCTTCATTACGAGCGGGAACGAAAACTGCAATTTTAGGGATATCACGACCTTTCATTGCAGAAACAGATATAATGTCTCGCATTGAGTAGACCTGCTTTTTCAACTTGGATTTATAATCATTCATAAAATATACCCTGCGAAGGTATAGAAAACTACCAACAAAAAACACACCAATAGTTAGGTAGCTAAGTATCGTTATTATCTCTGAAGAAGAAAGTAGTATAAAAGTGAATAGCAAAATATCTACAGCAAGTATGATCTGTATCAAAAAAAGTATTCTATATAGATTTTTGTCCCAAAATTTTTTCATATTTCTAGGTTTTGTAACTATACCATTTATTTTACTTATGTCAATAGAAAAACCCCTGCCGTTTTACCAGCAGGGGCTCAATGATCAAGGAACTAGGTTAGCGAGGTTCTACGTCAATCACACAACGTGTTTCTTCTCCGTCGTCGACTCTAAGGTCAACAATGGCATCGGTGGTTTTTGTGCAATTATCGCCGGTAACTGAATCGACAACAAAGTCTTGGTTGTCGTCGAGCACCGCCCGATAATTGTTTTCTTCCACAAAAACCTTTTCACCGTCTTCGATGTCGCGAGAGATCAATTCTCCGCTTGATCGTTCGTAGACAGTAAAGGAAACGGCACGATCAATCTCAAAAACGTAATTACCTAAGCTGGAGCCACTCTCTCCCCCCACCAAGTCAAACCTGATGGTCTCAACATCCCTGTCGTCATCGCGTTCAACTTCCAGACGCACAACAACTTCACCGTCATCGTAGTCTGAGAACGAGATGTACTTGGAATGAGACTCGCGGGTGGATGAGTAGATCTCGAGATCGTCAACACGGATGGTCAGTTCGGCGTCATCCGCCGAAGAGACAGCTCCCCAATTGACCGAGAAGCCCTTGCCGTCGTCGACATCGACATCGTCGTTGTCACGAACGTGACTTCCATCAGAGTCGGTCACGTTCAAGTAATCGATGAGGTTGGGATCAGAATCGTGATCCTCAAACTCAAAGTACAAGACGCAGTCAACGGTCTCTCCTTCATCCACATTAACGCGGATACGGAAGTCATTGACCTTGGTGCAGTCTTGCCTGACCCTGTCGAGGTCGTAGCCAAGGTTGGAAGGAGCGTTAATGTAATAACGACCTTCATTTACCCTAGCTCGATCACCGTCACGGTAGGTATCAACGTACGCGCCATCTGAGGCTTCTAGCTCTAGCGGAAAATCTTCCGGTTCGAGGTCGCCTCCGGTCACGCGAACGTCAAAATCGATCCGACCGGATCCATTTGAAGGATCACTTCCCCCCACCAAGTCAAACCTGATGGTCTCAACATCCCTGTCGTCATCGCGTTCAACTTCCAGACGCACAACAACTTCACCGTCATCGTAGTCTGAGAACGAGATGTACTTGGAATGAGACTCGCGGGTGGACGAGTAGATCCTGTGACCGTCAACACGGATGGTCAGTTCGGCGTCATCCGCCGAAGAGACAGCTCCCCAATTGACCGAGAAGCCCTTGCCGTCGTCGACATCGACATCGTCGTTGTCACGAACGTGACTTCCATCAGAGTCGGTCACGTTCAAGTAATCGATGAGGTTGGGGTCATTGTTCCCGGTATCATTGTCCTCATCATCGTTATGGTCGTCGTTGTCGTCTCCGCCGTGGTCACTGTTTCCATCGTCGCCGTCGTCATCGCCACTGTCATCGTTACCGCCGTCGGTATCCTTATCGCTGTCGTTATCGCCATTATCGTCGTCTTGACTTCCAACGTTAACAACGATCTCAATCGGCGAGCCGGATCTGTTGTTGCCTGACTTGTCGCTCAGGTAGAGCACAAAATGGTACTCTCCCGACCTTTGCGGCGTCCAATTGAACGTTTCTACGGACTCTTGGTCTCCGAAGTTGTGCGTATGCACAACCGGGAGATCGCTCACATCCGTATCGGTCGTATTCCACTCACCAAGCTCAACCCGATAAGTACCGCGAACGTATCCATAGACAATGGTAAGTTCTTCACCGATGTCCACGTCAGCCCTAGAGCGAGCATCAGCCCAGCTCCAGGTACGGTCTTGGTTGTCCTGATAAGTAGAATTATCAACTGCGACTAGGAAGGCTTGGGGGGTTACAGCGTTTTCACCGCTGTTGCCGTCTTTTGGTTGCTGATTCAGTTGAGTACAAGCCCCAAGAAACAGCAATACAAACGGCACCAATAGCAAACCGATCTTTTTCATTTTTCCCTCCTTGGGATTTTGAAAGACTTAGGTTGAGTTCGTTTTGAGTAGCCGTCGTTACTTGCTCCTCTCTCGCTTAACCGAAGTTCCGCGGATATTTATATCATAAAATATTGATTTGTCAATATTTTTGTGGTACTGTAAAGATTCAAATTGCTATTTGAGAATAACGTCTTTAGAATGAAAATATGCCTAAAGTAAAAGAACTATTACACGAGATGCCGAACAATATGAGCAAAGAGGACGAGGAATTGGTCCGACGCGCTTTTGCTTTTTCAGAAAAAGCCCACGAGGGACAAGAACGATACTCGGGAGAGCCATATTTTATACACTCCTTTGAAACAGCAAAAATTCTCGCAAGTATCAATATGAGCGCGGTTACTGTGGCAGCAGGTATTTTGCATGATGTTATGGAAGATTCCGATGTTAGTGAGGAAGAGCTAAAGGAAGAGTTCGGGGCTGAGATCGTTTTTCTAGTAGACGGAGTAACAAAGCTGGGTAAGCTCCGGTTTCAAGGCCTCACTCGCCATGCCGAAAGTCTGCGCAAGTTTTTTATAGCTACTTCAAAAGATATTAGGGTGGTCATAATAAAACTAGCTGACCGTCTACACAATATGCACACACTTGAACACGTACCAGAACACAAACGCAAAAGAATAGCTCAGGAAACGCTCGAGATATACGCTCCACTGGCCTACAGACTGGGAATACGTAAATTAACAAAAGAGCTTGAGGATCTGGCTTTTCCTTATGTATATCCCGAGGAAGCTGAGAAAACCCAGAAAATACTCCAAGAACGAGAGAAAGACGCAAACGCCTACGTTCAAAAAGTGTATAAGCTTTTAAAGAAAAAATTGGCCGAAAACGGTTACCGTAACGCTAAAACCGAATTTAGAACCAAAGGGGTCTACAGTTTGTATAAGAAACTCATCCGCAAAGATATGGACGTAGAAAGAATTCACGATCTGGCGGCTATACGAGTAATAGTACCAACCGTAGCGGATTGTTATGCCGTACTCGGGATCATTCATGGCACTTGGAGACCCTTGCCAGGGCGCGTAAAGGATTATATTGCTTTTGAAAAGCCCAACGGATACCAATCCATACATACCGATATATTTACCGGCGATGGCGGTATTGTGGAAATGCAGATACGCACCGAAGAGATGCACCGAGAAGCAGAATTTGGAATCGCAAGCCACCTGTCTTACAAACAGGGATTCAGAGGAAATGCCGTCAATCCGAACTTATTGTGGCTACGCCAACTGCTACCACGCAGTTATTCTCGTGAAAAAACCGAAACCGAAGAATGGACGCGCGATGTTCCTAGCTGGGTCAAAGAATTAAATGAGTATCAGGAAGAAGCTTACGGATATGAATTTTTAGACAACCTCAAGAGTGACTTTATGAAACACAGAATTTTTGTGTTTACTCCAAAAGGAGAAGTGGTCGATCTTCCTAAAGATTCAACACCCGTAGACTTTGCTTATTCCATACACTCAGATATAGGAGATCATATGAGTAGCGCCAAGGTAAACGGCAAGATGTCGTCACTTTCCACACCCCTACAAAACGGCGACATAGTAGAAATAACGACCAAAAAATCCGCGCAACCCAATCGTAAGTGGCTTGACTTCGTAAAGACCGCCCTAGCTAAGCGTCACATAAAGCTTTTCTTGCAAAAAGGAGAAAGTAAATAAACTATATATTAAAATTGGAGATCGAATATAGCTCGTCGTCGTTATCATCTTCCTTTTTATCTTCGGAATCACTTTCTTGTGTTAGATCCGGTTCTTCTTCTGTACTTTCGCTTTCCTCCTCGCCATGACTAACTTCTGCTCCGTAGGTCGGGATATCCGCGGCAGGGGCTGTGTCTTCCCTTTTTTCCTCTCGTGTATTCAAGTAAGAACTCCAATCGTATTGGGGTGTTTTATTCGCTTCTTCTTCGGAACCGCTTTCCGTTTGTTTCACTTCCTCGTCAGATTCATTGCTTTTCTCAAACGACTGTGGTTCAGAGTATATGTTTTCTTCACGCGACTCTTCGGTTCCAGTTTCTTCTGGCTCTTCTTTAGTTTCGGGTTGTGACGCTTGTTGAGAATTAATAAAGCGGCTTAGCATATCGTACTTTTCAGCGGAATTTTGCGCCGAAGAAGATAGTAAAGTGATTATATTTTTTACATCCTCGGGAGAGAAAAAGTCTATCATTATTTTGCCACCGTTTTCGCGAGATTCAATTTGCACTCGCGTACCGAGCGATTCTGAAAGTTTACCTTCTAGCTCTACAAGCTCTGGGTCTACTCTGCGATCCTTTTTGCGCACTTTATCGTGCGCTATTCTGCGAGCTATTGATTCAGTTTCGCGAACACTGAGATTTTTGTACACAACCTCTTTAAAGACGGTGGCTAATTCATCTGGCTTGTCACTAAGCATCATTAGTGTACGGGCGTGCCCTTCCGATATTTTGCTACCGGCAACCGCCTCTCTGATCTCTTCAGGCAAGGTCAATAATCTGAGAGTGTTTGATACGTACTCACGCGACTTTCCAACTTTCTTTCCAACCTCACTGTGCTTGAGTTTAAACTCTTCTACTAATCGGTTGAAAGCTACTGCTCGATCGATCGGGTTAAGATCTTCTCGTTGAATATTTTCTATGATCGCCAGCTCAAGCTTGAGAAGAGAATCTTCTTCGCCGCTTTTGATTATCACCGGCACTTGGCCCAGGTTCGCCATTCTAGCTGCGCGCAAACGTCTTTCACCGGCGATAAGTTCATACTCGGTAGATATGCCCCCATCAGACTTCTCTACTTCGCTTCGCGTTACCACGAGCGGCTGCAAAACACCATACTGTCGCACCGATTCAGATAGGCTCTGCAGCTTTTCCTCATCAAATTCCTTTCTGGGTTGATGTGGATTGGTTTTTATTTTTCCGACTTCGATCCAAAAAATTGAGTTCCCTTGAAAATATGACATTGCCTGTATTGTTCGTTATTTAGCACAGTATATCACACACAAGTATTTGACTTTATAAACACTCTTTGTTTTATTTGAAATGGAGGTCAAAGGAGAGGAGTGAAAATATGAGTATAGAAGGAGAGTTATTCACCCTATGCGGAAGAGACACTGAGGAAGTCCGAGATCTAGTAGAGGACCTAAGGAGCAAAGACCTTAACATTTGTTTTTGGAAGGAAGATCGGTCTGAGCCAATACTCTACCACCAAGGGTGGCAAGAGCCCATCATTGGACACAGCCGCATTTGCAATAAGTTCGGGGTATAGAACGTCCGATTCCACGATCCTAGATAGTTCCTTTCTTCGCAGAAGCCAGAGGCCGCACAAGCGGCCTCTTTATTATGAAACATTGATTTAAGAAGACATAAATTATAGACTTTTAGAGAAAGATGCCGGAGTGGCGGAATTGGTAGACGCGCACGACTCAAAATCGTGTTCCTTCGGGAGTGGGAGTTCGATTCTCCCCTCCGGCACTACGAACAGAGTGAGTTGAGGCGGAGAGCGGGCAAACTGCTTTGCCCGTGTGAGAGAAGCGAAAGACGGAGTATATTGCGAGCGAAGCGGAGCAATTCGAGTCGGGGTCGCGAGGCTGCCGAAGGCAGAACTTGTGACCGATTCTCCCCTCCGGCACTACGAACAGAGTGAGTTGAGGCGGAGAGCGGGCAAACTGCTTTGCCCGTGTGAGAGAAGCGAAAGACGGAGTATATTGCGAGCGAAGCGGAGCAATTCGAGTCGGGGTCGCGAGGCTGCCGAAGGCAGAACTTGTGACCGATTCTCCCCTCCGGCACCAGAGCAAAGTGAGTTGAGGCGGAGAGCGGGCAAACTGCTTTGCCCGTGTGAGAGAAGCGAAAGACGGTGAGTTGAACCGGAATTGGGCGCAAATAAATGCTTCAATCTATAGATTGAAGCATTTATTTGCTACTATTTCTCGTATAAACATGCATTTAATTTATGAAAGATAAGATTTTGGCTATCGTTGGACCTACGGCCGTAGGGAAAAGTAACTTGGCAGTGAACCTGGCTCTTGAATTTAATGGCGAAGTAATTTCCGCCGATTCTCGTCAGATCTACAAAGGACTAGACATTGGAACCGGGAAGATAACCGAGGGAGAGAAAAAGGAAGTGACCCATTATATGATCGATATAGCCGACCCCAGAGAGCAATACACTGTAGCAGAGTGGAAAAATAACACCGAAAAGATCATATCCGAAGTTCTATCCAAGGACAGACTGCCGATCATTTGCGGAGGCACTGGTCAGTATATAGAAGCTATAGTAGATAATATTTCATATCCAAACGTCCCTCCTAACTACGAACTGCGAGATAAACTTCAAGATAAAAGTCCGGAAAAGCTTTTTGCAATACTAATGTCCAAAGACGAAGATCGCGCGAATACGATAGATAGAAATAACCCACGCCGAATTATACGCGCCATTGAAATAGCAGAATCTATTGGAAAAGTGCCGCCACTCGAAAGTGATCCTAAATACAATGCTCTTCAGATCGGTCTGTACCTGCCACGCGAGAAGCTGAAAAACCGTATAAAAAATAGATTGGAATCGCGCCTAGAGATAGGAATGGTCGAAGAAGCCAAAAAAATTCACAGCAATGGCATATCGTACAAACGAATGGATGAACTGGGATTAGAGTATCGCTACTTGGCAAAATACCTGCAAAACGAAATGACATACGAAGAAATGAAGGAGAAGCTAGAAACAGAAATATACCAATATTCAGTACGTCAACTACGTTGGTTCCGGCGCGATAATAGAATCAAGTGGTTCACTCCGGAAGAAAACGATCAAATCCAAGAGGAGGTGCGCAAATTTTTAACGTAAAAAGCCCCGCGGTATATATACCGCGGGGCTAGAGGTTTCATCACCTCCTTATCAAAAAACTAAAGGAAGACGGTTAGTCACACAGTGTCCAGCCGTGTAAGTAGTCGAGTTTCCTATTGCCGTATCGCACCTCACCATCAAAGTGATGGATAATGGTGTGTCCGACAAACAGGTCTGCCTGCCAACCGTGGTTATTGCCCTGTTGTTCAGACACATCACACGGTGGGTACCCGATGATCGTCATCTCAGCCGGACCATTTTCGTCCGCTGGAGCAATCTCTCCGGTCCAGGAGGTTGAAGGCTCCTGATGATCGAGAGCACCAGACTGATCGTGCTTGTAGTAGATCGCCCAACCGAAGTTGTAGCAATCTTCTTCTGATGTGTTGGTGACAGTGAACTCAAGACTGCCATCGGGAAGCTCGGTGATAGTACCGGTGAGACCGGTAGCATCATCAGCACTCGTGGGATCAACGCATACTAGCGTCTCACCGTCTTTGCCATCCTGGCCATCTTCTCCGTCTTCGCCATCCTGACCGTCTTCACCGTCGGCTCCGTCGCAAACGTACCAAGTACCTGTTACTTCGGAGTTGTCGAGGATGCCGTTGCGGTTGTTGTCAAGACCAACTTCAACCCTAACACCACCGTTTTCACAGTTCTCTCCCGAAGAAACGCTTGTAGTGTCGACGAGAGTAGTGAATCCATCTTCGCCGTCCTCGCCATCTTCTCCGTCTTCCGGGTAACCAATGAAAACTGTTTCGGTGACTTCAGACTCTTCGAGCGTATCGTTGCGATTGGAGTCGAGGCCAAAGTAGAGAGTTACACCCTCTTCTCCGAACTCAACGTCAACAAGTACGTTGTAACCGTCTTCGCCATCTTCACCGTCTTCGCCGTCCTGACCGTCTTCGCCATCGCTGGGACGGCAGAAGCGCACACTTTGCTCGACTTCGCTTTCTTCAAGCTCGCCGTTGCGGTTGGTGTCGAGACCGGTCTCGAAGAGTACGCCACCGTTGCGACAGATGTCGCCAGGATGGATCTCTACGACGTCGACTAGACTATTGTATCCGTCTTCGCCGTCCTGACCGTCCTCACCATCTTCGCCATCTTCACCGTCTTCGCCGTCCCGACCGTCTTCACCGTCGACTCCGTCGCAAACGTAAGTAACATCAGTTACTTCGCTTTCGTCCAGAACCGTATCACGGTCAGTATCCAGGCCAACGCTTACTCGCGTACCTCCATTCGGACATTCTTGTGATTCTTCGATGGGCGTGGTGTCAATTAAAGCTGTATGCCCATCTTCACCGTCTTCGCCATCGGCACCATCTTCACCGTCTTCACCGTCTTCGGGGAACGGAATAAAGATGGTTTCTGTTACCTCCGAATCATCGAGCTCGCCGTTGCGGTTAGTGTCGAGACCAAGCTCTACTGTAACGCCATCTGATTCAAAAATGACGTTAAACAGAACGCTGAGTCCGTCTTCGCCGTCCTCACCGTCGGCACCATCTCGACCGTCTCTGCCATCTTCACCGTCCTCGCCGTCGACACCATCTCTGCCGTCTTCGCCATCCTCACCGTCTTCGCCATCCTCACCGTCGCGAGGGATAACCAGAACGTCTACGACACAGTGCGCTTGACTGTTAAGGTAGTTATACGTTTCGTATGTAAACGTATACGTACCATCGGGCAGACAATCGCCAGTCCAGCTGGAAACGCCGACAGCTCTTGCCTGCTCTGCTACTGTCACACGCGTCCGTGTGGTTCCGGGTGTGAGCTCGTAGGTAAGCTGTGAGCCATGGTCTTCGACCGGCTCAATTACGTTTCCGGATTCATCCAGAAGCGCAAGCTCGATCCCAGTGGCGCCGTCCGGCGCAGAATACTCTACTTCAAGAGTATTAACAGGCATCGGACGACTACAAGCCGCCAGCAGTAACGCTAGAAAGACCGCTGAAAGTATGTAAAGCTTTTTCACTGGCCTCCCCTTTCTAGAAGTGGACATTTACACCAACGCCCAATTCGAGATCCGTCTCCCTGGGATCGGTGATCGTATCGAATTGATTACTCAAACCGATCTCAGTAAAGGGACGGAAAACTTCGGTCGCTTCAAACTCCAAGCCGGCAAACATCACTCCCGCAAAACCGTTGCGAGGCTCGTCAAACGAGCCTTCCTGCGCACCGAACTGGTAGAACAATCCGCCACCTGCGTAGGGGTTGGCACTACCTGCCACATAGGGCCAGAACAGCACATCAACTCCGACGCCAAACATCATGGCTTCTACTCCGCCGGCTCTGTTCAGAGACAAGTGACCGCGCACGCCAAGCCCTTCTTCGCTCGACGAAAGCAAGCCAGTATCTCCAACGTGAAGGTTTAGCGCAAGTGGAGAAATTCCGCCAACGGAAGCACCAACGTATGTGGTAGACGGACGATCAGGGGTGGTATACACCACCTCCGTTACGCCATCTTCACCCGCTGGTCCACGTGGGCCTTCTGGTCCTTGTTCTCCAGTTTCGCCTTGCGGACCGGCAGGTCCTTGTGAACCTGCTTCACCGCGAGGACCGGGCTCGCCTTGCGAACCTTCCAGACCTTGTTCTCCACGGGGACCAATGTCACCTTGCTCGCCCGGCAGACCCATAGGGCCAGCCAGACCTTGTTCTCCGTCTTCGCCTTGCGGGCCCTGTGGTCCGACTTCGCCGCGAGGACCTCGGATATTACCAAGCTCTCGCATCTCACCGTCCGTGTACGTAATCGAGAGGTTGCCCTCTTCATCGAGGTAAACACTCTCTATTCCGCGTCCGGGCTCCCCTTCGGGGCCTTGCGGACCGGCGGGGCCTTGTGGGCCTGCTTCACCGCTTTCTCCCTCAGGACCCCGAGGACCTTGCGGGCCTTCGGTTTGTGGCAAGCATTCTGATTCCAGAATGCGAGCAATGACGACAAACGCCTCGTTACGCGTCAGGCTATCCCGACCGCGAATTGTAAACGTACCTTCGTCGCCGACAATGACGTTGCACTCAACCGCTCGGTTAAGCGCTTCGCGCGCCCAATCGACCACCGATTCCATATCGGTGAATACTTCGGGTGCTGGATGTGCCGCCCCGATAGGCGGCTCCGAATCTTGTGCCTGCGCAATAGGGATAACGAAGAGTAGGAAAAGCGCAAAACAAAACTTTTTCACCGTCTTCTCCTTTCAAGAAATTTCTAGTTATAGGGCGAATATTTGTATGACTATTTCCTCCTTTCTGTAAAGAGCTTCAAAACAAAAAATACTAACAATTTAGGGTTTTGTCAATTTATGATCTGCTATAATTGTTCGCTTTCTCGCTCCCTTCACTCACGCTGTTCGTTGCGGGTCCGAGCCGGGACTCGAATCTTACAGATTCGGTACAGATCTCGTATCGTGCTCGCAAAGCTGCGCGCGATTAACTCGATCTTTTCTCGTCCTGGCGAAAGCGAAATTGTTCGCTTTCTCGCTCCCTTCACTCACGCTGTTCGTTGCGGGTCCAGCAGGACTCGAACCTGCAGTCCTGGTTTTGGAGACCAGTGGTTTGCCAATTAACCGATAGACCCCTACCGACAAATAGTACACAAAAATTTTGAAAAACAAAATAAAAGCCACTCGTGGACAAGTAGCTTTTAGTAAACTATTTCTTAGACTCTTTGAAAAGCACGTGTTTTCGCACGTTAGGGTCGTATTTTTTTAGTTCGATCTTCCGAGTTACGAGCTTCTTATTCTTACGAGAATAGTATACGTAGTCCGACTCGGTTGATTTTAGTTTGATTAATTGATCCTGTGACATAGTTTTAGATTTGAATATAACGCTAGGTACTATAATAAATCACTAAGAATTAGTCAATGTAACGATATTGTGCTTTTTCCCAAACTTCACTCTCGTCAATATGCTAAACTGCATACATATCAAGCAGTCTTTAACTATTAAATTATGGCGCTTTCAGACAAACAAATTTTAGAACAAAAAGAAAAAGGAGATATAGTGATCGAACCGTTTATAGAAGAAAATATTTCTACTTCAAGTTATGATGTAACGCTTGGAGAATATTTTTTCTTTGAAAAATCACCAGGCCGGTTCCAAAATATATATAACCCCTATGACGAAGCACACGTGGAGAAAATTTGGGGTAAAGAGCCGAGCCAAGCACAACCGGCAAAAGAAACATTCAAGCATTACAAATTCGAATTTGAGGGGATAGAGCCGGACGATAAGGTAATAGTGCTGGATCCGGGAGAAACTATATTAGCTCACACAAACGAATTTATCGGCGGTAAGAAACACATAACCACGATGATGAAGGCGCGATCCAGCTTGGGTCGTAATTTTATAGAAGTTTGTAAGTGCGCTGGCTGGGGAGACGTGGGATACGTGAATCGCTGGACCATGGAGATAACAAATAACTCCAAGTTTTACTCTATACCTCTAGTAGTCGGAAGAAGAGTCGCCCAGATCATATTTTTTGAAACCGGAGAAATACGCGGTGACGATTATACTAAAGACGGTAAGTATCAGTCTATAGGATTAGAAGGTCTAAAAGAAAACTGGGATCCTTCAATGATGATCCCCAAAATGTACAATGACAGAGAAGTAAAACAAAGATAGCTATTCGAATTCTGACACGAGCAAAGCAGTTTGTTTTGGGATTCTCTCCTTACAGGAGCTGTACACCTTTCGTATCGTACTCACTTTGTTCCGTGCGATATACTCAAGGTTTTCGAATCCTGCCCGAAAGCTTCGCTTTCTCGGCCACAAAATAAAAACCCCAACAAATGGGGTTTTTATTTTGTGCGCCGGGCAGGATTCGAACCTGCGTAGCCCATAGGGCGACAGATTTACAGTCTGTTGCGATTGACCACTCCGCCACCGACGCATTTTCTGGACCGCGTAATCAATATAATTACGAGCTCCAGAAAAATATATCACAGAGTCACCGCTTTTCAAAGTTAGAGTTTTTGAAACTACGCGGCAACTTTTTCTTTTGAATTGCTTTTAGCTCTTTGTTTACGAGAGCGCTTGCTTACTTCAAAAGTAAGCTCGTCTTTCTTCACGCCTACAGTAACTGTGGCGCCCTCACCCAGACCATCTCCGATCATTCGGTTGGCTATTGGGGTCAATATGTTCGACTGGATCAACCGTTTCAAAGGTCGAGCTCCATAAGTAGGATCGTAGCCTTTGTCTGCGAGGTATTCCAGAGCCGTCTCGGTAAGTTTCAGAGTAATTCCTCTATCCGCCAATCTTTTCCTAACCACATCTACCTGTATTTTGACAATATTCTTGATAACCTCTTTTTCTAGAATATTGAAGATAACTACATCGTCCAGACGATTCAAGAATTCTGGCGAGAAATGATCTTTTAGCGCTTTCATAACGTTGCTCTTGGCCTCGTCGTAACGAGTGATATCGTCCATTTCCGGATGAGTAAACCCGATCTTCTCCATCTGTTGAATGTGTTTTGATCCCACGTTAGAAGTGAGAATAATGATCGTATTCTTGAAGTTTACTTTCCTTCCTTTGGCATCGGTCAAATGTCCATTGTCCAACACCTGTAGAAGTATATTAAATACTTCCGGGTGCGCCTTCTCTATCTCGTCAAATAGAATCACCGAATATGGGCGGTGGCGCACCTTTTCAGTGAGCTGTCCACCTTCGTCATATCCAACATAACCAGCCGGAGCTCCGATCATTTTTGAAACCGCGTGTTTTTCCATGTACTCGGACATATCTACTCGTATCAACGCGTTCTCATCGTTGAACATAAACTCAGCCAAAGCTTTGGTTAGCTCAGTTTTACCTACTCCGGTTGGACCCAAGAACATAAACGATCCGATCGGCCTGTTAGGGTCAGCAATTCCTACTCGGGAACGCTTAATGGCATCCGATATTTTCTCAATTGCCTGATCCTGTCCCTTGACCCGACTTTTGAGCTCTTTTTCAATTCGGGCCAATTTTCTGGATTCTTCTTCAAGCATCCGGTTAACCGGTACTCCAGTCCAACGAGATACCACCGAAGCCACGTCTTCTTCTTTCACTTCTTCGTTTAGAACTTTGCGAGACCTCTGAAGTTTTTTGAGCTTCTTGTTTTTAGTATCGAGCTCTTTTTCAATTGAAGGTATTTCTACGTAACGGATCTCGGCGGCCTTTGAAAGGTCAGCGCGAGCTTCAGCGTCTTCGGCCTCGAGCCGACGTTCTTCAAATTCTTTCTTCAGACGTTTAATGTCGGTAAGAACATTCTTTTCATTTTTCCACTTAAGCTCAAGCTCGGAGGTCTCTTCTCGAAGATCAGCAATGTTTTTATCTATTTCTTTAATGCGTTTCTTGAGTCCGCGTTTCTTGCTATTGTCTTCGAGCTCATTCTTTAATGCCTCCTTCTCTACCTCGAGACGCATTATCTTCTGATGTGTCTCTTCCAACAACTCCGGCTTATTCTCGAGCGATATCTTCAGCTGACTGGACGCTTCATCGATCAGATCTATTGCCTTATCCGGCAAGAACCGATCCGTGATATAGCGACTTGATAGATCAACAGCCGCGACAATAGCTCCGTCGGTAATCTTTACACCGTGGTAGAGCTCATATTTTTCTTTTAGTCCGCGCAAGATAGCCGTCGCGTCCTCCACAGAAGGTTCGTTTACGTATATTGGTTGGAACCTACGAGTAAGAGCAGGATCTTTCTCGATGTATTTTTGATATTCCTTTAATGTAGTCGCGCCAATTGCACGTAGATCTCCACGCGCAAGAGCTGGCTTTAGCATGTTCGATGCATCCATAGATCCTTCAGCCGCTCCTGCCCCGACTATGGTGTGAATTTCGTCGACAAAGAGAATAACTTGGCCTTCCGCTTTCTCGATCTCTTTCATTATTTTCTTCAGACGATCTTCAAACTCGCCACGGTACTTTGTACCGGCTATGAGGGAGCCAATGTCAAGCGAGACGAGATCTTTTCCCTTTAGTGACTCTGGCACGTCACCCGCTGCCACGCGATTGGCCAACCCTTCAACAATAGCCGTTTTTCCAACCCCCGCTTCTCCTATAAGGATGGGGTTGTTTTTATTACGTCGAGACAATATCTGTATCAAGCGGTGGATTTCATTGTCGCGTCCAATGACCGGATCCAGCTTATTCTCCTTTGCTAATTGTGTTAGTGATCGAGTGTACTTTTGGATGGAGCGATTCTTCGGAGAGTTGTCTACATCCGAGATCTTGCCTTCACGTAACTGCTTCAAGATCGAAAGAATATCGTCCTTTGATATCTTAAAACGCTCAAGTGTTTCGCGAGCCTTGCTAGGAATTTCGAGACAAGCTATCAACAAGTGCTCGGTTGATATAAATTCATCGTCGAGGTCTTGCGCGGTCTTTCCAGACGACTCAAGGACTTGGGCAAGCTCCGGTGTTAAGTAAATCTGATATGAAGGAGAAAGCGTGGAATTGCTCTGCGTATCTTCGAGCATATCCAGAATATTGTCGGTAAGAAGTATAGTATCCACCTCCAGTTTCTCGAGTATTGAGAAAACCGAACTTTCTTCTTGAAGAATAAGAGCCGCGAGCAAGTGCAGCGGGTTCACGTGATTCTGACCCCGCTCAACCGCGAGCTCATGGGCTTTTCTTATTGCTTCACGGGCTTTGGATGTGAAGTTATTGAATGGTGCCATGTGAATTAGTAGTTAGTTTCAAGTAATATGTTCGTCTTAAAAGACAAGATTATTTTTTAATGGTGAGTCTGCAATATACAACGTTTTCTGATTTTGTCAAAACGATCGCCGCTTTTCCGCTTCTGTTTCTTTGCCTTCAGATTAGACAGACGTTAGAGCTCGCTGTGTGCTTACACCTCTGTTCTTATCTCTCATTATAACAAGAGACACGAAAAGTAAAAACTTGAATTGAACTCGATCTATTTTGCGTTTTTAAAGACCTAAGAAAGTATTTCTTTTAAAACTTCTACGGTTTTTTCCACTTCTTTCTTTCTCTGTATTGAATCCAAATGAAAACCTCACGGAGCTCTCCGCACATTCTTCCTTTATAACGCGCAATACTTCTGACTCATTACCCTTTCTGCTTCGACAGGCACTTCCTCTGGAAACAAAAATTCCCTTAGCATCGAGAGATAAGACAAGCCATTCTGCATCAGCTCCTTTGAAGCACACATTTACAATGTGCGGAGTCATATTGTCTGTATTTCCGTTTATGCTCGCTTGGCTGATCTCTTTTGTTAATTCTTCGACAAAAAAATCGTGAGATCTCACCCAGGCGCTCGCTCTCTTCTTCTACTTTTTCTTGCGCGATTGAAAGCGCTATCCGCAAGCTCTCGATCGCCAGTATATTCTCAGTGCCGGGACGGAGTCCTTCTTCTTGGCCTCCTCCATATAGCAACGGATGTATTTCAACGCCCTCTTTAACAAAAAGTAAGCCTGAACCCTTTAATCCTCCTACTTTTGATCCGTCCAAAACCAATAGATCAACACCCAATTTCTGCACATTAAGATCAAAACAGGTTGCCGCCTGCGTTACGTCCAAAAGAAAATATGGATACTTTTCTCCTGTTTCGTGTCGTCTGAAATGTCGCAACGATCTAACAAGTTCTTCTACCGGTAAAATATTTCCGATCTCGCTGTTGACGTATGAAAACACAGCTAGACAAGTCTCCTTTCTTAGAGAGTCTTTAAATTCTTTATTATCAATTACTCCTTTTTCATTTGGGGTGAGATAAGTAACCTCAACACCCTCTATCTCTAACGCCCTCAGAGTTTCTAGAATTGCAGGATGTTCAATACTGCTGGTTACCACATGAGGAGTTTCGAATAATTCTTTTGCTTTTTTTACGGTACCTTGAATTGCAATATTCAATGACTCTGTAGAACCTGAAGTAAAAGTTATTTCTTCCGGAAGTACGCCAAAACATGAGCGGTCTCTTTTCTCGCTTTGGCTATTCTTGATCTGGCTTCAACTCCCTTTTTGTGTATCGAAGATGGGTTCGCAAAATGTTCCAATGAATCATTAATTTGCGTCAATACTTCACTTCGTACCGGCGCGGATGCTGCATAATCCAGATATATTTGATCGTTTTTAAAATCTTTCATTATTTCTATATTACCAGAACAGCTTAACAAAAACTTGTCAGAGAGCAATTTTGTCGGTATAATCAACCGATAGTTTAAGCAAAGGCGTTGCTTATTACTTCTCCAACTAAAACAACCTCGAACAAGCTAACGCTAGTGCTGATTAAAAGAGCTTAATTACATGGCCTATGACTGAGAACACTTCAACAACTAAAAAAGAAAGGAATGATCTGCCGGATCGACCTCCGGTTATAACTGTTATGGGTCATATCGACCATGGTAAGTCACAGCTGTTGGACCATATTCGACATACAAACGTAGTCGAAGGCGAAAGTGGCGGGATCACTCAGCACATCAGCGCTTACGAGGTTGTACACGAGTCCAAGGAACACGGCACTAAAAAAATAACTTTTCTTGACACACCGGGGCACGAAGCCTTTCAAGCCGTGCGAGCACACGGAGCTCAGGTGGCTGATATAGCGATTCTTGTGGTTGCGGCGGACGAAGGTGTCAAACCGCAAACAAAGGAGGCACTAGAAACTATAAAGGCCGCTGGGATTCCGTATATCGTAGCCCTTAACAAGATAGATAGACCGGAAGCCAGCACCGAAAGAACAAAAATGTCCCTCTCAGAGCACGAAATATATATTGAGGAATATGGCGGTGACGTGCCTTGCGTTCCCATTTCTGCCAAAACCGGCGAAGGACTAGACGTCCTCTTAGATATGATCCTCTTAGTCGCTGAGCTTGAAGAGCTAAAGGGAGACCCGGAAGACGATCCGACGGGGGTCATCATAGAAAGTAACGTAGACCAAAGAAAAGGTGTTTCTGCTACTCTTATAATAAAGAATGGAACAATAGAGACCGGCAATTTTATAGTGGCCGGGGATGCTTACGCGCCGATACGTATTATGGAGGATTTCGTCGGAAAGAAAATTCCTCAAGCTAGTTTTTCTATGCCAGTTCGCATTGTGGGATTCAATAAACCTCCAGCGGTCGGTTCGACTTTTCAAATAGTGAAAAACAAGAAAGAAGCGGAGGCGCTAGTTAAAGAAAATGTGACTGAAAGAAAACAGGCATCGACTGAGATGGCAACAGGAGAGAAAAAAGAGATCGTTTTTCCACTCATCATCCGTGCTGACGTTCAAGGGTGTCTCGAGGCCATAAAGCATGAGTTTAACAAAATCGAAAGCGATTTGGTGGAGATCAAGATAGTTAGCGAAGGCGTAGGTAGTATCAGTGAAAGTGACGTAAAGATGGTAGCCGGTAATGATCACTCAACAATCCTTGGTTTTAGAACTCCGATAGACGCCGGTGTCAGTGATGTCGCCGAACGAATGAATGTCGAAATTGAAACTTTTGACGTTATTTACAAGCTCACAGAGTGGCTCGGAGAAAAAATAAAAGAGATCACGCCGCTACAAGAAATAGACGAGGAGTTGGGACAAGCCAAAATACTCAAGAACTTTAGCAGAAGTAAAAATAAGCAAGTTTTGGGCGGCAAAGTAACCGAAGGCAAACTAACCAAAGGAGATAGGATAAAAATACTTCGCAGAGGTGAAAACGTTGGACGAGGCAGAATCTTAGAGTTACAATCACAGAAGATAAAAACGAATGAAGTACATGAAGATTCGGAGTTCGGCACCATGCTCGAGACAAAGGAAGATGTGTCGTCCGGAGACACATTGGTAGCTTTCAAAACTGTAGAGAAATAGCATGACAATACGTCAGAAAAAAGTGGCAGAGCTTATACACAAACTCGCCGCCGAATATGTCTCGCGCGAAGCAAATTCGCTCTCTATGATAACCGTAACCGGAGCCGATATTTCTCGTGACTTGGTTAATGCTAAAGTCTTCTTTACGGTTTTACCGGAAGACAAAGAAGAATCGGCGAGTGAATTCCTGGAAAGGAAAAAATATGATTTCAGAGAGTACGTACGCAAGAGTACTTCACTCAAAATACTACCAAAAATAGATTTTGCCCTTGACCTTGGCGAGAAAAACCGTCAACGTATTGAAGAACTTTCAAAAAAGTAAACTGGCACGGTGGCGAAGTGGTAACGCAGCGGTCTGCAAAACCGCGATTCACGGGTTCGATTCCCGTTCGTGCCTCAATTTCTAATTCTTCTCTAGGAGTTCTAATGTCTAATAAAAGTAAAAAATAAGGGCCACTGAGTATTCAGTGGCCCTGTGTGGGAGAGCAGTGATATTTTCTAGTGGGTCTTATCGCGTCAATCTTACAAGCGCGCCGGCTCGATTGATCTCGCGAATGGCTTGCAGTGTAAGGTCGGCGTGCCTACAGGCATCTCTCTCGCTAAAGCCCTCTTTTCTCTTATGTTCGCGGGCGTTCATCCAGGTGCGCTTCTCCTCGTCTGTACGTCCACGAACCGGCAGTTGAAGCAACTTGACCTTTTTTGCATTTCTCATAACTGCTCCACTAAGCAACATTAGAGGCTTGTTGACTGACCACTCTCCCAACCGGGAGTTTAAATTAACGAGAGAAAATTAGCAAGAAAATATTTTTGCCCTTAAGTTGATAACATAGATTACAATTTTGTTTTATACTAGAGATAAGTATGAAAAAGCTTATCAAAAGGTTGCTTCCGGAAAGATCGCTGCTTTTTTATCACTATTTAGTAGCTATATTCGCCGCCATACGCTTTGGCTTTCCATCACGCGACATGGTTGTAATAGGTGTTACCGGTACAAAGGGCAAAACCTCGGCAGCAAACTTCATTTGGTCTGTTCTGCAAATGAGCGACTATAAGACCGGCATCATCACAACGGCCAATATTCGCATCGGGCACAAAGAGATAACCAACGATATGCATATGACAATGCCCGGCCGATTTGCTATTCAAAAACTTCTCAGTGAGATGGCAGAGGAAGGATGTACGCACGTAGTGGTAGAAACTACTTCAGAGGGCCTTAAGCAGTTCCGACACGTAGGCATAAATTACGATTACTGTATATTTACGAACCTCTATCCTGAACACCTATCTTCGCACGAAGGAAGTATGGAAAAATATAAAGAACAAAAAGGGGTTCTGTTCAAAACTCTTTCGCGTTCCCGTCGCAAGGTAGTAAATAACAGACGTATTGCCAAGGTAAACATAGTCAATCGTGACAGTGACTACGCCGAATATTTCGGATCATTCAAGGCCGATCATAAAACAGACTTTTCAATTGAAGAAAAATCAGACTTTCAAGCCAAAAATATAGAGGATACTGAGCTCGGAGTCGCCTTTAAGGTCAACGGAGACAAATACGAGATCTTGATCCCTGGCAAATTTAATGTGTATAACGCCCTCCCTGCCATAGCCGTGGCAAAAGAAGAGAAAATTCCCAAAGAAAATGTCGCCAGAGGACTAAAGCAACTAAGCATTATTCCCGGACGAATGGAAAGGATAGACGTGGGTCAAAATTTCTTTACCTTTGTCGACTACGCTCACGAACGTGAAAGTATGCGACAATCTCTAGAAACGGCCAGCTCCATCGTGCGTCCAAGCGATCGAATAATAGTTCTCTTAGGAGCCGAGGGAGGCGGTAGAGACATCGCCAAGCGCAGTGCTATGGGAGAAGTAGCGGCTAGTATTGCTGACTGCGTTGTCGTATCTAACGTTGACCCCTATGATAGCGACCCGGAAGAAATACTGGAAGATATCGCCCGAGCCTCGGAAGAACACGGAAAGGTTCGCGACAAAGATCTTTTTGTTATAGAAGATCGGCGCGAAGGAATACGAAAGGCGCTTTCACTAGCGCGTCCGGATGACATCGTAATGATAACCGGCAAAGGATCTGAGCAATCCATCATAATAGGAAATAAAAAAATTCCCTGGGATGACAGAGAAGTAACCCAGGAAGAGCTTCTTAATATGAAAAAATAAAGCGTCCCGTGGGACGCTTGTGAGAATTTGGTCTACCTCGATATTATCAAGGCAAACTGAGTAGCAAGAACTGAAACCGTGAAATAATACGGTATTAACTTTTTAACCTTCCCTGCCGGCATGCCGCCTATTACTAGAAGTAGAACGGGTACAGAGGTCGCGATCATAGCAACCAAAACCACCCAAACGGAAAGTTGTATTCCTGTCATTTCTACCTCCTATGTTTGGCAAGAAAACCTTTGCGTTTTATATCAGCTTTAAGTAAAGTATTCAATAGTGAATATTTGCCCGGGTGGCGGAATAGGTAGACGCGCGAGACTTAAAATTTCGTAACCTTTGGTTGTGCGGGTTCGATTCCCGCCCCGGGCACAACGAACAAAGTGAGTTGGTAGAAAGCTCATTTCTGAGCTTTCGTGCGGGAATCGAAAAGGTTCTCCCATATCCCTCACCAGTTTTCTGGTGGGGGATGGGAAACCTGCACAGATCCTGTAAGGTTGAGCTGCGAGCGAGCGCAGCAACGAAAAACCTTTTGAGATATTTTGTGAGATACCGAAACAAAATATCCAAAAGGTGTACTGATCTCGTGAATCGATTCGCCCCGGGCACTAATAAAACCAATGGAAGTAGCAAGCAAACAGTTTGCTTCGGTGAACGAAATCGAAAAGGTTGAGTAGTCGGACGGAACGAAGTGATACGACACGATACCGATTGTAGTTCAGATTCCCGCCCCGAGCACAAGAGAGTGAAGCGAGCGTAATGCTCGGGAGCATGCAAACTGCTTTGTGTGCGATGAAGAATCAAAAAATTGATTCTTGCAAAAAGTGTTTTTTCAACGTAGAATGTTTTTCGTCTATTTTTGGAAAAGCAATCTAGCAACCTGCGATAGGAAAATTTGATTCAAGATCCTGAGGTTATACAATAGCTAGAGTGTAGATATTAGACCCGCCCATAGCTCAGTTGGATAAAACAGAAACTGCTTTCTGTTTTATCCGGTTCCGCGTAAGCGGAAACTTCCGTTGTTGAGCGTAGCGAAACAGGAAGTAGGAGGAAGAGTTTACTCTAACAACTGAGCATTTCGGGGACAGTACATAAGCACTGGTACCATCGCGTGGTATAGTGGTACAAATAATTAACCGCCCATAGCTCAGTTGGTAGAGCAGTTGCCTTTTAAGCAAACGGTCCTAGGTTCGAATCCTAGTGGGCGGACACGAAAGAAGTGAGGGGACGACCAAGCAAACAAATAGTTTTGTTTGCGTCTAGGATGAGAAGAGGTCGAATATATCGCGCGCAGTACAGCGAGCACGATTTGAGACCTGTACCGAATCCGTAAGATTCGAATCCTGAGTCGGGCGGACACGAAAGAAGTGAGGGGACGACCAAGCAAACAAATAGTTTTGTTTGCGTCTAGGATGAGAAAAGGCTCAAATGGTCCGGGGGACTGTTTGAGAAGGTTGCCAGATAGTTTGAGAGCTTGCGAACCAAACTATCGACAACCTGTACAGCTCCTGTAAGGAGGAATTAATCGGGCGCAGCTTGGCGAGCACGATTTGAGACCTGTACCGAATCTGTAAGATTCGAATCCTGAGTCGGGCGGACACGAACAAAGTGAGAGGACGACCAAGCAAGCAAATAGTTTTGTTTGTTTTAGTGTGGATAACAAAAGAAGATCGTGCGTGTAGAATGCAATAGTAACATTTAAATATAAAATTTTATGAATAAGCAACTAACTGATTACGTACGCACCCAACTCGAAGCAGGAGTGTCACGCGAAGACATCACTCGGGCTTTAAAATCCGAAGGCGGATGGACAGAAGAAGAAATTGACAAGGCATTAAAGATCGTTGAAGGCGACCTTGGCAATACAAGCTCTGCTGACCAGGAACAGCCTGAGACTAGAACAGAGAACATCACTAGTAGCCAAGCAAGCTCTTCTGCTCCTCTCCTGGTTGGGGTAGTGGTACTCCTTTTTGTGGGAGGAATAGCTGGTGCTGCTTATTTTAGAAATCATATTCCCTTCTTAAATTTTAGCGAACGCCCACCAGAAGATCTGCTCGAAAGAATAGGTCAAGCTTATAAAGAGCTTGATTCCTTTTCATTTTCAACTCAAGCGGATATCACGACGGAAGGACCTATGTCTTACTTTGATCCTCTTGCCAAGGAAGACCCTTCGGAGTTAGTTTCAATGGATTATTCCGTGAATATTGACGGCGGTTTTGATGTCTCGGATGTTAATTCAATAACGGCTACTATGAATGCATCAATGGAAACTTCTACTTCTGAAAACTTCAAGGCCGGTAGTAATGACTTTGATTCTGAATTGGCGATCAGATTTATAGACAATACGCTGTATATAAATCTAGCTAAAGCCCCGAATATTGGATTTTTCTCCTTGTCTCCGTTTGAAAACCAGTGGATCTCTATAGACCCAGAAAGTAGTGAGGAATTTGGTTACTCTATTTCAGAAGAAGAACTCGACAAAAACGTAGAAGAAGTGATCGCTCAAGCAATGGAAGTGGCCGGACAGCTAAAAGAAATTAACGCCGAACACGGAGGTTTTGAAGTAGCCTACGAAGGAACCGAAAGGATAGAAGGCGACAGTTCTTATCATTTTGCTATAGGCATAAACAAGGAAAATATTTACGACACACTCGTCGCTATATCAGAAGAATTTAGCGTGGAAGGCGAAGAAGTTAATTATCCACCGCGTTCAGAACTAGAAGAAATGCTGAAACCAGTTGAAAACGTATCTTTAGACGTTTACGTTAGCAAATCAAACTATCTCGTCACAAAAGAATCGTTAAGCGCTGAGTACAGTGATGACGAAGAAGCTAGCGGCACTATGAACGTAACTACAACCTACTCCAACTTCAATGAACCATTAAACGTCGAAGCTCCAGAAGACGCTAGGTCATTTGAAGATGTACTCAATGAGATGTTCGGTCCTATGATGAACTCACAGATGAATACTGGAGTAAATCAAGGTGACGGCTCAGATTCTTTTGAGATTGATAGCTGAAGCAACTTCTAGAATCTTAGAATCAAAATAGTGGGTTAATAACTTGAGTAAAGTATATAGCTTTGCTATGCTTGGTGACATCACGCCGGGGTGGCGAAATTGGTAGACGCGCCAGTCTTAGGAACTGGTGGAGCAATCCATGGAGGTTCGAGTCCTCTCCCCGGCACACGAACAAAGTGAGTGTGACGGGGAAGCAGGCAAACTGCTTTGCCTGCGTGAGAGGACTCGAGAA
Source organism: Candidatus Campbellbacteria bacterium (assembly GCA_034521025.1). Lineage (NCBI taxonomy): Bacteria > Candidatus Campbelliibacteriota > Candidatus Campbelliibacteriota bacterium. Next base: position 44,474 of record JAXHMZ010000001.1, read on the forward strand.
TGAGCATATCGCAGCGGAGCTTGTGACACATACGAGATCTGTACAGGTTCTGTAAGAACCGAGTCCTCTCCCCGGCACACGAACAAAGTGAGTGTGACGGGGAAGCAGGTAAACTGCTTTACCTGTGCGAGGACGAGAAAAGGCTGAGTTTATCGCAACGAGTCCGCAGGACGAAGTGTCAGTCTGTACCGAACCGAAGTCGACTCCCCGGCACAGGTTGAGCGCAGCGAAAGCTGGGCCGGGAGAAAGACAATTTCTTGTCTTGCGTGAGAGGGCTCGAAAAGATCGAGTATATCGAGCGCAACTCTGTGAGCACGATACGAGATCTGTACAGGTTCAGTAAGAACCGAGTCCTCTCCCCGGCACAAGTGAGTCCGCGAACGCAGTGACGGGAGCAGGTAAACTGTTTTGCCTGCGTGATTTGTTGTATCTCTTTTTATATTTGACAAAAAGTGTTTTTATAGTATAATCTCAAGCAGAACTAACTTACGTTTCTTGACATAACTCAACACGAAAGGAGTTAAAAATGAAAAGCTACTTCGACATTCTCGGAGCCTACTTTGACGTTGAAGGATTCAACAGATCACAAGAGCAAAGCGAGACCTTTGTCATTCCCAAGGTAGAAAGTTACATCCTTGGGGCTATAATTTCGACAGCATTCGCGATTGTAGCTTGGATCCTACTGCTAGTTACCTTCGGCATGCTTTCGATAGATCTCAATATCGCATTGAGTTTGTTGATGGCAATTGGCGTATGGATGGTGGTCTTCGCAGGCGGCCTGGTAAGCATTGAAGTGGGGTTTCTGGGAGTCATCGTAATTCTGGGTGAGCGTATTAAAAATGCTCATCTAGGTGAAGGTGTCTTCTGGCTCATCCCCTTCTTCACCAGCTCAGAGTACGTGGACGCCCGACAACAGCATAAAGATACCCACGTTAACCAAGCGCTAACAAAAGGAACAGGCAAGGTAGGCAAAGTAGACTTGGACGTGGATGTAAACTCTGCATGGCTAGTGGACAATCCGTACAGACGACTGAACGTCAATATGGCAAACATTGAAGGTTTAGTAGATGATGCTATAAGGAGCTCAGTTGTAAGCGTAATTGGACGTCACACCAGAAAACAGGTTTTTAGAAAACACCAAAAAATATCCAAAGAAACTAAATACGGAGAAGGCGTTAGTGAGCTTAGTGTAGAAATCGCGAAAGAGATCGAGGGAAACATCGCAACTTTTGGCGGAAAGATCGTTAGGGTCTACATCTCTACCCTCCTGCCGGACGCAAAACTGATAGAACAAGAACGCCGGGTGGCAATTGAGGAAGCACAACGAGACGCTGAGCGAATTCAATCCCAGCACGTAATCGATGAAGTAAATAAAATCGCAAAGGAAACGGGGGCGTCCAAAGAACAAGCGGGTCAGTGGTTCCTTGCACAAATTGATAAGGCCGAAATCAAGGTTGATCAGAACAACTTCAACGTAAACACAGAAACTCTTGACGCTCTCAAGGTAATTAGCGATTCCGTGATCAACAAGATCTTGGGGAAACAAGGTGACTAATGGCTGAAGATAACCAGGAGTCCACGGAGTTTGTCAGAGAAGCAAAGCCCGGTTCGGCAAAAATTAGCAAAGGATGGATAAATGCCGGTGCAGGGATCATCGCTGTCGTGTTGATTGTCGTCCTGTTTAGCGCCCTTTTTTCGAACGATAACGGTGGTCAATCCCAAGAAACACGCGAAGCCAGAGAAAGACAAGAGGAAAGAGAAAGGCTAGAAGAGAGAGAAGCCGAAGAGAGAGAGGCAGCGAGGCTCGCACGACGGGAAAACAAGATCCAAACTACCAGAGATTTTATCTCTGGACCTTGGATAAAGGACGGGGGTGAAGGAGATACCATTGTCTACACCGACGGTTTTGACATCGACCAAGATACCGGAGAGCTTGAATCATTCGCACGCAGTGGCGCTACTCAGCTTCGTAAGGAGAGTGGATGAGGCTCGGACTTATGCAAACTCATTCTCCTGCGAAACATCAGAGATCGGTTTCGAGATTAATCAGCTTACGAAGCAAATCTGATTCGGGAAGCGGTGCGCTCTACTTCGAGATGACGCCAACCTGAGAAGGACAGACGATCCTCTTGGTTTCACCGGTAGGTACAAATACAAAAATCAGTGGAAGGAGATAACGTTTGTAGCACATTGAAATTTAAGGCGTGAGTATCAAACTTGATACTCACGCCTTCTTTTATATTAGCATTTTTGCTAGCTTAGGATCACAACCACCCCCGCCCGGATCTACTCCTCCTGGCGAAGTTGGTAAAGTTGGTGTTGGCGGCGGATCAGTAAATCCGGTTCCGCCTAAAATTGATTTTTGCAAAATGCTTACAATCCCCCATATGGATACCATCATAAAGAGAGCTATAACGCCCCAAAACATAATTCTTTTTCCTCTTTCGCTGGCATCTTCATCTCCGGCTTTAAAAATATAGATAACTAAACCGTAAAGAAAACCAACTAGACCCAATCCAACCATAAGCGGCACGAGGGCCTCTATAATTTTTTGCATCGCTTCTATGAGGGTAAGTATTGTAGCGTTCTGAGCCTTGACCAATATCGGGAAGAAAAATAAAAAAAGAGTTGTAGATATAAAAATGTTTTTTTGTTCTATATTTTTTTTCATAACTTATATTTTGAAAATACTAAATATAAAAATCATATTTTATATTGTACTTATACCAAACGTATTAAGGACGAGGTTAATTAAACTAACCGCCGCAACCATTATAAAGATACCAAGAATACCATACAACATATGCTTTTTTCCTTTCTCGCGAGCTTCATCATTTGAGCTATTGGCGACAAACTGAAGAAGACCCCAAGCAAACACTAGAGCCGCAAGCGCGAACAAAAGCACTATCAAGGGGTTGATAATAACTGCATTTAATCTAGCCACAAATTCAGCCATGTTGACTATCATAATACCACAGAAACATAAAAACCGCCCTGTGAAGAACGGTTTTTATAACGATCTTGTAGTACACATCTTCTAAAGATGCATATCTACCTAATTACTCGGAGGCTGTGGAGGAGTAACAGAACCTCCGGTATTAATACCAAATGCACCACTTAGCACTTCGATAATACCCCAAACAGCTACAGCAGCAAACAAACCAACGATTCCGGCTATCATGATTCTACGACCATCCGCTTGGCTTTCTTCATTCCCTGCTGCAAAGATGTATTTTACAAGACCATAAAGAAACGCAACCAAAGCAACTCCGACTAGTAGAGGTACTAGGGCGTTGACTATATCCTGAATACTACCAACAAGAGTGTCAAACCAAACGAGTTCTTGTGCGTGTGCCACAGAAGGCGCAACAAGAAGTACAGGCGCTATTAGTTTTAAAAACTTTTTCATTTTAAGATGTTTTCTATCTAAACTATTAATGTTAATTGTACAAAAACGACCTCTGTTCAGTACTGTAGAAATACTACCAAATAAAGCTCTGTTTTTCTACGCAACCTGTGGATTATTCAAACAAGCTAAACACTCAAAAAGGTGTTGGTAAGTATAGTCACAATGCCCCAGAAAGAGACAACCATAAATAGAGCTATGATGCCCCAGAACATTATACGCTTGCCTTCTTCCAAATTGTCGCTACTGCCTAGGGAAAATACAAATCTGGCTAGCCCATAAAGGAACATGAGAAGAATAAGGGCTATGACCAGAGTAAACAAAGGATCAATAATACTAATAAGCAAATCGACAAGCTGAGCAAATGTTGTTGGCTGGGCAAAGACAAGGTTTGGGAATAGCAGTATTGTCGTGATGAATAGAGATCTCTTCATATAAATGTCTTACTTTAATGATTCAATGGTACCTTGAATAAGCTGTGATATGGCTTCGGCTCCCAAAAGTATAAGCGCACCCAAAAGGGCATAAGTGATAGCTCTTTTGGCTTTATCAAGTTTCTCTGTATTGCCTTGGGCGGTGACAAAAAGGAAACCGGCGTATATCACTGAAAGCACCACGATCGGAGTAGCAAGCAGAATGAGCGCTTCAATAATTATATTTAAAAGCGAAAGCAGGGTCTCATCGCCAAGAGGATTACCTATATTGATATCAGATTGGGCTAATAAGTATTCTTTATAATTTTGCCACCATTCCTTCATATGTTTTGTATTTGACGCTACTCTATTTGTGCTTAAATGTAAATTAAATTACCCACCATAATCCTCTAAGAACTGATTGAAATTGGTTTCCACGCCAAGTGCAGAGACAATTACCTGTACCAAAAGGTAGGCTCCAAAGACCAGCACTAAGCCGATGGCGACGTTGGTAAAGATCTTTTTGGCAGCTTCTGTTTGAGAAGTATCCCCCGCGGCTGTAGCATACCTGAATCCCGCCCAAGCAAAGAAAACCGTCGCTAGAGATAAAGAAAAGACCAAGAGAAATCCCATTATGTTGGCAATTAATTGCAAGAAATCATCAAAACCGCATTCCGTGGCGGCATCTTCTCCCGTACAGGCTTCGGGTACAAGCGTAAAATCTTTTTTCTCTACCTCTGTACTGCCCACCGGTTCAATTGTCTCCTGCGCGAAAAGACTATCTGTAGGCAAAAACATTCCCAAAACTAAAGATAGAATTAAAAAGGATTTTAGAAAATTAGCCATAATTATCTACCAAACATATTATTTATCTCTCGAGACAAGCGATCCAAGGCTGATTTTGCGTCTCTCGCGTTAGATCGTACCGACTCCACCATTCTCTTGAATGCCCGATACGTTTCTCTGCGATCGGGATCAAACCAAGTCTTGGTTATAAGAGTTGAGTCAACGAACACGCGCGAAGATGCCTTTGTTGGATCTTCGGCAAGGAGAGAGTTATGAACGGATGGCAGCCCGGTGCGCTCGTCTAGAAGCTCTAAACCGGACTGACTCGATAGAGCGTAAAGGGCGTTAAACGCGACATCTGTATTATCTGAGTTGCGTATCACCGCAAATCCATACAAATCACCAAAAGTTACCCTCCTTGAGCTCGACTGCACTTGCGGCATCATAGAAACCCCAAAAGAAAGATTGGGGTTGGCATCGATTAGCTCGCTCTCCTCTGAGGCAAAGCCAAAGTACAACGCAAGATCTTCGGCTAGGAAAGATTCGCGAGAAGAAGGTAGAGATGAGTTCCACGTATAGGCACCTCTCTCCGGATTGGCAAATTCGGTATAGAAATTAAGTGCTTCCGAAGGTGGTAAAGAAAGTTCATCTGTTACTTGTGAAAATGAAGCCCGGTGACTGCCTTCGCTTCCGGTAACTATAGGAGATCCGGACTGCATCAAAAGTAACGAAAGAATATCTTTTGCGTTCGTTATGTTGTCATACGTACCTAGAGATACGGCGCTCCGAGAAATATCGAGAAAGCCATCGGTCTGAGTAATTCGTTCGCTAAAATCACGCATTTCATCCCAATAACTAGGCGGAGAAGAAATAAGCTCAGAAGACAATATAGAACGATTCCAGTACATAACCATTGGGTCCACTACGGCGGGCAGGGCATAGAATCCATCGGCGCCTTCAAAGATCTCCGCAGCCTGTATATAGGTGTCGTAATAATCAGAAGCGCTATAATTTTCAAACGGTATTTTATATACCCGGTTGCGGTGCTCGTATATTGAGTCGTGTTTGAGCAGGATCAGATCCGGCCCATTACCGTCGGCCAGTGCCTCAACAAGAGTCTGGTCAAAATTCTCGGGGCGAATTTCCCTATAATTTATTTTTTCCAAATAAGGATCATCTATTTCGTTTTCGTCGAGATAGGTAAAGTACTCAGCCGGCAATGAGCCCCACATATCAATTTCAGGAATATTTCTATCGCTATTAAAGGTTTGGTAAAGAGCAAAGCTGGCCACACCAACAACAGCTCCGATACCAAAAATGAATAATAAGATTGTCTGAAAACTGTTTTTCATCTATTTATTTCTTAATGAATATAAGACCATAATGGTGCGCGCCCGCGCTAATTTCTTTTTCAAACTTAAAACCTACCTCTGTAGCAATATTCTTTACTTCCTCAGCCGAAACAACATTTTCTGGCGGTGGTCCCATCCCCCTAAAAGATTCACTCCAGTCTATCACCAACAACCGACCTTCCGGCTTTAATATGCGAAATGCTTCTTTTAAAAAAGCGGGTCTGTCGTCAGTCTGGAAAAGGACATTTGATGCTACTGCTGAATCGAGCGAGCTATCATCTAGCTCAATTCCCTTTTCACGCTCTATGTCAGCTACTAACGGAGCTATATTGGTATATCCTTCTTTTGTCGCGCGTGTTGATAATTCCTTAAGAATATCCTTTTGTATATCAACAGCATAAACTGCGCCGGGCAAACCGACTGCTTCGGCTAATACAAATGTATGCGCCCCGGAACCTGCTCCCAGATCAGCTACCTCGTCACCTTCTTTCGGACCTAGTTGCTGAATATTGTACTCAGGATCTGAAAAATACATTATCTTCAGTATAGCGTATTTTAATTATAAATGAGTCAACAAAATGTGGAGAAAATACCGCGTTAAAGCGCCACCACGGAAGCCACCGAATCTTGAGCACGCAATTTCATAAGACGCACTCCCTGAGTTTGGCGTCCGAGTCTAGGAATATCGTCAGAAGCCATCCTTATTACCTGGCTCTTCTTCGATATGGCCACTACTTCCTCAGTTTCTTCGTCGAGAATTTTAGCGGACACTAATTTACCGGTTTTGCTATTGAGCTTTACGGTTTTAATTCCGGAACCGCCTCTTTTTTGAATTTTGTATTCATCAACCGGAGTTTGTTTCCCATATCCGTTCTCACTAACAACGAACACATTCGCCCCTTTTGTGTTTTTGCTAATGACCCCGGACCCTACGACATGATCATCTTTGCCAAGCTTGATCCCGCGGACACCGCCGGCCGCGCGTCCCATCTCTCGAATGTCAGACTCCTTGAACCTTATAGCCTGTCCTTCTTTAGTAGCCACCATTACGCTTTCTCCAGACTCTACAAAACCAGTCGCGATAAGTCGATCCGTAGCTCCCAATTTTATAGCTAAGATCCCCGAGCGCCTCACATCATGAAAGCTCTCCGCGTTAACCTTTTTAATAACACCTTCTCGAGTAACCATCATAACCGAGCAATCACTCGCCTTCACGTCTTTGTGCATAGCCAACACGCTGGTTACGTGCTCTCCGTGTTCCAAAGAAAGGAAATTCATAACTGACTTACCTTTGGTAGCGCGCTTGCCTTCGGGCAGATCATACATTTTCATTTGATAAACCTTTCCGGCGTCAGTAAAGAAGAGCAGGTCTGAGTGTAGATTGGTCGTGATAAAGGTCTGAACAAAGTCTTCTTCTTTTGTATTCATATCAACGACACCAACTCCGCCTCGTTTCTGACGTTTGAATTCGTCCGGAGAGGATCGTTTTATATAACCACCGGAAGTAAGCACCAAGACGTTTTCATCATCCGGCACCAAGTCTTCTACCGAGAGATCTTTTAGTTCTCCCTTGATGATCTTAGTACGACGTTCATCACCGTATTTATCGGCTATTTCTTTGGTTTCATCTTTTATAACTCCCTTGATCTTCTTCGGACTTTCAAGAAGGGCGCGTAATTCCTTGATGAGTTTTTGCACGCTCTTCAGTTCGTCTTCGATTTTTTGTCTTTCCAATCCAGCCAAGCGCTGCAGTTGCATAGCGAGGATAGCTTCAGTCTGTCTGTCGGAGAACTTGAATTTCTTTATAAGGTTGCTTTTCGCGACATCGCGATCCTTGGATTTTTTAATTATCTGGATTATTTCATCAATATGATCCAGAGCTTTTTTCAGTCCCAAAAGTATATGCTCTCTTTCCAGAGCTCGATCCAGATCATATTGAGTACGCCGTACGATGACCTGACGACGATGCTCTATGAATTCTTCGAGAATGGTCTTCAAAGAAAGCGTCTGCGGAACCCCATCTACCAGAGCGACTATATTGAAGTGGAAGGTGTCTTCCAATTGTGTATGTTTGTAGAGATAGTTAAGAACTTTTTGCGGATGAGCGCCGCCTTTGAGTTCAACTACGATCCTGGTGTCATCCCAATCCGTAGATTCATCACGCAGTCCCTTTATTCCCTCAAGTTTCTTATCACGAACAAGATCGGCTATTTTTATGACCAAATTAGCTCTATTCACCCGATACGGAATCGAGGTAATAACTATTTGAAAATTCCCCTTTTTGTCTTCAACTATTTCCGCTTCTCCTCTAGTGACAACACCACCACGACCATTCGCGTAAGCTTGTTTTATATCTTTAAAATTGAACGCTATTGCTCCGGTTGGATAATCGGGACCCTTAACAAACTGCAATAGATCTTCAGTTGTGGCCTTAGGATTATCTACAAGATGCAAAATAGCGTCGGAAATTTCACGCAAATTGTGCGGAGGTATATTCGTTGCCATTCCCACGGCGATACCGAGAGTTCCGTTTAATAGAAGGTTTGGCACAGCGGAAGGAAGTAGAGACGGTTCACGGCGCGTACCTTCATAGTTTGGCCTCCAATCTACAGTATCCTTTCCAATATCACGGATCAGTTCTTGGGCAATTTTTGACATTTTTGCCTCGGTATATCTGGACGCCGCCGGCGGATCTCCATCAATAGAACCAAAGTTACCTTGGCTCACTATCAAGGGATAACGCATACTAAAAGGCTGGCTTAAGTTGACCATAGCGTCATAAACAGCCATATCACCGTGCGGGTGATAGTTACCGGTGACGTCACCGGTGATTTTCGCGGACTTACGAGTTTTACCGCCAGGGTTAAGCCCTAGTTCATGCATTGTGTATACAATACGGCGATGAACCGGCTTTAGACCGTCACGCACGTCCGGCAAAGCCCTCGAGACTATCACCGACATAGCGTAGTCGAGGTATGACTCTTTCATTTCGGCAATGATCTTTCGAGAAATTATGCCTTTCTTGTTTTCTTTATTTTCTTCGTTTTTCTCGGTCATAGGACTTCGGATTATATCATTTTATTCCGCGGGCGGAACTTGCTCTTCACTTTCAGTGTCTTCTTCTGATGAGTTAGTGCTATCAGAATCAGAAGAGCTTTCTTCGTTATTTTCTTCATTTTCGCTTACTTCGACTTCCTCTTCATCGCTATCCTCACTCTCTTGATAAACTTCCCCGCTTTCCTCATCGATCTTCAGCGACCCTCCTCCTTCCAAGTTTCCTCGCGAGCCACTTTCTTTTACTTCAGTACTTAAGTCTTCCTCTGAGTTCGCTTCTCTAAATACTTTTATAAGCTCATTTATGCTGGTATTCAGCTCGCCTACGCCTTGCTTTAGATCTTTTCTCACAACATCAAAATCTTGACCAAGCGCCTTGAACGGAGTAATAGAGTCCGCTTGGCTAGTATCTTCGCTATTTAGATCAATAGTTCTAGGAAGAACAGCTGTGGCCCAAACTAATCCCACAATACTTGTGAGGGCTAAAGAAGACAGAAAAGTTATGCGCATTCTCTCGCCACGGCTCTTTTTTCTTATCTTTTTGATCCTCTCTAACATAATCAGACTTATACTTGAGATGAAAGTACAACGATATCTCCCTCTCTCTCATCTAGTTCTTTCTTTTTGATAGTGAGTTTGTCTTGCGGCTTTTCTCCTGTTTCTCCTTCCTCACTAACAAATGACTTTAGAGTGTCTTTGTCATAGAGCATAGGGATAATAATACTCGCTTCAAATTTCAAGGAAAGTTTGTACGCCTCATTTGGAGAAAGCGCTCCACTGCCTCCTACTGGAATAAAAAGAATGTCGGGGTCTCCCAAGCCCTCTCTTACTTCCGAACTTATTTCCCCTTCGGATAATGCACCTAAGAAGACCAAGTTCATATCTTCAAGAGTTATGGAATACACGGTATTGTTTGCTTTTTTACCTCCATACTCCGTCGGAGTTAAATATCCCTTGGCGAAAATTCCCTGTACTTCATACTCGCCAGGACCGGAAATAACAAATGGATCCTTTCCTTTAAGCGAAGCATTTTCCCGGCCATCCATATCCGGATGAAAGTTTGAGATAAAGCAGATGTCTGAACCAAATTTTGATTGTTTTAGTTCTGACTTTTTAGAAATAGGATTGAGCGCGAGCGTCACATCCCCAAACTGCACCTTGAAATACGAGGCTCCATAATACGATATTACCATTACCTCATTATATCGCATTTACCGTTCATATTCAAACAAAGAAATAGCAAATTTTAGCTTAACTAAACGCCAAAACCCTATATATAAAGACTTATAACAAAACCAGATTGGCCGTACTTGACTGTTTACAAAACGCTTTTTTTAACTATACTGTAACGGAACTTTGAGTTTCTACTTAAAGTTAAATTATCAGTCGTAATTTCTCTGATAACACTTTTTCCCTACAGATAAAGAAAGAAAAATACCGCGCGAAACCGAAAAAGAACAGAGAAAAAAATATAAATGACAACAACAGAAGAAACGTCAGTAGACACTGACACAAAAGAGACGACCAACGGCGTCGATAGGTCTGATTTGGACATGAGCGCCGAGGAAAATCAAAGAATAGTTGATGAAATAGCCCAAAAAGCGACATCGGAAGGCAGTGATCTTATGGAAGCTTTGATCGCCGAAACCCCGACACCGCCGGAAGTAGGCGATCTTGTAGAAGGACCGGTGGTTGGAATCGAAAAATCAAGAGTTTATGTTGATCTGCATCCGTTTGGAACCGGCGTGATATACGGTCGTGAGTTCAACAATGCTCGCGATATGATCAGAAACATTGGAATCGGTGACTCGATCGCCGCCAAAGTACTGGAAAACGGAGCCGAGCATGGCTACATAGAGCTTTCTCTACGAGAAGCGAGACAAGCACTGATCTGGGCTGAGGTTGAGGAGCATATTCGTAACAAAACCATACTCGAGCTACCAATTAGTGACGCCAATAAAGGTGGACTTATTATTGAATGGAAAGGTATACAAGGATTTTTGCCCGCCTCACAACTTTCAAGCGACCACTATCCTCGTGTTGAAGACGGTGACAAACAAAAAATATTAGATGAACTCAAACGCCTTGTCGGTGAGAGACTGCCGGTCTCAATTCTTACGGCAAGCCCGAAAGAAGGTAAATTGATATTCACCGAGAAAAAACAAGATACGCAAGAGAAAACTGAGATACTCGAAGGATATGAAGTAGGCGAGATCGTCGAAGGAGAAGTATCCGGAATGGTTGATTTTGGCATTTTTGTAAAATTGGAAGAGGGGCTCGAAGGTCTGGTCCACATCTCTGAGATCGATTGGTCTCTGGTAGAAGATCCACGAGAGCTTTATTCGATCGGTGACAAAGTACGCGTACAAGTGATCGAGATCAAAGACGGCAAGATCTCTCTTTCTATTAAGGCACTTAAAGAGAATCCGTGGATAGAGGCCGAGAAAAAATACAGTAAAGGAGATACCGTTGAAGGCGTGGTTATCAAATACAACCGCCACGGCGCTCTGGCCTCTATTGAAGAAGGCATTGCCGGACTTGTGCACGTCTCTGAATTCGAATCTGAAGAAGAACTGCGCAATACTCTGGAATTAGGTAAAAGCTATCCGTTTACCATTACCCTGTTCGATGCCAAAGAACAGCGAATGGCTCTTTCCCATAAGGGACCGGGAGAAACAACCGAAACAGAGGAAGCTCAAAACAAAAACATCGCAGAAACAAAAGAAGACAGCGAAGATAGCGATAGTGAATAAAACCCACAATACAAAAACCGCCACTAAGGCGGTTTCTGTATTTAATACCTAGTTTAAGCCATTTTAAATGCTTCAATCTATAGATTGAAGCATTTAAATTTAATTAAAACGATTCATTGTCTCCGTAAGCCCATATATCTCAAGGGATCTTATGACCTTCCAGACAAGAGAAGGAAGCTTTTCTACCTTTTCTCTCTCTTCTGGTGAAAATCTCCCTAGAACATAATCTCTAACGATCTCTTTTGGCGGCTTATTCTTTTCACCGCCTTCATCTACCGGACACACACCCAAACGGATACGGATAAAGTCTCGAGTATGCAGATGATCTACGATCGATCTTAGCCCCTTGTGACCACCATCACCTCTGTCTTTGGAAATTCTTACGCTTCCTACGGGGAGATCTATGTCGTCATACATAACGACAACTTCTCCCGAAGATACATCAAATCTTTTGACCAATTCTCTCACCGCTTCCCCCGAGCGGTTCATAAAAGTCTCCGGCAAAGCAAACCTTGAAACATGATCGTCATCGACTTTTGCCTCCGTTAGGTAGGCGTTCGCGTATTTATCAAATTCCCAGTTATTAAAATTATTTTCTTCGGAAATATCAAGCAATAGATCGCGTCCGATATTATGACGCGTGCTTGCGTATTTTCTTCCCGGATTTCCAAGTCCAAATATTAACATTTGCAAAATAAAAATTAGCTTGTGTCAAGCGATACTCTGTAATACAATACTAGCATGAATGAAGCTCCTGATGATAGGGAAAACGAGGCTGTCGACGAGAGTTCTTTCGATACAGACGAAGAAGATCACCGCGAAGAAGTAAGAGGCGGTGGAACTTCTTTTATTGGCGATCTCCTTCGTTTCTCCTTGTTATCTATTATTATTGTAGTTCCTATACGCCTGTTTATCGCCTCTCCTTTTGTGGTAAACGGCTCTTCCATGGACCCCACCTTTCACACGGGTGAGTATCTAATAGTTGACCAACTGTCTTATCAATTCTCTGAGCCAGAGAGAGGAGATGTTGTTATTTTTCATTTTCCTCAAAATCCTTCTCAGTTTTTCATCAAAAGAGTTATTGGACTCCCCGGTGAGACAGTAGTATTAGAAGGCAACAAGGTAAAAATAATCAACACCGAACACCCGAATGGATTTTATTTGGACCAATCTTTTTTAACTCATAAATCACCGAAAGAAGAGGAGGAAATATTTAAACTGAGAGAAGATGAATACGTGGTCTTGGGTGACAACAGGACGGCTAGTTCTGATTCACGAGTATGGGGCACTGTAGACGAGAGATTGATAGTAGGAAGAGCTCTTCTGCGACTATTCCCTCTTTCTACGGTCGGTTATATGCCTGGAGATATAGATTTGCAAGATCAACAACAATAAATATGAACCCAACTCAACACAAAGAAAACAACAGTAAGCCTCAATTACCTAATTTTTCTTATAGCGGACCGTACAAAAAAGCAGTTGAGGTCTGTTCCTTTTATGGAGTTAGCTTGATCTCTCCGCCCGAGATCCAAAAAGATACTCAATCCTATACCGACAAATTTGGATCTGAAACGGAAATGAACAACAAGGAGCCTGGTTTCTCTATAGACGAAAGGGTTGCGATGATCCGTGAATATTCCGAGAAAAACTGGGAGACCCTAACCCAGCCCGTATTAGTTATGTACACCAAAAAACCTAATCCACGAGGTGAACGTTTTTTGTATTTACACGTCATAGGCTTATCTAAAAATATAGCTGATATGCTATCTATACATCTAGCCTGGACAATCCTAGGCGGTGCGCTTAATAAAGATCTTTTACTTCATATAAATAGTATGGGTGACAAGGAATCCGGCACTCAATTCGTAAGAGAACTTACATCTTATTTTCGCAAACATATAAATTCGCTTCCGGTTGAGTGCAGAGAGTCATTTAAGAACAATATATTGAACGTATTGAAAGAAAGACGAAGTGAATGCCTTATGTTTCAAGAAGACGCTCCTCAATCTATTACCTTTTTAAGCGAAAGTTCTCGTAATTTTTTCAAAGAAATAATTGAATTCACAGAAACCCGTTCAATCCCATATCTTATAGATCCAAGCCTAGTAGAAAACAAAGACGCATTTTCAGAGACAATATTTAGCATCAACGAAAAAAGCGGCTCTGGAAAAGGAAAAACATTTGCTACCGGTGCCAGATCGGACAATCTAACCCGCGGCTCCGGAATGCGTAAAACGGTCCCCGTATTCTCAACTACAATAAATATACCCGGTTCCACAGCGAGAGAGAGCATTAAAGAAGTAAAGGAAAAGAAAAGTAAGCCGTGGGTGTATCTGATTCAGCTAGGTGAAGAGGCGAGACTGCATTCGTTTGAACTTCTCGAGAAACTTAGAGAAGCAAAAATTCCTACCAAAGTCTCGTTCGGTAAAGAAAAGATGTCCGAGCAAATGGACCAAGCCGAACGGCTTAAAATCTCTATTACGCTCATAATGGGCCAAAAAGAGTCGCTTGAACATTCAGTAATAGTTCGCAATATGAAAACACACTCACAAGAGATCGTGGACATAAATGACGCCCCAAAAACTATCAAAAAGCTCCTCAAGTAATACTTGAAGTCTATTCTCTCTTATGATAGAGTTCTCGCCATGGCAAATGTTGAAGTAGAAGCAAATACCAACGAACCCAACTCTAGCGTGGTTCGACGCTTTACGCAGCGCGTCCGCGGGTCGGGTCTCCTTAGAATTGCGCGTGGCGGACGTTATCTAAACCGCGAAAAATCTAAATTTATCAAAAAGAAAGAGGCTCTAAAATCGATTGAGAGAAAGAATGAAATTGAGCGCTTAAAAAAACTTGGTAAACTTCCAGAGTAAAAAAGAAAAAACCGGCAACTTGCCGGCTTTTTTATTGCTTGATCTCTGTTTACTTCTCCACAGATTTTTATTAAACCCCTTTTTTGCTATACTGAGTTCACTTTAATCGGGAGAAGGACTGCCCTGTCCCGTTTATACTTATGACAAAAAATATTGCTGTTGGCATTGACATCGGAACATACAATGTAAAGGTCGCTATCGCGGAAAAGTCGGTACAAAACGGCAAGGTAGTTCCGCGCCTTATCGCTACGGGTTTTGCCGAATCCAAAGGATTGCGCCACGGCTACATAATTAACTCCAGCGAAGCGGTGAAAAGTATACGAAAAGCGGTGAAACAAGCTGAAAAAACCGCTGGAGTTGAGGTAGGCCGAGCTTACGTTTCTATGGGTGGTATATCACTTGAGGGAAACACCTCAGTCGGATCGACCGTGATCACACATCCGGATATGGAGATCTCTGAAGAAGACGCCCAAGCCGCTCTTAATGCGAGCGAGCGTACTCTTCCAAGGGCTCTCACTTTGAATAAAAAGATCCTTCATACAATTCCAATTCAATACAAAATAGACGGTCGAGACGTACTTGGTCGACCGAATGGTATGCGCGGCTCCAAACTTGAGGTTAAGTCATTGTTTATTACCTGTCTTGAGCAACACCTGAATGATCTAATTCAAGCCGTTGAAGATGTAGGGATAGAAGTGGAAGACGTTGTGGCCGCTCCCATAGCGGCAAGCTTTGTTTCGCTTACCAAAACCCAAAAGATCGCCGGTTGCGTACTTGCAAATATAGGCGCGGAGACAGTTTCTATTGTTGTATACGAAAATAGCATCCCCATTTCACTTGAAGTATTCCCTTCCGGTTCAAACGACATAACTAACGACATAGCGTTAGGTCTAAAGGTTCCCATAGAGGAAGCTGAGAAAATAAAGCTCGGCCACGCAACCGGAGTCGGCTATCCCAAAGATCAGATAGAAGGCATAGTAGCCGAACGTCTAAAAGAGATCTTTCTTTTGGTCGAGGCTCATCTCTCTAAAATTGGCAAAAATGAGCTTCTACCCGCCGGTATTATTATTTCCGGCGGGGGCTCAGGACTTGGCTCTGTTCAAGAAATTGCTAAAGCCACATTAGACCTGCCCAGCATGATCGCAAGATCAGAGATCATCTATACTTCTCGAAATCAAATTAAGGACGCGACGTGGTCAGTGGCATATGGTTTGTGCATCCTTGATTTCAGTACTGAAAGCGAATCCAAATCAAGAGGAAGTGGTATTTTGAAACGAATCGGTGGCATATTCCGATGGTTAAAGCAGTTTTTGCCTTAATTTAAGTCCCTACAAGAAAGTTTTGTTTAATTCCCTTCATGCTCTTTCTTTTTTGTTTTGGTTTGCTATAGTATAGGTAATTCAGATACACGTTTTGCTCGTATAAAACGTTGAATTTGACGAATAATTTAATGGATTAGGAGCATCTTGCTCTAAACGAAAATTTAGTAGAAATTATGGCTAAAAAAGTTACACCGGAAGTTGAATCATTTGCGCGTATTCGCGTTATTGGTGTAGGTGGTTCAGGCGGAAACGCAGTCAATCACATGATCGAATCGAAAGTAAAAGGCGTGGAATTTATCGCTGTGAACACAGACGCTCAAGACTTGCACCATTCCCTTTCTAAACATCGAATTCATATCGGCAAAAATCTAACCAAAGGTCTGGGAACCGGCATGGATTCAGATATTGGTAAGCGCGCGGCAGAAGAAACTAAGGAAGAATTGCAAGAAACTATAAACGGATCCGATATGGTCTTTATTGCCGGCGGTATGGGAGGCGGCACCGGAACCGGCGCGAGTGCCGTCGTGGCAAAAACCGCCAAGGAACAAGGAGCGTTGACGGTTGCGGTTGTAACGAAGCCATTTTTCTTTGAAGGCGCTCAGCGAATGAGACTTGCCGATCAAGGCCTTGAAGCTCTACGTAAAGAAGTAGACGCGCTTATCATTATTCCAAACGATAAGTTACTACAAACCGTAGACAAAGAAACCACGGCGAGCGAGGCCTTCGCTATGTCTGATGAAATTCTTCGCGTAGCGGTAGAAGGCATCTCTGACTTGATCATCAAACCTGGAGTTATCAACGTAGACTTTGCTGACATTAGATCGATCATGGAAAATGCCGGATCTGCTCTTATGGGTATCGGTGTAGCTTCAGGAGATAATCGCGCTGTAGAAGCCGCTAAGATCGCCATTAATTCCCCACTATTGGACATCTCGGTTGATGGAGCAAAAGGAGTACTATTTGCCATTGCCGGCGGATCTGATATGACAATGAATGAGATTCAGGAAGCAGCTAAAGTTATCACCGAGTCAATTGATCAAAACGCGAAGGTTATCTTTGGAGCTATTAACGATGACAAATTGAGGAAAAACGAGATCAAAGTTACCGTTATTGCCTCCGGATTTCCTCAGGACGTAGCAAACGAATCTCCTCACTTGCCACGAGAAGAGCAATCCTTTGAGAAAACCGTTGAAGATAGCGGAGTTGGAAAAATATATAATTCTTTGGGATTAGGTAAGACCAAGAGAGAAGAGGAGGAGAAAGAGAAAGGAGAAAAAGAAGAGAATGGTAAAGCACCGCAACCGACAAAAGAAGAAAAGCGAGAAAAGCCAGCCAAGAAATCCCCTCCTAAACGCAAAGAAAAAGAGGAAGAAAAGAAAAATGATGACGACGAAGATGACGATGATGATGATTGGGGTTCGATTCCGTCATTCCTTCGCCGATCAAAGATCCGATAAAGCAAACGATTATTAAGAAAAATCCGAGCGCCAGTTCGGATTTTTTGCTACAATTTCCCTTATGTATGATTTAGTAATTATAGGCGGAGGCCCTGCCGGAGTTGCAGCGGGCGTATATGCCGCAAGAAAAAAACTTAAAACAGCTCTGATCACCGATTCTTTTGGCGGACAAAGCGTTGAATCGATGGGTATTGAGAACTGGATCGGTACCCCTTTTATTTCCGGTGACGATCTAGCGAAAAACTTCGAAAACCACTTGCGCCAATTCGAAGATGAGGATCTTGATATCTATGCCAACTCAAGAGCTGAAAAAATCGAAAAAACTAACGATAACTTTGTCGTCATTGACTCTGACGAAAACAAATTTGAGACCAGAACTGTTTTAGTGGCTACGGGAAGCAAACGAAGAAAGTTAGATGTACCCGGAGCCGATGAGTACGAAAACCGCGGTATTACTTACTGCGCTTCTTGCGACGGCCCCCTCTTTAAAGACAAAGATGTAGTCGTCATCGGAGGAGGCAACGCCGGATTTGAAAGTGCTGCCCAACTTCTGGCTTACACAAGATCTGTAACTCTTTTACACAAAAACGACAAATTCAAAGCTGATCCGGTTACAGTTAATAAAGTTATGGAGCATCCTAAGATGACTGCTTATACAAACGCGGTTACTAAAGAAGTAAAAGGAGAAACTATGGCACAGTCTATAGTCTATAAAGACACCGCGACCAATGAAGAACACGAGATACCTGCCGAGGGCATATTCGTTGAGATCGGCAATATTCCGGCAACCGGATTTGTAGCTGACGCCGTAGAAATGAACGAACTCGATCAAATAAAAGTAGATCCTAAGGATCAAAAAACTTCAACCCCGGGCATTTGGGCGGCTGGAGACTGCACCGACACTCTCTATCATCAAAACAATATAGCGGCTGGAGACGGAGTTCGCGCGTTAGAGGACCTATACCTTTGGCTTAGAGCTCGCTAGAATTATAAAAAGATAGGATTTAAATTGGAAAGCCATCTCTTAAAGATGGCTTTGTGTGCTTTTTGGCTCTATCTCAAGAGCCGGCGTAACTATTGTTTTTGATCTTTGTTCCACCTTTCGACTTTCCAAGCCGATAAACGACTTGCCTTATAGGCCTATTCCTGTGATCTCGTATTGCTGTATGATGCGGACTTTCTCTGCACTCAAGCCGCGATTCCTCGTTCAGGCGATAGAGTGCTTTTTTCACGATATACTTAGGAGAGTTTGTCCTTTCTACCAGATCTACCAACAGTCTCCATTGCTGTGGATTCTCTTTGAAGACATCGATTATTTGATCCCTAACGGAAAGAATCCAAATGCTGATGATCAGCTGAGTAACAGCAAAGACAAACCCGGCCACAAGCAACACCGTAACGAACATTCGCCACCTCCTCCTCTATTGGTGTATTTCTACTTTGAAAGATTACTTATTCGCTAAAGTCTGTCAAATAGATATTTTGCTATGACCCCACGGAGAATCGAATCTTACAGATTCGGTAGAGTCTTCGTGTCGTACTCGCTACACTCCGTGCGACTAACTCAGACTTTTCGATTCACCGATCTGAGCCAAATTATTGGCTCATTTGTGGTATGAACAAAAAAGGACTGCTCAAGCAGTCTCTTTTTGTATTCATGACCCCACGGAGAATCGAACTCCGATTACCAGGATGAAAACCTGGCGTCCTAGCCGTTAGACGATGGGGCCTTATCGAGAAGTACTTTAGCAAATTTCTTGTTCGCGCGCAAAGGACAAAAGTTGAAAAATTGCTCTAATTCGCTACAATGTGCCCGAAGCGAGGTGGATTGCCCGGAATTGGTAACGGAGCGGTTTCGAAAACCGTCGGCCTAACGGCCTTACAGGTTCGAGTCCTGTATCCACCGCAGTGAACAAGTTCCTTTTTATACACGCACGAAGATTTGAACAAGTGAGTAAGATATGCTCTCCTTTTAGTAGGTAGGGTTTCGTTCCTTTAAACTCATACACTCACGAAAGGTAGGTTCTAATGAAAAGCATATCCATTTTTATTGGCAGACTTCCCTTCGTGGGAAAAGTAGCGATACGCCCTCTTGTGTTCGATCTGTACTTGAGCACAAGTGTAGATAGAAGACTGCGGAGCTATCTGATGCTCATGACCCTCCTTATCCTCTTATTACTCCTTCACGCAGTCTGGATGTGGATGGGATTGGAGGCACTGAGATTTGAGTCTCCCGTGTGGGCAAAGATAGTGAGCGCCGCTTTTGCTTTCGTAAACTTCATGGTCATTGTGTTTCATTTCTACCTAGGGTACCGAGTGACACGTTTCTTTCAAAGCAGAGTGTTGCCTCGCGTTGAACGCAGTTACACTAAACTCTCAGGGGGAGACGCGTTACTAACGGTGGTTGTAACATTGGTAGGGCTCGCTGTCTTCTTCTTCCAATACGCATGGTTTAGCTAACCTTCACCCCTGTGTGGATATACACGCAGGGGTGCTTTTGTTGTTTTTTCAATTGAGTGGAAAAATGAATGTTTTTTGCTATACTCTTTCTAGTTCGGGCGATTAGCTCAGTTGGCTAGAGCGCATCATTGACGTTGATGAGGCCATAGGTTCGAGTCCTATATCGCCCACCGTACAGTTCAAGATGGCACAACGATGTGTCTTTATACAAAAGTTCCTATAGTGCAAGAGCAAGCCAACTGCTTGGCTTGCGTGTTAGGACTCGAAAAGCTCAAACAGTCCGGGGGACTGTTTGAGAAGGTTGCCAGATAGTTTGAGAGCTTGCGAATCAAACTGTCGACAACCTGTACAGCTCCTGTAAGGAGGGAGTATATCGCGCGAAGCAGAGCGAGCACGACGCGAAGACTGTACCGAATCTGTAAGATTCGAGTCCTATATCGCCCACCTAGACAAAAATCACTGCTTAGATATTTAGTTTACTAAACGCCAAACCATTGGTTGATAGCGTATCCGACGTAGAAAGCGATGGCGGCAGCGATACCGCCTATAAGTAGCACCTGAAAGGCTGAACGCCATTTGTTCTTATTGGTTATGTGTCCTTTTATAAAACCGACCGTAAGAAAAGCAACCGCGGTCAAAACAGCTGAAAATACAAAAGTATATGTATGTAGTCCCAAGAAAGGCACCAAAAGGAATGGAGCCAAAGGTATAAAACCAAGAACTACGAAAGATAGAAAAGTGGCAATGGCAGTTGATAACGGAGATTTTAGATCAGGGTGTGGGTGGTTGTGAGTTGCGGCGAGCTCGTTATTCGAACGAGTAGAAAGATAGTTTGACGCCGCCATAGAAAAGCCGTCAGCAAAAAGGTTTGCAAACCCGAGGATCAGTATTACTGAAGCACTTAACGAGGCCCCGATCGCGCCCGCAATCACAGCAAGTGTCGTAATGGCCCCATCTATACCTCCATAAACAAATTCAGAAAGATACTTCATATATTTTTTTATTTTCAACTAAAGCATAGCATCATTTCTCTTGAACCAAAATCTATCTAAATTACTTACTTTGGAGATTTATTTCTCCACCTTTTCTCGCAACTCACATTGGGTTTATGTCATGCTATACTTTTCATTAAATGGAGTTTGATTTTCTTTTAAACCCACAAATAGTTCTGTTCGGCGTTCTTGGCATAATGTTCGCTTTATTTGTGGTCAATAAGATCCGTTTTGATCTGGTCGCACTTAGCGGATTAGTAATACTCGTTTTATTGGGCGTCATACCAACGGAGGACATCTTGGCCGGTTTCTCTAACCCGGTAATACTCACTATAATCAGTATCTTTATATTCAGCGCCGGCCTTGTTAGATCAGGCTTAATTGACGCCATTAGCAGAAAGATCCTTGGTGCTTCAGGTAACCCTATAATAGAACTTTTCTTGCTTATGGCTCTTACGGCTGCCATTTCAGGGTTTATCAATAACGTTGCAGCTGTATCATTGATGATCCCGATAGCGATTAAGGTAGCACATACACACAAGCAGCCGCTGGGGTTGTTTCTTATGCCTCTTGCCTTTGCCTCACTTTTGGGAGGTCTCGCCACTTCCATAGGCACAACTCCTAATATCATCATTACCTCTATGCGCGAGGAAACCTTGGGAACCCCTTTTGGTTTCTTTGATTTTGCGCCGGTTGGATATTCTCTGGCGGCAATAGGGATAATTTTCCTAGGTGCTATTGGTTGGAGACTCATACCGCCAAGACGAGAAAAAACGCTTTCCGATGAGCTTTTTGATGTAAAAGATTATCTGACAGAAGTAAAGATCAAAGACTCTTCGAAGTGGATAGAAAAGGAACTTCACAACCTTCAGGAAGTGGCTGGATATAATCTCTCTGTAATTGGAATAATGAGAGAACAGGCTGACTCGGACAATAGCGAGGAAATATCTCTAAAGAGAATTAATCAACCATCTCGATATGAAAGATTTAAAGCCGGAGACATACTATTGATCCAAGCCGACTCCGAAACACTAGAAACAATACTGGACTCTACCGATCTGGAGTTGCTTGGAAGTAAAGCGATAAGTAAAGAAGACTTGGGATCTGACTCGATCGAAACAATGGAGGTAGTAGTGGAAGCCGAAGCTCCCATAGTAGGACAATCAATGAAAAGCCTTGGTTTTAGAGCCTATGGTATTAACCTGCTAGCCCTAGCACGCGAAAACAAACGTATTTATGAAAGATTAGCAGACGTAGTATTCCAGCCGGGAGATGTCCTCCTTCTAAGAGGAAAGACCGAGACCCTTTTTGATACTGTCGCGCGCTTTGGCGCACTACCTCTTCGTAAGAGAGACCTACGTATTGGTACTCCGAAACGTATTGCTTTTGCAGCGACAGTATTTCTTGCCGCAATAGGCTTTTCGGTTATAGGAATTATTCCGGTTCCATTAGTGTTCCTACTGGCAGCAGGAGCCATGATATTCACTCGCTTGTTGCCAGTCACAGAAATATATAACTCAATAAACTGGCCCGTAGTGGTCCTGTTGGGATCCATGTTAACCATTGGCAAAGCATTTGAAGACACCGGAGCAGCGGAAACTATAGCTAGTTTTGTAGTGAGCCACGCCGATATATTAACCCCCTCCGTAGCGGTAGCTGGTATTCTCACCTTCTCTATGCTACTTTCGAACGCAGTAGATAGTAGCGTTGTAGCTGTTATTCTAGCTCCTGTGGCAATACTATTGGCACAAAGCTTGGGTGTTTCAATAGATCCTTTCCTTATGGCAACAGCCGTAGGATGTTCGACCGCGTTTTTAACTCCGATCGGAGGTCAATCCAGCACTCTTGTTATGAGCCCAGCGGGATATCACTTTGGAGACTATACAAAAGTTGGTAGCTTCCTTTCTCTTTTAGTATTAATATTCGGATATATATTTATATTGACATTCTGGTCATTTTAGAAAGCTATGAGAATATTATCGATAGAAACCAGCTGTGACGAAACAGGCGTTAGCATCGTTGACTGTGATCTTGAAAATGAAGAATACAAATTCGAGGCATTAGCGAACAATCTTCTTTCGCAAGTTAAATTGCACGCCGAATACGGAGGAGTATTCCCTTCCCTTGCGAAACGCGAACACACCAAAGCAATGATACCCCTTTTGATAAAAACTTTGCGTGAGGCAAAGTTGGGAGAAAATTCAGATCATTCATCGCGGCTTAAAGAAGCGCAAAAATACTTGGACCGAGAACCCGAAATAAGTGACCGCTTAAAAGAGATCTCTGCTTTCAACGCTGAAACAATAGACGCTGTCTCTGTAACCGTGGGACCAGGATTGGCACCGGCTCTTTGGGTTGGAGTAAACTCAGCAAAAGCACTTGCCACCCTGTGGGACAAACCGATCATTCCAGTAAACCATATGCACGGGCATATCTTTTCCGGTCTTTTCCCTCAGAGTGAACCGTATGAGGCACCTACCTTATCTTTGCTAGTCTCAGGAGGACACACAGAAATATTAAAAATAGACGAGGACCTCTCAATGTACACCTTGGGAAGCACCCGTGACGATGCTATAGGTGAGGCCTTTGATAAGGCCGCTCGTCTGCTTGAGCTCGGATACCCGGGAGGTCCGGAGATCTCAAAGCTCGCCTCACTACATAGAGAAAAATTTCCTGAATACAAAAGCGAGTTGTTCCCCCGCCCCATGAAGAGCGATGAGTCATTAGATGTATCTTATTCAGGACTCAAAACCGCTCTACTTTACCAACTAGAGAATAATAAAGAAGATAGACCTTTGGATAAAGAGCAGATCTCTCGGGAATTTGAAGACGCCGCTTTAGATGTGATAGTAGCAAAGGTAGAACGCGCCCTTGAAGATGACGCTTATCGATCTCTGGTTGCAGGCGGCGGGGTTATAGCTAACAAAGAGCTGCAGAGGCGCTTGCAGGACTTATCAGAAAAATTTTCTATTCCCTTACACATACCAAAACCAGAATTAACGACCGACAACGCACTTATGATAGCTGTAGCGAGCTATGTTCTTTTTAAGAACAAAAAAATCTCCGCCATAGAGACAGAAAAAATCTCCGCACAGGCGAACTTGTCTGCAAATGAATTCGCATTATAAAACAATTCTCCGGCTTAGCGAGGCAAACCGGAGAATTTTTGAGAAGGCGTGATTTTTCACAGCATGAGTATAATGATCACGATTATCATGACCAATAAGATTGGCTGTGAAACTAAAAATTGGAGAAGATTGACAAGAACGTTTACTATCGCCGCCAATGCTCCAATGGCCGCAAAAAACAACACAAAAGTTAAAACAGCAAAAGCTATGATGATTTCCATCGCCTACCTCCTCATTAGTTTATACCCAACAAATTAAGTGTTTGCAATAATAAAAAACCAGATCATATAAAACCATTTAATAAAGCCCTGTTTTTTGCTAAGATAACTCTATATGATTGAAAAATTCTCGAAACCTTACGACCCGCAAGACACTGAAAGTAAAATATACGATAAGTGGCTAGAGAGTGGATACTTTGCTCCCGAAAACCTTCCCGGCAAGAGAGACGAGACATTCACCATCATTATGCCACCCCCGAACGCGAACGGCTCTCTGCACGCCGGGCACGCTGTTTTTGTTACTCTCGAAGACACAATAATTCGCTACAAACGAATGCGTGGGTATAAAGCTCTCTGGCTTCCCGGAGCAGATCACGCCGGTTTTGAAACCCAAATTGTATACGAAAAGAAACTGGAAAAAGAGAAACGTTCACGCCTAAAAATGGATCCGGAAGACCTGCGTGAAGAGATAATGGAATTTACACTTGCCAATAAAAGTCATATGGAGGGACAACTGCGGCAACTGGGTTCTTCGTGTGACTGGTCACGCGAGACATTTACTCTAGATGAGAGGATCGTAAAAACTGTTTACGATACATTTCAAAAACTATATAACGACGACCTGCTTTATCGCGGCAAACGGATAGTTAACTGGTGCACCAAACACCAAACAAGCTTGGCAGATCTTGAAACTGAATCCGTAGAGCAAAAAGATCCTCTGTATTATATGAAATACGGACCTTTTACTTTGGCCACCGTACGTCCAGAGACCAAGTTCGGCGATACCGCGATAGCAGTTCACCCGGCCGATCCGCGGTACAAAGATTGGATAGGAAAAGAAATCGAATTTGAGGGCTTGATCGGACCGGTAAAGCTGAAAGTGATCGCGGATGAATTCGTTGATCCGGAATTTGGCACCGGGGCTGTAAAAGTGACCCCGGCTCATGATCCGAACGATTTTGCGATGGCAGAACGTCACGGACTTGAGGTCAGAGAGGTAATTGATAAATACGGAAAACTTAACGAGAACACAGGCAAATATGCCGGCATGAAGATCGCCGAGGCTAGAGAAGCAATAGCTAAAGACCTGGAAGAAAAAGGACTTCTGGAAAAGATAGAAGATAATTACAGCCACACGGTTAAAACATGCTACAAATGTGGACGCATCATTGAACCTAGAATAATGCCACAGTGGTTCGTGCAAATGCAGCCTCTAGCCGAAAAAGCGATTGAAAAAATTGAAGAAGGAGCGATCACTTTTTATCCCGACCGCTATAAAAGGATACTTATTGACTGGCTTGAAAACATACAAGACTGGAATATTTCCCGACAAATTGTATGGGGTATACCAATACCAGCTAAAATATGTGAAAAATGCGGAGATGGATTCCCCGACCTTGATGACTCTATTCACAAATGCCCAACCTGCGGAGGAGAAGTTGTAAAAGATGAAGATACATTTGATACTTGGTTTTCATCAGGTCAGTGGCCCTTTGCTACTCTTGGTTATCCAAACGCGGAGGATTACAAAACCTTCTACCCTACTCAACTAATGGAAACTGCCGCGGATATCTTGTTCTTCTGGGTCTCACGTATGATAATGCTCGGTCTATACAGAACTGGAGAATTGCCTTTTTTCGAGGTCTATTTACACGGCCTCGTAACAGCTCCAGACGGTAGTAAGATGAGCAAAAGCAAAGGAAATGTAATAAGTCCTTTGGAAATTTCAGACGAGTTCGGAACTGATGCTTTACGTATGGCTCTAGTGATAGGAAACACCCCAGGTACAAATACACCTTTGGATAAAAACAAGGTAAAAGCATATAAGCACTTTGCCAACAAGATATGGAATGCCACAAGATTTGTGTTGATGAATACTGAAGATTTTGATCTGCAAAAATTTGACCCCGAAACAATAGATACAGAAAAAGGCGAGACTCACTCTTCGCACCTGAAAAGACTAGAGGAAATTACAAATGAGATCACCGATGACTTGGATAACTACCGGCTTCATTTAGCTGCAGAGAAAACATATCACTATTTTTGGCACGAGTTCGCGGATGAAATAATAGAAGAATCCAAACCTCTCTTAGAAGACGAGAGTACTAGATCGGTAACGCAGTACACTCTGGTTAAGATATTGAATACAACCTTGAAATTACTGCATCCATTTATGCCCTTCATAACTGAAGATGTTTGGCTCAGAATTCCTGATAGAATTAAAAGCGGAAGAGAAATGTTGATAGTCAACGAATGGCCATCTAACAAATAATCACGCCTAATGGATACAAACACTATTTTAACTGCTCTTTTGTTTGGATTAGTACCAACTTTTATTTGGCTTGTTTTTTGGCTTAGTGAAGACAGGGCGCATCCTGAGCCAAAAAGAATGATCTTTCTTTCTTTTATTGCCGGCATGATCGCGGTACCAATATCAATTACGATCGAAGCCTGGATCGATTCCTTGGTCAGTGACGGTTTTAGCAAAACTTTACTCTGGTCTCTAACTGAAGAAATGGCGAAATATCTATTGGCTTTTATAATAGTACTGCGCTCTATTGAATTGGATGAGGCCTTAGACGCTCTTATATATATGATCTGTGTTGCCCTGGGGTTTGCCGCACTAGAAAATACTCTGTACGCTCTTGAACCTATTCTCGATCAAGAACATATTGGCGCAGCTACGGTTTCTAATCTACGTTTTGTGGGAGCAACGTTATTACACACCGTTTCATCTGCCGCCATAGGAGTGGCTATGGCGCTTTCCTATTACCGCTCTCGCGCGAGTCGTATGGGCGCAACCGTTATCGGACTCATCGTTGCGATCGGTTTGCATGCACTCTTTAATTTTTTTATAATTAACCTATCGGAAAATACTGTATTTATGGTTTTCGCAGGTATTTGGATCCTTACTATCGGACTCATAGTAATAGCCGAAAAAATCAAAAAGATAGATGCGGGATACTCGATTTTTAAATAAACCACTAACTAAAATTATGCGAAAAGAAAAAAGATCGTTTTTTGAAAGACTTACAGGCGCCATCAATATGGACGAGGAAGATGAGTACGAATTCGATGAAGAATTCGAAGATGAGGAATATTCGCGTCCCGAGAGACGCTCGTTCAGTCAAGATGATCCAATGAACATAAGAGAGAATAGAGCTGCGGCAGCCTTTTCACCGGGTGAACTTTCGGAGGGTCAACTATCAGTGGACGTTTTGCAAACACCTGACGACATCATAATCAAGACCATCGTAGCCGGAGTAGCTCCAGAAGATCTGGATATTTCAATAACTCGCGACTCGGTCACAATCAAAGGTAGTCGAGAGGAAGATTTTTCGGTAAACGATAATGATTATTTTCATCGCGAAGTTTCTTGGGGTAACTTTTCAAGGACTATTTCTCTGCCAGCTGAAATAGAAGTAGAAGAAGCAGATGCTCAAGAAAAACACGGCGTACTAATTATTCGGCTACCAAAAATAGACAAGGGGCGAGAAACCAAACTTTCTGTTCGCTCAGCGGGTAATTAATTCGTCTAAACGGAAGAAACGAAAATACCCACAAATACATTCCTCCTTTTACGTTATACTGTAAAAGGAGGTTTTATGTACTTTAAAAGAATTTTCCATTAAAAAGAAAGAGGTCAAAAGTTAACTATAGGGACTTCTGTCCCCTTCGCAATTACAGAAAATTACCGTCGTCGTAAACCACATCGCTATCAATCACCTCGGCTTCTATCGAACTCCTGGACAAACACAAGAGCGACTTGAGAGACAACAAATACACCTTTATACACATTAAGACAGCCACGTGGGCTGCCTTTAAATGTTTTTGCTTAATAAAAATTCCAAAACTGTTTGTATAAATTTTTGTGTGCCCCGTCTAGGACTCGAATTTTACAGATTCGGTACAGGTCTCAAATCGTGCTCGTTTCACTCCGCTCGATATACTCAACCTTTTCTCGTCCTCAAGCAGGCAAAATAGTTTGCCTGCTTCCCTGTCCCCACTTACTGCGTTCGTGTGCCAGGTCGGACTCGAACCGCCGACCCTTCGCTCTTCAGACAAATGCTCTAGCCAACTGAGCTACCTGGGCGTATTTTAATTTTGCAGGTTTTCTTCGTTACCACCGTCAGAATTTACACCATCATCATTCTCCGTGCCTTCTTCTGAACCGTCAAAATTATCGAGGAAATCACCAACGGCTCCGCTTGCGCCTGAATTTACTTCTTCATTATTCTCAAACGTTTCTTGAGCACTTTCAAAGAAGGCTTGCATTCTGCAATATACGGCTGAGACAAATAATAGAGAAGTATAAATAATCCTATAACCACCAACCAGCGCACCACTCTCATGAGCGTTGCCATGCGTTGCGCGCGCTGCATCTTTTTTAGCATCCGATGGTTTTCCTCGGTCGACGCGCAGTTTTTACCAATAATTCTTCTAGTTCATCAGGCTCCACGTTCAAAAGTATAGCTTAAAAAAAGCCAAAAGTGAAGAGTTTTCTTTCAAACTTCTTGCTTGTTTACACTAACTTTACTTCTTACCATTAGTGACTCAAACTCTCAGCATACACACTTGACATATATAACTATCAATGTTATACTCGCAATAGTTTAGAATCGCTTTGGTTCTAAATACGTACACTTACAAAAGATGTTGAAAGGAAGGGATGGTATTATGGATTTCATCGCGACGCATTGGTACGTATCTGGGCCGGATTGCTCATTCTCAGCTTTGGCTACGTGGCTGTCCACAGAATTTTCGTATTTACGCCACCTATGCCAAGACTGTCGAAGGAGCAGTTGGATAGAGAGTACCTGAAGGACTTTTTAGCGATGCTTGTTGTACTCGTGAGTATCGTTTTGATACTCATCCGATTCAACCACTTGGCCTAACTCGACATCGATTCATAAGCTCCGGCAGATAGATATATTTTCTGCATGGGGCTTTTTCTTTGCTTCGCTCAGCTTGTGCCCGGCAGGAAACTCTCCTTACAGGAACGGTACAGGTTTCATATCGTGCTCGCTTCGCTTCGCGCGATATATTCAACCTTTTCGATTCCCGCCCGCTAGCAAAGAAATTTGCTCACTCGCGGTCACAGCTTTTCGCTTCGCTCAGCTTGTGCCCCCGGCAGGAATCGAACCTGCATTTAGACGTTAGGAGTGTCTTGTTCTATCCATTGAACTACGAGGGCAAGACGTTACCACTATACCACAAACACCGCGAAAAGCGGTGTTTGTGAAATAATTTATATATTACTTCAAGATTAGGACAAAAGCTCTTCAAGCTTTGCCTGGTTGAAGCCAACCATGACTTCATCCCCTATCATTATTACCGGAACTCCCATTTGTCCCGTCTTTTCTATCATCTCTTTTTGTTTTTCTATATTTTCTGAGACATCGTAATCTGTGTATTCAATTCCTTTGTCTTGAAAATAATTTTTAGCTAAATTACAAAAATGACAGGTTGGAGTAGAATATATAGTTATATTTTTCATAATAGTTTTATGCGATTACTTATAAGCCCAAACAGTATATCACTATACCCTTGATTAACGTAAGTATTTACAAAAAATTAATTTATTGTATATTTCACAAAGGAGGTACTTATGGGCAACGAAAAAGAACTCTTGAGCAACATCTTCGGATTGCTGGTCGTATTCGCATTTACCTTTGTGATAACCATTGGTGTTCCTTACTTCATTTACGTAACTATTCCATGGCTATTCTGGACTTTGGCAGGCATATACGGATTTTCAATCCTATCCATACCTGTCATAATCCTGGACAGCAAGTTCAATCACATAAAGTAAGCGATCCATTTAATTGGATTGCTTTTTTATTTTGTCTAATTATTTTCATCTATTTCTGTCATGCACTGATTAAACTCTTCTGTTTCGCTCCAACCACATTCTCCATCACTTTGCCGCTCACAAACAGCTGAATCATAGCAGGCGTATTCCGGGCGCCACTCACAGGTGGTTACCATGTTCGGAACATCTGAACAGACTTGTCCGGAACATCCGCCCACATAACATCCTTCTTTTTGCGCTGGGTAATTTTGATTCGCCTCCTCGCTTGATATTTCATCATTAGATTTAGTTGTTTCAAGGAGGAATCTATCTCAATGGGAATATACATCCGATCATCTTTTTCGGCAACCCGGAAGCATTAGCTCGATGTAAAATCAACCTAGCCTCCCCAGAGTAATTATCTTCAACATCTATTTCAGCCGTAAATGACACAAAATCTTCGGTCATCCAGTCTCCACTAGCGGTAGCATCAAGTTTCAGCAATAACCTCTCCATCGTCACTTTCTAAAGAAACAGGAAAAGTGGCTTCAAAAAACCAATATCCACGCGCTTGACCTTCAAGGGAAAAATTATTGCCAACCTCCTCTCCGGGCCTTGGCGAAGAAATTCTAACTAGGTCATACTTCTCCATCTCATTTCCAATATCGCGCGTAAACGTCTTACCGTTAGCCGCACATTGCTCCGGATATGACTCCATAATAGGATATCCGGCTTCTGCACATTCTTCAAATGAGGTTATATCTTTTTTTGCTCCTTTGTCACTCTTTTCGCTTGTAATTACATATATACCAACAATGACTAATACAACCAAAGCAACCAAAGAAGTAACAATTGCTATTGTTTTTATTTTCATACACACTTATTGACGATTTAATCGCCTTCATTCTTACCGCTCTCAATCACTACCACCACCCTGCGCTCTATATCGCCGGAATTTTCTTCCGGGGCTATTTGAGAAAGTTTAAGCCTATATCCAAATGCATTTATCACATCGCCCTCCGTCATAGTAGCTATTTTTAAACTTCCGTCGGTGTGTCTCAGAGAAATTTCCGCGCTTTGACAAGAGCGACCTCCTTCACAGTTTTGAGTTCCTATGTCTTCAAACCCAATTACAAGATCTTCAAAACTTTCTTTTGAGTTAATGCCTATATCAAAAGCTCTATCATAGAAATAAAAATCTTCGTCTTCGCTGTTTTCAATATCTACCACGTCGCCTTCTTTTCTCTCTTCTATAAGTCCTGCGGCCTCACTATCTGGTTGAATATAGAGAGAAACCATCAAGCCGGACAATAAAATAACAATAAAAAGGGCGGTTGACGCAACGACAGGCTGTTTTATTTTCATTCTTCAGGGAATTTATTGTAAATCCTTTGCGCTTCCTCACTTTTTGGCTTGACGAACTTTCCTTTTCTGGTTTCTTTTATCATTTCGATAAGCTTGAGCGCGTGTTTATGGCTATAATTGCCACGAAAATTTTCCTCTATTAACTCTCTTTGTTTTTTAGGTATTCTGCTAACCACTTCATTGTTGACATAGGAAGGCGAGAATACATACACCTCGTTTATATCAAACTCTTTAGTTACATTTTTTAGCTTATCTTCAAGCTTACCCAGAAAATGACTTACACCTTTCTCCTCCTCTTCCTCCGATGATCTTCCCCTAACTACCGCTCCTCCCACAGAACGATGTTGAATTCTTTCTCTGGAATCCCTGTCGAATTCCTCAGGGTCTATTTCGATGACTTCGACTTCTTTTATTTCTCCTTCGCTCGCGATATAAAATTTTGCAGTTTCTTTCTCAGTAACAACTAGCAGAGCATTTTTATTTTCAAATTGTGGCAATGTACTTTTTATCTTCATAGTCCCATTATAACATTTACTATTAGTTTTTATATCTCACTAGAGTTGTCGTTTTCAGGAGCTTTTTCTTTCAAAAGGAGGGTAATTTTTTCAATATCTATCTTCGCGTGATCTTCATAATAAATAACATCTTCGTTTCGTATGACTATTACTTGTGGTGATTCGTGTACTATTCCAAATGTTTCAGCTATATAGTTAGAGATATCCCTCGCGTCTTGGACAACCAATACATACATTTGGAGTTCTATTTCTTTGTCTCTTTTCTCCAAATTTTTGAATTCTTCGTAGACTCTTCGGCTCTGCATGCAAACGTTACTTGTTTTAAGAACCAACACCGGTGAGTCGTACGAACGAGCCAAAGCAACAAAAAGATCTTTCTTCGGTTTCAACTAATTGCATCGCTATTTATTATAACCTTGATACATACCGAGATATCAGAGCCCCTATAAAAACAATCATTGAGAAAAGATAAAGCCACAGTAATATAGCTACTAAGAAACTTGCGGCGCCATATAGAAGTAAAGTTTGAGAAGAAAGCGAAATATAAGCCAAGTAAATTATTGAGTAATAAAATAAGTACAAGAGGCCGCAAATCCCCCGATAAATGAATCAAGCCACGACGCGCTGCGTCTCGAGAAAATCTATATGAACCCCCCAAAACAAACTAAGCAGAACAAGTATTAATACAGCGCTAAGAGCCCTGATTGTTGCACCGGACATACTGTAATTAAAGAAATCTTCAGCTAATTCAATTCCGGTAGTTAGAAGAAGTCGCGCCACAAAAAGCGCGATTATGAAAAATAGAAAAACAAGCATATAAGCTGAAGAATAGAGATTGTTGTATAAAATATTTTTGGTTGGCGAATTACTCTCAATTGAAACTGAGAAAACCTCAAAAAGTGATCTTTGCAAGGCTCGGAAAAATCCTGTAGCTGCAAACACAACCAAAAGAAAACCGACCGCGGCAACGACAATATCTACTGTCAAATTGTTAGCGCTTTCAATAACGCGCTCAAAAAAGACACTGGCTCCGCTTCCAAAATATCTAAGGAAGAATTCCTCAATACCAGACTGAGCAAATGAACCAAATACAAATATACTCGCTAATGAAGTAATTAAAATTAATATCGGCGCCAAAGCAAAAAGAGCAAAATACGCAAGTGCAGCGGATTTTTCGGCAATCCTAAATTGGATAAACACCTTGGCTACTCTTGTAATAAAGTTCTTAACTGAAAGTAACTGTGCCATACACACATAGAATACCATGAAAACATTCGTTGATATCAACAAAAAACTCCAATGGCGTAAATAAAATCCGAGATCTAACCTCGGATTTTATTTGGCTTCGATTTTAGTTGAGTTCAGCAATTACTCCCTGTTCTCGATAGGTTTTGCAAAATCAACCTTAAGTACTCGTCCACCAAACTCTTGTCCATTCCACATATCTAGTGCGGCCTGCGCTTCTTCTTCAGTAGACATTTCAACAAAACCAAATCCGCGTGATCGACCAGTTACTTTATCCGTAAGGATAGTAGCTGATTCAACGGTCCCTGCCTTCTCAAAGGCCTCTTGGAGCTCTTCGTTTGTTGAAGACCAAGGAATACCGCCAACATATAGCTTTTTGTTCATGACCTCTAACTAATTATATTTTTTCGTAAGTCGACTCACTTCTAGAGGGGTTAAAAACCGGACACTCAAGAAACTTACTTGCCACCAGTATACGAAAAAATATACAAATAACAAGAGAATTGTCATTAAAAAGCTAATTATTTTATTTTCTGGATATCGGTATTAATTCTGATTGCTTATCAGCACAAGACCTCCATAAAGACCGCCATAGTCCTGAAGTTGAGCCTTTTTTAATTCCGGAATATCAGTAAATATTTTCATAGTATCACGCAGCTCTTTCCTTACAGCCTCTATGGGGATAGCCGGATCTCCCACAATCATCGGACCTCCGAGCATTACCACCTCCGGCGACCAATGCAAAATAGAATTATGTAAACCCATTGCCAAATCTCGCGCAGCCTTATTCCAAACTTCCTTGTCTGTTATTTCATATGGCTCAACGTCAAATCGTCTCTTAAATGCGGCACCTGAAACCAAATCTTCAAGCGTTTCTCTAGTTTCAATATTCAATATTTGATGTCCTGGCTCAAAACCAAATTTCCCCTCATCAGGCCTTCCGTCAATAAATCTGGATCCGCCGACACCGGTGCTAACCGTCATATATACTACTATTTTGTAGTCCTTACCCGCACCAAAGATAGACTCTCCAAGACCCACAACCGAAGAATCATTATCAACGATTAGCTGCGCACTAGAATGTTTAGAAAATTCTTTTTTTATATCTAAACCAACCCACTCTTTTAAATTTGAAGAATTAACTATTTTTGATTTCTCTTCATCAAAAACAGCAGCGACTCCCCCAGCCACTTTATCTATAGATTCGCCACCGGCTACTTCAAGAGATAGTTTGGCAAGAAGCGCCACTCCTTCTTCCGGATTTTGAGGAGTAGCTATCGAGAGCGGCTCATCAAAAATCTCTTCACCGACAACTCTTGCAACTCTCATTTTGCTACCTCCTATATCAAAAACTATATTTACCATAATATTATTCTTGTTTGTTTTCTAAGTAGTCCTTATTTAAGACACATTATCATTCTAGCAATAAAACAAAAAGTTGTGTTAATGAAAATTTAACTATTAAATTGATTTTTTCCTGTCAAGTGAATAATTATTTTATAAATTGACACCTGTATATTTAATACGTACCATTTAGTTTGCTCAAAGTTTTTGAAAGTTGAGGTTTATTTTTTATATGGAAAATGACGAAACACAAAAAAATATTATAGTTTTTATCGGTGCCTCACAGGCAGTAAGAAAGCGAGTCAGAGAGATCAAATCTGACAAAAAAAATCGCTACCGATTCGCTGTGCTAACTGGCACAAACAAACCACTAACAGAAAAACGCAAAAAGGCGTTGGGAATGTTTGATTTTTTCCTTCGCTGTAATTTCAAATCACGCAAATCGATTGCTCAAACTCTAAAACCATTTGGAAGATCAAATACTGGCTATAACTTGCCACCCCGAGTCTCGTATACCTGATTTGGCAAAGGTGGTTCCTCACCTCCCATATATAAACACTCCGACCAGCGAATCTCTTTTTTGGTCAACTGACAAACTGGAGATGAGACGGCGTATTACCGCATACAACCCTGAACTTACTCCCAAGTATATGTTGGTCAAAAACACTGAAGAAGAGACAATTCAAAAGATCCAAAAACGCATCGGTTTTCCTTTGGTCGTAAAACCTTCCGGCCTCGCTTCGAGTCTTTTAGTAAACGTTGTTTACCATACAGAAGAGCTTAACAAGGTTCTAAGGCGCACCTTTAAACGCGTCAACAAGATAAATAAGGAGTACAAAGAAGCTCCGGCGCAAATTATAGTGGAGCAACTTCTTGAAGGAGAAATGTATTCTTTAGATGCTTATATAGACAACGTGGGTAATACTTATTTTTGCCCGATGGTCCATATTAAAACAGGCAAAACGATAGGATTTGATGACTTCTTCGCTTACCGTACCCTCACTCCGACCCAACTAAACGAAGACAGTATTAATAAGGCACATAACGCAGCTAAAGAGACAATAAAAGCATTGGGATTGCGTAGTACCACTGCTCATATAGAATTCATTCGTACAGAAGGAAAGGGATGGAACATCGTTGAAGCAGGACCGCGCATTGGCGGATTCCGCCACAATATGTATAACCTATCTTTTGATATAGATCATATATCAAACGACTTTCTAGTACGAATACCCAAAAAACCGATAATTAAAAAGCGACGTAAGGGCTACACTTCCGTATTCAAGTTTTTTGCTCATAAAGAAGGAATTATAACCGCGATTAAGGGTAGAAAAAACGTACAAAAACTTGAATCTTTTCATTCTATTGATATGAAATTAGAAGTAGGTGATCGAGCTCGCTATGCCAAAAATGGCGGTAAAAGTGTCTTTAACGTTACTTTATTCAACAGCGATCGCTCTAATCTTTTTGCGGATATCAGACGTATGGAGCAAATGGTTTCTATAAAAACGGAGTAAGTTACAAAATACCCAAGCCTCGTAAAATCAAAGTATGATTTTGGCTTGCGGGATCGTATTTTCCAAGTAATAACTCTCGTTCAGAAAAAGCCCTGCTGTTTATGATTTCTTTAATGCGCAAATAGCCCTCTCGATAAACCAGCTGACGCCGCGAGCAAATACCGGCCTCACTACCAGTACTGCCTCGGAAACAAGCACACTGTTCTTACCCCACGCGTAATGATCTGATTACGTATACTGGTTGTAAAATATTTATCTTTCATCGCACGAAAGATCAGAGTGGATATATGGAAAATTTCTCTGAAACGTCCTCGGCTTTACCGTTCTACTCCGACGCCAGAGAAACCAATAAATAGCTTTTGATGGAACTGATTGATTGCCGGTTCATAAGCTTGCTCCTCGTAACATCTAGCCAGTCCCTCTTCTGCAAGTATAGAACCGGCCAAGCCGGCAGCCCAGAAGGGCCATTTTAGAATTTTCTCCCGTTTTCTCTACGTAATATGTGAACTTTTATTTCAGTGCTACGGCCGGTCGCCAAAACTTGCTTGGTACGTTAAGCGCCTTCCTCGGGGTATAACGATTCTTTTCTATTTTTATGCCGTAACAGTAATAGAGCTGGTGGAATTTATATAATCTATCACCACCCTCCAACCCTCGAGGCCTATCTCTTTGCGCTTTTTTTCGAAAATATTTCTTATTTCTCGCGCGGACAAAAATCTATCGTTGTTATCATCTACCTCTACTAACTCAAAAGAATGTGATGGCAATCCATCGATTCCTTTCTCAAACTACTAAAAGATATCTTTTTTAAGCTCTTTTGCTGCCGCGATGTCTCCTGAGTTATTGTTTATAATTTGGTCTAAGAGCGTTTACGTAAGCTCTGCGATACCGATAGAGCCAACTCTGGCTTTGGATCTCCAAAGTAATGTCGCATTATTTTTTCGTAGTTGATGTTATCTCCGCGCCGTACAGCCAACAAAAGATCCGATTCTTTTATTTTATACTCTATTTTTTCCGTGTATGCCTTACGAATATATATATTCTCTTCTTCTCTATTTATTTCATCTAAGAGACAGCAGTTCTTCCCGTTTATTCTTGGGGGAAAAACGGCTCAATGAGGGATAAAGAAAGTAAGGATTTTCAATATTTCCCTCTTAGAAATAGTTTTTTCTGCTTTTTGGTGTTGTACGGTCTATATTTTGAAAGCCCCGGTAGACCACTGGAGTTCTTATAGGCATCGAGAACCACCTATTGTCTGATGCGCATGAGTGTGAAATTGTACAGAAGTATCCGCTTCATTTCGACGATGTTTTTTTAAATACATAGCTTGACAAAATACAAAGAGGAGGCACTAGTTCTTCTTTTGAAAGATCAATACCCAATCTTCCGTCATCAAACGCTCTTCTGAATTCGTATATTTCTTTCAAGCCAAGAAAAAGTTTTATCTGAGAAAAAGCCCACGTGTGTCGGATCACGCAGATAGTGCCAGTTGGGCATATCAATTTCATCGCTGTATCTTAGTGTCTCAATTCCCCAAAAACCTCTTGGTTTTATGTGAGAAATTATTGCGTCTATTTCTTTCTTAGGTGAGAAGAAGTGCTCTAACACTTCCGTAGTGGTTACCGCATCGAATTGCCCCTCGGGCATTTCCGGAGCAAAAAATGGATCATAGATATATACATCGTATCCCTTTAATTGCATGATCTCCTTCAGTACAGGTTCCGGCCCTGAACCGTAATCCAGAATATCGGAATGCGGTCGCAAAAAATTTGTCAGTGGATCTAGCAAACGCGAAAGAAAATCCACATAACCCTTATCTTCAATTGAATTTTTGTGCTGCATATAACGCCCCCTTTCCTCAGAAGGAGTTAATATAGTTCTTTCGTCTTTCTCTAAGAAGTCACAATTCTGACATCTGAATAAGAGATAGTCAGATATATTATACAATCTCTTGACTTGGGGAGAGCCACATAAACGACACAAGAGCTTCGGCATTACTTCTATGGTAGCGTTATTGAACGATAAAAACAACAAACAAACGCGCCTAAATAATAGACGCGTTTGTTTTAAGTGAATCCAGGAATGCGTTGGTTATTCCTCTGTTTCTTCAGTCTCTTCAGTATTTTCAGATTCTTCGGTTTCCTGCGTTTCCTCTGGGTTTTCTTCAGTGTTTTCGTCGTCACCTTCCACTGTTGGCTCTCCTTCGGAATTAGGATCCTCTACGGGCGTGTCTGACTCTTCTTCATTTTCACCACCTTCTGGGTCTTCTTCAGGGCCTTCTTCAACAGGAGGCGCTTCCGTAGGAGGCTCAATTGATCCAGGACCAGGTTGTTGAGGTGCCTCGGGTATATCGATCAAGATCTCTATATTAGCTTCACTACGAAGCCCTTCAACTATTCTGGAGGCCGCTGAGTTTAGTTTTTGATTTTCCAGTATTTGTCGGCCTTGTTCCCGGAACTCCTCAAGAGTTGGAACTTGCCCATCTTCAGTCCCTTCCGGAATATTGCTCACTTGAAGATTATAGAATTCTTCGATCTCTGCGTCAGTCACCGCAATTTCTCCTTCTTCGGCTTGTGACTCTACATAAGAAGTAACCATAATGCTATTTCTTATGTTCTCTCTTAGATCATTTTCTGAGATACCGAGGCTCTTCAAGTCATTTTGAAAAGCGTCATCGCTCTCATATTGTGCCTTGTATTCTTCAAGAGACTGCTCTACTTCTTCATCACTGACATTTACTCCGGCTTTTTCGGCCGCGTTTACAAGCAATGTTTCATTGATCAGACCATCGATCGCGGTACGCTTTATCTGGTCCTCGATTGCCTTATCTTCAATTGGACCTCCGCTCTGAGATTCATAATTAGACCTAACCTGATCAACCCTACTTTCATACTGTGCCCTTGTGATAGTTTCTCCGTCTACCGTCGCAACGGCTGCCGAACTTCCACTTTGCATCAAATACATACCGACTCCGGCAATTATAGCCAAAACTACCAAAAGGCCAATTATTTTTCCTACTCCTCCCCCTTCGGACTTGCGTCCCTTCTTTTCACGCGGGGGATTCCTGTGCTCTTCTTGTTGTGTTTGTTCTTCTTCCATAAATTTATACTAAATAATAATCCCTGTTCGCTCTATTGTAACAAAGACAGAATATAATAGAAGTGTGGATGATACTTTTTATTCAGCGAAAACATCCGAGCTAAATCGTATTAGCTTGTCATCTCCTTTTAAAGTACTTCCACGTCCATCCGTGTTTGAAGTTGTTACATATATACCTCCGTCGATACCGGTAGATATAGCTCTCAGCCTACCATAATCTTCCGAAAAGAATCTTGTTAATTCTTCCGCTTCGTTATTCTCGTCTAGCTCTAATTTATAAACTGAACTACCGCGCAAACCGGTAAAGAGAAGAGTGTCTTCATCCAGAGTGACTAGTCCGGCAGGAGCCCAAGTTTCATCCGCGCCTGAATGCAATACAGGAGATCGCATGCCTTCTTCCGCTTCTGACCCTCGTACAATCGGCCAGCCATAATTGACACCGGGTTCTATCAGATTAACCTCATCGTATCCGGTTTGCGAGCCTGAAGGACCGTGCTCGGTTGACCACATATTGCCACTCTCGTCCCAAGCAATACCCTGAGGATTACGATGCCCGTATGACCACACCGCATTGTTGAACGGATTATCTTCAGGGATCGAACCGTCATCATTGAGACGCAGTATCTTACCAGCTAGAGACGATGTGTCTTGGGCTAAGCTAGAGACTCCGGCGTCCCCTGTGGTTATATACAGCTTTTCATCAGGACCAAAATCTATTCGACCGCCATCGTGATAATTGGCTCCCGGAATACCTTCGATAATAACTTCAGGATTGCTCAATTCAGATTCGTTGTACTCATATCGTACAACACGATTGCGCAAACCCTGACTTGTTTCGGTAGTATGGTAGAGATATATATAATTATTGGACTCAAAGTCCGGATGCAAAGTTAAGCCCAAGAGTCCTCCTTCTCCGGCGCTTACAACCCCCTCAACTTCTATCCTATCGCCCTCCTCTGGTATTCTTTTTAAGAAGCCGGTTCTTTCTGTAATTAATATGTCCCCATCTGGAAGAAAAGCTACTTCCCACGGCACTTCCAGATTAGTAGATATAATTTCGATCGGATCACGTTCTTCTTCATCGTCTTTGTCGCCAGTCTCTAAGTTGTCGGTTTTTGCCTCAGGAATATCTGACTCGCGAGGAGAAAAGGCGTAACGCTTAATATCGTCTTTAAAAATAAACACGAGCGTGAACGTGATCACGAAAACCAAGGTTGTTATTAATAATCTATTGCTCATAAACAAATCATACGACCATTACAATCTCTTTGTATTTCACTATACCTTTTATTGAAAAATATAAAAGCTTCCTCAAGGGAAGCTTTGAGGCGCTTAGTTTACAGGCGTATGCACTTTCCTAACTCCAAGGAAATGAAAGTCGGTTCCGAGCTTGTTTTCGTACGATCTGGTTGTGATCCCGATCGGCTCCGTAGAGATATCTATAACCGCGATCCTTTCATCTTTTTCGTGGGTATATCTTGAACGTGTATCTCCACTGGAACCACCGGCAATGATCCTTTCCATTTTGAACAATTCTTCATAGGCATAAAACGAAGCAAATGCCTCAAGAATTGTGGCGGGTCTGTACCCGGAAGCGATCATGAGCTCCTCGGCTTTTGCTGCTTTTATCACCCTTTTGCCAAAATGAAAAAGGCGAAACTGGAAAGCAGCACAAGGCTCTTCAGAAAAAGCTCTGCGCACAAGAACCTTTGCTTGCTCGTCAGCCAAGTCAAACGCCCTGTTAACTATTTTTTGGCGCCACTCTTCAAAGAACAACGGGGGCGTTTCGACAGTACACACCCGATAACTTTCGATTGCCTCACGAATGTGCCTCAGAAGCAAACTGCCTTCAGAAGCTAT
Source organism: Candidatus Campbellbacteria bacterium (assembly GCA_034521025.1). Taxonomy (NCBI): domain Bacteria; phylum Candidatus Campbelliibacteriota; species Candidatus Campbelliibacteriota bacterium. Next base: position 85,421 of record JAXHMZ010000001.1, read on the forward strand.
TTCTTCTAGCGCTCTATTATTCACCTCCTTGAACTCTTGTTCCACAAGAGCGAATGCCATTTTCTTCGCGGACACTTCAGCGGCTGAAGACATCAACTACCTCCTAAAAATTATTATGCACGGAGTGTAGGTAGAGTCAATTTTTAACCTGTTAGTAACAGAGAATATTCTTTTAATTTTCTTCGTAGTATTTTGTGATCCGGAAAAATCTCACCCACTAAGGCCCAGAATTCAGAAGAATGATTAAGCTCACGAAGATGGCATAACTCATGCACAACGATATAATCACGAAGTCTTGGCGGCAAGTAGATCACTTTATAGCTAAAATTTAGGTTCTTTTTAGAAGAGCAGCTTCCCCATCTGGTTTTCTGGTTTTTGATCCGTACTTGATTATACGAAAAATTATAGTGAGAGTTAAAGAATTCTACTCTTTCACTTATCAGTAGTCCGGCTTCCTCCTTTTTCTTCAGGTAATCGGCTTTACTGTATTTAGGTACAGTTTTATCCTCAAGGTCTTTAACCAGGAAGAGTTTTTTCAGGATCCAGCCCTCCTTCCTCTTAGCAAATCTCTTTGCAAAAAAGTGAGGTAATTTGTTTGGAAGTATTATTGTTACCCTCCCGTTTTTTTGTACTTCAATTCGAATGCGACGAGCTCTATTACTGACACGCCAAAAGTAGGTCAATTTTTTACCGTTTTCTAACACTAAAGAATCAGACTTCATTGCTATTAATCAGAGCAGTTAATACAATACCCGGGATAATCTTCCGGTTCGTTTACATGTGAGCGGCAATCTCCTTCAAGACAAAAATAAACCGCGCTGTTTACGCCAAAATCCTCTGCCCAGTCATCATTTGGAAAATTACAGTTATCTAAATCAGTCTCCCCTATATCACAAAACCTTATACTTATCTGGGCAACCCCAATACTATCCCAATTGTCCCAATCATATACCGAACCAGGCCAAGGAGCTTCAGGCCAATTTCCCGAACTAAGCTCTTCTTCAATGCCAGACGGTAGATCACGATCCACGTCATCGGGATATTTTCCATTTTCTAAATAGTAGTTTGCAAGAGCTGTTTCTATCTGATGAAATTCACCTTGCGCTCTCGAAAAATAAGCTTTCTCACGAGCCCTTTCAAGAGAGCTCAATACAATTGAACTCAAGATTCCAATTATCGCTATTACGATCAAAAGCTCAATCAGAGTAAAGCCACCTCTAGTGCTTAAACTTCTCCCTACAACGATCATTGGGATATTATACCCCGAATACTCGCACGCATAAACAAAACAAGCTCCTTTAAGCTCGAAGCTTGCCTCACAAAAGCAACAAAGTAAGCGTAGCTCACACCTGGTTATTATTTTGGGTAAAGTCTAGAAACCTCTACTACGCCGGCTTTTTCTATTCCCTCTATCTTAACCCTATACCCATTACTAAAACTCTCGGCGTCACAGACTTCGCTTCCCTCCGGAGTAACGCACTCACTCCTGTCGGTAAAGAGTAATTCTTGAGTACTAGCAGGCGAACCCGGTGATTCATATACCATATACCAAACTCCTTCTTTCATTCCGGGGTTATTTCGCACTAAATTACCTGTCTCCTCAAACGTGATCTCTTCTATATCGTTATTATTGTCCTCTGGTTTATATTTTTGCTCTTCTTGCCTTGTAGAGAAAAGTACAATGACCCCAATTAATATGACCAGAGACGCTATAAGCAATATTTTTGTTTTCATGTTGTTTATGTAGATATTCCCAATATAGAGACGCAGGCCCATATTTAATCTTACTCATTTAAATGCTTCAATCTATAGATTGAAGCATTTATGACTCGCATTCTGACCACTGTCCTATGTCGTTTTCTCTCGCAAACGCTTCCGATTTCAAAAAGTCTTGACGGTGCTCATACGAATTACCAACGGTGAGCTCCCGAGCATACCCGCCACGCAACAAGACCAGGTTTATCATCTCATGATCTTTGCCATCCAAAAGATATACATATGACAGGAGCCGATCATACTTGTCATAGGTAGGCTGGGATTCATCTCCAACCAATCTTACTGTCTTGTCCTTAAGAACCTCCACTAAAAACTCTCTCGCCTCAAATCCGTAACAATCAGATATCATCTCTTCCCAATAGATCTCCGGCGTATCTACTCCGATAAGCCTCACCGTTTCTTTGTCTCCTCCTGAAGCAGTTACTCTAATGGTATCGCCGTCAATAATACTTGTGACGACAGCCGTCTCTCCCCCTACTTCGGAATTATCTACCGCTATATTCGGCGTTTCTTCCTGTCTTAAGTTCAAAAATCCGCTCAGTAGCAACAATCCAAAAACTAATAGAGTTCCAATGGCAATGCGTTTCATTATCTTCTATATTAGCACTAATATAACGAACTTTTTCAAGTTACTATAAAAACAGGCTGGACAGGTTATTTATCCAGATGTATTGATGAACAAAAGAAAAAGATACTGTATAATCTCTTAAATGTCAGTCAATATTACCACTCCAAGAATAATACGAGCGCAATGGTCTTCGGGTCGCGCCTTTGTTCTTGCTACCGCAGCCGCAGCTGTCGGTCTGGGAAACGTATGGCGCTTTCCGTATTTAGCGGGAGAAAATGGCGGAGCAGCCTTTATTATGGCTTACATTTTTGCGGTTCTCGTTTTAGGGATACCTTTGATGATCGTAGAAATTGGAGCCGGCCGAACAACACAAGGCGGTCCGGTAAAAACCTTTAGAAATCTCAACAAACGCAGTGGTGGCATACTGGGTTGGGCGGTTGTACTTCTGACTATGCTCATAATGAGCTATTACTTGGTTATAACCGGGTGGACACTGGGTTACGCAATAGATAGCTTAAACGGAGGCGTAAGATCATTTGCTGATTTTACCGGCGATTATCGGACGATTTTATTCTTTGGCATTTCAGTATCTATAACAGCTTTTGTTGTAGCTCGTGGCGTAAAAATGATCGAGTTGTTAAACAAATTTATGATGCCGTTGTTTTTGACCATCATTTTACTGCTCACAACCTATAGCCTTACTCTTCCCGGCACACGAGAGGCCTTGGGATTCTTATTTTCTCCTGATTTTTCCGGATTTCTTTCACCTAAACTATGGGCGCTTGCCTTTGGTCAGGCCTTTTATTCGCTGGCGATAGGACAGGGTTACCTGATAACTTACGGTAGCTTTGCGCCCGAATCTCTTAATTTGCCTAGAGCCGTAAGTATAATCGCTATTTTTGAAACCTCTATTGCTTTACTCGCGGGTCTTATGATATTCCCCTTGGTATTTACGTTTGGGCTAGACCCATCACATGGCTCCGATTTGGCCTTCACCACCTTGCCCTTAGCATTCTCAAATATGTCTTTCGGGGCTCTACTGGCCATACCCTTCTTCTGGCTCTTCTTTTTAGCCGCGATAAGTTCTTGTGTCGCGGGAATGGAAGTCATAAAGAACACCATGCGAGAAGAGCTTAGACTAACCCAGGGCTGGGCAACTGTTGCGGCTTTCTTGCCCATCCTTCCTTTAGGTCTCTTGGCTACTCTGAGTTTCACTCCGGCAGAATTCTCTATACTGGGACGACCCTTCCTTGAGGTACTAGACATGTTTGCCGCCAACCAAATAGTGATAATTCTCGGGCTAGCCGGTGGCGCGCTTATCAGTTGGAACGTACCATCCCAAACGATAATTAATATGTTCAGTAACCGTTTTCGCAGATACGCTTCTCACACGATAACGGCTACTAAATACCTATGGATCGTAGTACTGTTCATACTAATACTGAGCTTAGTAACTTAATATCCTACGTATTGATCCTGCTTTTTATTTCTTCCTCAAACTCAGGAAAATAAGTGGTAATTTTTCGAAGATCAAACGAATGCAGGATCATAGCATTGGATTCTCGCTCAAGGAGAAAGCTAAACGATTCCTTGACTAGCTCACGTGGAGATATTTTACCTCGCGTGAGGCGGTTATAGTATTCTTCATCCAGGGTCACTCGGTGGGTTGTAGTTTCCTCACCCACAACCTCCACCACAAACTCTGCTTCTGGAAAGTCACTGATCTGCTCAACTTTTATATCGTATTTCATGTGTTTACTATTGTATTTATATTAGGTCTCTCTAAAATCAAATTAATACATTCCTACCGACCAAAGAAATATAAGAGCGATCCTGTCAGTACTAATATCGTAGAAGCGACAACCTGAACGGTATCCAGGGTTCCAACGATCATCGCCACGGCCAACACACCTGCTCCAATACCAGCTGAATATATACCAAATTGTTGTTTTTTATTCATCCTTTTTTGTTCTTATTCATAAATCTTTTTATGTACTTCTCCATATCAATATTATCGGCAATTATCTCACCTAAAATTGCGAATGGAATCGCGATTAGGACAATAATACCGACCATATTCCATGTAATAGACTCGCCTGTAGTTAATTTGACTGCGATAAGGTCCTCAACTATACCAATTACGATACCGAACACTAAAAACTCTAAGGCTACTTCTATACGCTTAGTTCTTCTCATTATCGCTATAATAACACCTAACGTCTATTTCTGGCAGGCAGGACAATAATAAGTGCCTCTCCCGCTCACACGAACCTTTTTGATCGTGCTTCCACATCGATAGCAACGGTCGCCCTCGCGGCCGAAAACATAGAGATGCTCGCTGTAATTGCCGCTCTTATTTTGCGCGTCAGAAAAATTCATAAAAGTAGTACCACCGTATTTAATAGCTTCGTCGAGTACTTCTTGGCAAGCCTTGAAGAGTTTACGCCTTTCTTCTTTTGTTACTTTATTAGTCCGGCGAGAAGGACGAACACCGGCACGAAAGCAAACTTCGTCAACATAGATATTACCCAATCCGGCAATAGCTTTTTGATCTATAAGTAATGCTTTTAACGGCGTCTTTCTCTTTTTAAATATCTTCGCAAAATTATCCTCCGTAAATCTATCAGTAGACGGCTCTATCCCGTATTTTTCTTTTGTGCTCTTTAACTCTTCTGGATCCACTCTCTTTACATATCCAAACTTTCTTATGTCACTATAAGTCAACACACTTCCGTCCGAGAAATGAAATACGACATGGGTGTGCTTGTCTTTATATTCAACATTTTCATTTTCGAAATAGATAAGCTTGCCGGTCATTTTAAGATGCACAAGAAGAACAGTGTCTGCCTCAGAGGTAAGAAAAATGAGTAATTTGCCGACGCGGTCTATCTTGATAAATTGAAGGCCCTGAAGCAAGTGAGCAAAATTTTTATCGTAATTTATTATCTTTTGCGTAAATACTTCAACTTTTTCAATTTCTTTTTCTAGAATATATGGCTTTAATTGGCGCCTTACGGTTTCTACTTCAGGTAGCTCTGGCATAAATTTACTGTTTGGCTCTACTCTTATAAAAGCGACTTGGACTCATTTCTGTTTAAATAATATAATACATAATATGAAATATATATACCTTGCCATTGCTATTTTATTGGTGATCGTGGGGCTTGTTATTATGGGGCAAAAAGCCGAGGCGCCCACTAACGAATTAAACGTTATTAATGGTCAAAACAACACAAATATGTCAGACCTTACTCTTACCAGCAACTCTTTTGAAAACAACGGAGTGATTCCTTCAAAGTATACGTGCGACGGAGAAAATATTAACCCTCAACTCTCCATTGAAGGCGTTCCCGAGAGTGCCGAATCTCTGGTTCTCATTATGGACGATCCTGATGCGATAAAGCCAGCTGGAAAAGTATGGGACCATTGGATAGTTTTCAATATACCACCAACTACCGAGAGTATTCCGGAGGGAGTAGAACCGGAAGGTATACATGGCACCGGTACGGCAAACAATACCGACTACAGCGGACCTTGCCCGCCTGACGCAGAGCATAGCTATATATTCAAACTTTATGCACTGGATACGGAGCTTGATCTTGGCAAAGGTGTAAGTAAGTCAGAAGTAGAAAGCGCCATGGAGGGACACATATTGAGAGAGACACGTCTGATCGGTAGATACGAAAGACAATAAATGCAGCTCGAGGGTTTTTTGCTTTAACTAAAGCTCTAAAATCTCTCTAAGTTTTCCTTCATCAAATCCTACCATCATCTCATTTCCCACAACTATCAGCGGTACTCCCATCTGTCCGCTCTTTTCAACCATCTCTTGCCTTTTCTCAGCATCGGAAGCCACGTCGTGTTCCGTGTACTGAACGTCATTTTCCGCAAAAAATCTCTTAGCTGCCTGGCAATATTGACAGGTTGGAGTTGTATATATAGTTACTTCTTTCATAGTTATAAGTTTAGTGAGTAATTACTATGGACCTCCATCATAATAACAGTAGATCTATACTGACCCAAATGTTCAAGATAAATTAAACTGAGGCTTTTAGAATAGAAATTATCTCTTTTTCCTCTTCGGGAGAAACAACAAGAACCTTCGCGCTACTCTCTTCACCGGAAATGCGACTTAAGTTCGCGACACTCAAGTTCAAATCTTCATCTATTTGAATTCCAAGAAAAGCGAGTCTTTTCACTATCCAGCTTCTGATCTCTTTTGAGTTTTCCCCAATTCCCCCGGAAAAAACCAAAAGATCGATTCCTCCAAGAGCTGTCGCTTGAGATCCAATTTGGCAAGCTACTTGATAAACAAAAGTATCTACCGCAAAAGCCGCGTCTCTATTTTTTTCGTAGTCATTCACAAGCACTTCCATATCGGATGAATAGCCGGACAGCGCGAGAAGACCGCTGTTTTTATAAATTTGCTCGATCAATTCCTCGCGTGGCATTTCTTTTAAAATTTCTAGAACTGCACCTACGCCTACGTCTCCGCTGCGCGAACTCATCGGAGTTCCTTCCACGGGAGAATAACCCATTGAGGTCTCAACGCTCTCTCCGTTCTTAAGCGCGGTTATGCTCGCCCCACTACCAAGGTGGCACACGATCGTACGGTCTGCGAGATCTTCTGCACTCACGCAGGAGTACGCACGATCGAAGAGAGGGCCAGCCCGTGATAGCCCGATCTTCGCAACGCCATATTTGTCTGTTGATATCCCGCGGTAGAGCGTATCGTCTTTGCCTGTGAGTAGGGCATAGTTCGATGAAAATCGCTATCCGAGACCGCGAAAAGCTCTATATCCGGAGGAGATGTCCTTGTTCTATACTGTTCAGTTTCGGCAACCATGGAAAGTTAGGTGAACCGGGTGCTGGTCTCCCATTTCTCCGCAAGAAGTTCTACGTATTCATCATCGATCGGTCTGTGCGAGGCGAAATATTGCCCGGGCATGACTATCCGAATTCCGGCTCGTAAGCTATTTATATCTTCTCCTTTGAATTTACGTTCGTTGAGTATTTCAAGAAAATGATCAAAAGCAAAGACAAAACGCACTTTCTCTCTACCGTACTCCTTTCCCCATGATCCATAGACAAAAAATATCCGCTTTCACGCTTTTCAATGGTCATCGAAATAAATTCTCCTTCCCTATTTTCAAGCAAATACTTCTTGGAGGATGAGCCGATGTTTATTGCTAAGCAGTCCATCGCCATTTCTTCTATGCTAGCAATACTAAAATGAACCGTTTAAGGGTTAAAGG
>JAXHMZ010000002.1 GCA_034521025.1 Candidatus Campbellbacteria bacterium
TAGTCCACTACACTAATTAGAAGGAAAGGAGACAAAAGTGAGCTATAGTGACTTCTATCCGCCGTTTAGAATAACAGAAACTGACCGACCCCGTACGCCGCCTGGACTTCTTAGTAAGAACGAGAAAGACCGTTTGATAGAAAAAGGATTTCTCGGGCTTTACCGTTGGTACATGGCGCGCTCACAAGAAAAGCGAAACTGGAATCCGGATAAGTCCTTTAGCTGGACAGAAATGCAGAATAGTTTTTCTGATGATTTGATAACTGTTCTGCAAGGATTCTTTGCGGTTGAATGGTTTGTACCCGACTACACGGACACAGTTTTACGCTCTGTTCGAAAGAGCCACGGTAGAAGCCATTTTCAGCTTCGCTGGGGGTCAGAAGAAGAAAAGCATGCGGACACTTGGCTCAACGCACTTTTGTTTTCAAGAAGGCGAACCCCTGAATTCCTAGAAAAATACAAAAACGACCTGAGAAGCAACGAATACAAACTTCCCTGGGACAATCCTTTGCATAACATCGTCTACACGGTTTTCCAGGAACGTGCTACCCAGCTGAACTACCTCAACCTGGAAAGAATCGCCCGGGGTAGGTCAAGAAAAGATGTTCACGGCGTTGACTCAGATGATGTACTCGCACAAGTCGCAAATACAATTGCCAAGGACGAAGTCGCTCACTACCACTTTTTCCTTGAAGGAGTCAGACTTTTCCTTTACTACTACCCTGCCCAAACCCTAAGCGCGATCAGGGATGTCGTAGAGAACTTTGCCATGCCAGCGAATGAAATAATTCCAAATTGGCACGAGTTCGAAGAAACGGTCTACCGCTATGGAATCTATGGTCCCCGAGAGTTTGCCCGTGATGTAGTCCAGGTTGTTTTTAACAATCTAGGAATAGAAGGCAGAAAAGCTCTGGCGCGAGGGATCAAAGAAACACGTCTGGTGCCCGATCCAGATGGTAATCTACAACAAACTGCCATTTGGGACCTGTTTGATTACGGCGTAGTGGAAGGAGATGTTCAGCGTCTTCATAAAAGAATAGCTAGATATGAATCGGAGATCGGTTTTAGTGAAATAGATCCGACCATCTTCGTACCAAACCCGGAAATACCTAGTTAACCTTTCAAGAACATTGAGGCAGCCCGTTTTGGCTGCCTCTAATTATTTGGCTGTGCTGAGATTCTAACCTTTCTGTGCCCAGGGTCGGACTCGAACCGACGACCCTTTGTTCTTCAGACAAATGCTCTAGCCAACTGAGCTACCTGGGCTTATTTAATTTTACAAATTTTCTTCTGTGGTATTTTCTTCACTGCCGCCACCGGAACTTGCTTCTGCTTCTTCCGAATTGTCAAAATTATCAAGAAAACCTTCAAATGCTCCGGATGCGTCTGCATTCATTTCATCACTATTTTCAAGTGTTTCTTGAAAACTCTCAAAGAAAGCTTGCATTTCGGCAATATACGGCTGAGCCAAATAGTAAAGAAGTACAAATAGGCCTATAACCACCAACCAACGCACAACTCGCATTAGAGTTGCCATACGCTGCGCGCGTTGCATCTTCTCTAGCATCCGATGGTTTTCCTCGGTTAGCCGCGCAGTTTTTACCAATAATTCTTCTAGTTCATCTGGCTCCACGTACAAAATTGTAGCTTAAAAAAAGCCAAAAGTGAAGTGCTGTTTTGAGTTTTTGTTGTTACCATTTTCTCCCTTTGTTACCGCCGATATCTGACATCTTGAGCAGATATTGACATATATATAGATATATGTTATATTTTTAATAGTTTGGGATCGTCTTGGTTCCAAATATGTACACATACAAATAAAAAAGTTGGAAGGAAGAGGTGGAACTGTGGACTTCATCGCGACGCATTGGTACATTTGGGCCGGATTGCTCATTTTGAGCTTTGGCTACGTGGTTGTCCATCACATTCTTGTATATACGCCACCTACGCCGAGGCTGTCGAAGAAACAGTTGGACAGAGAGCATCTGAAGGACTTTCTAGCGATGCTTGTTGTGGCCGTTTGTCTCAGTTTGTTGATCATTGCCAACCGCATCGATCCACTGCTCTAGCCTCGCGTTACCCTTTGCCTCGCGCAGATATGTCTTCTGCGCGGGGCTTTTATTTTCGCTTCGCTCAGTTTGTGCCCCCGGTAGGAAACTCTCCTTACAGGAGCGGTACAGATTTCAAATCGTGCTCGCAAAGCTCCGCACGATATATTCCCTCCTTACAGGAGCAGTACAGGTTGTCGATAGTTTGCTTCGCAAGCTCTCAAACTATCTGGCAACCTTCTCAAACAGTCCCCCGGACTGTTTGAGCTTTTCGATTCCTACGCGCGAGCAAAGAAATTTGCTCGCTCGTGGTCACAAACCTTTCGCTTCGCTCAACTTGTGCCCCCGGTAGGAATCGAACCTACATTTAGACGTTAGGAGTGTCTTGTTCTATCCATTGAACTACGGGGGCAAGACGCTACCACTATACCACAAACACCGCCCAAAGGCGGTGCTACAAGGATAATTTAGATGTTGCTCTGAGCTTATGACAAAAGCTCTTCTAACTTTGCTTGGTTGAAACCAACCATGATCTCATCCCCTATCATTATTACCGGAACTCCCATTTGACCCGTCTTCTCGATCATCTCTTTTTGTTTTTCTACATTTTCTGAGACGTCGTAATCTGTGTATTCAATTCCTTTGTCTTGAAAGTAGTTCTTGGCCAAATTGCAAAAATGACAAGTTGGGGTGGAGTATATAGTTACATTTTTCATTATATTTATGTGTGATTACTTATAAGCCCAAATAGTATATCACTAGTAGGCCCATAAATGTAAGTATTTACATAAATCTAATTTGTTATATATTCCACAGAGGAGGTTGCCATGGGTAACGAAAAGGAACTTTTGAGTAACGTCTTGGGAGTATTGGTCGTCATTACATTTGCCTGTCTTGTTGCGTTTGGTGTTCCTTACCTCATCTACGAGACCATTCCGTGGTTATTCTGGATGTTGGCGGGTATATACGCACTCTCGATCATTTCCATACCGATCATGATCCTAGACGTTAGATACGAGAAAAAAGAGTAGGCGATTCATTTTAATGGATCGCCTTTTTCTTTTATCTAACTATTTTCATCTATTTCCGCGATACACTGATCGAATTCTTCTGTCTCTGTCCAACCACATTCCCCATCCGCTTGCCGCTCGCAAATGGCCGAATCATAACAGGCATATTCAGGTCGCCATTCGCAACTGGTTACCACATTCGGATCGTCCGAGCAGATCTGTCCGGAACATCCACCCACATAGCACGTGCTATCTTTTCCAGCTGATTCTGAAGAAGAAGCTACTTCTATGGGAATAAACATCTGATCATCATTTTCCGGTAATCCGGAAGCGTTAGCTCGATGTAAAACCAACCTAGCTTCCCCAGAGTAATTACCTTCAACTTCTATTTCAGCCGTAAATGACACAAAATCTTCGGTCATCCAATCTCCACCGGCAGTGGCGTACGTTTCGGCTAGAATTTCTCCGTCTTCATTTTCTACTGAAACGGGAAAAGTAGCCTCAAAGAACCAGTAGCCACGCGCCTGACCTTCGATAGTAAAATTACTGCCTACTTCTTCGCCCGGTCTCGGAGAAGAGACTCTTATAAGATCATGTTTGTCCATCTCGTTTCCTATGTCTCGCGTAAACGTTTCTCCCCCGGGAACGCTGCACTGTTCCGGATATGACTCCATAACAGGATACCCCGCCTCCACACATTCTTCAAAAGAGGTTATAGTTTTATTTTTTCCTTTATCACCTTTTTGGTTCGCAATCGCATATATACCAACGATCGTCAATACAACCAAAGCAACTAAAAAGGTGACAGTTGTTATTGTTTTTATTTTCATACATACTTACTGACGATTTAACCGTCCGCATTCTTACCACTGGCAACCAATACTACCGCTCTACGTTCTATTTTATTTGAATTTTCTTCCGGAGCTATTTGGGAGAGCTTAACTCTATATCCAAATGCGTTAATCACACCACCCTCTGTCAGAGTGACTATTTCTACGTCGCCTTCGCTGTGTTTCAGAGAAATTTCGGCACTCTGACAAGATCCCCCCGCTTCACAGTCAGAACGAATTACTATGTCTTCAAACCTGACCACCATATCTTCAAAAGTCTCTTCTGAATTAAGTACTATATCAAAGGCCTTATCATAAGAATAAAAGCCATCGCTTTCATCACCTTCTTCAACGCTCGCACTTTCCACTGTGTGTTCCGGCGCTTTTTCTTCTAGACCGGCTGCCTCACTCTCCGGCTGAACATAGAGAGAGATCGCTAAGCCAGATAATAGAACGAGAACAAAAAGAGCAATTGATAAAGCTACAGAGTATTTTATTTTCATTCCTCAGAAAATTTATTATAGATCCTCTGCGCTTCTTCACTTCTCGGTTTGACGAACTTCTCTTCCAAACTTTGTTTTATCATTTCGATCAACTTGAGCGCGTGTTTGTGGCTATAATTACCACGGAAGTTTTCCTCTATTGACTCTCTTTGTTTTTTAGGGATCCTGCGAACCACCTCGTTGTTGACATAGGAAGGCGAGAACACATACACCTCACTTATATCAAACTTCTTAACAACTCCTTTTAGTTTCTCTTCAAGCTTGTTCAGAAAATGATTTACTTCTTTCTCCTCCTCTTCTTCCGAAGACCTTCCCCTGACTATCGCTCCTCCTACAGAGCGGTGCTGAATTCTTTCTCTGGTATCTCCTTCGAGTTCCTTGGGGTCTATTTCGATGGCTTCGACTTCTCCTACTTCGCCATCACTGGCTACATAAAGCTTCGCGGTTTCTTTTTCGGTAACAATTAATAAAGCGTTCTTGTTTTCGAATTGTGGCAGCGTACTTTTTATCTTCATATTTATATTATAACATTTACTGCTAGTTTTTATGTCTCTTCATAGTTGCCGTTGGCTGGCGTTTTTTCTTTCAAAAGATGAGTGGTCTTTTCTATATCTATTTTAGCGTGATCTTCGTAATAAATTACATCTTCATTTCGTATCACTATAGCTTGTGGTGATTCATGCACTATCCCAAATGTCTCGCTAATATAGTCAGATACTCCCTTTGCGTCCTGTACGACAAGCACGAACATTTGGCTTTCTATTTCTTTGTACTTTTTCTCCAAGTCTTTAAACTTTTCATAAGCTCTCTTACTCTGCCCGCAAATGTTACTGGTTTTAAGGATCAAAATTACCGAATCATATGAATCCGCTAAGGCGACAAAAAGATCTTCTTTGGTTTCTATTAATCGCATCGCACTATATTATAACCTTGATACATAACGAGAGATAAGAGCTCCTATTAAAATGATCATTGAAAAGAGATAGAGCCATAACAGTATAGCCACCAAAAAGCTCGCCGCGCCGTATAGAAGTAAGGCCTCAGAGAACGCAAAATACAACCCGAGCAAATTATTCAGTAATAAGATAAGTACAGAGGCCGCGAATCCACCAATAAATGAATCCAGCCACGTTACGCTACGCCTCGAAAAAAATCTATATGAACCTCCCAAAAACAAGCTAAGTAAAACTAATACCAATATAGCGCTCAGTGCTCTAATTGTTGCACCCGACACATTGTAATCAAAGAAATTTTCAGCTAATTCTATACCTGTAGTTAAAACAAGTCTCGCTACGAAAAGACCTATTATAAAAAAGAGAAAAATGATCATATAGGTCGAAGAATAGAGGTTGTTGTAGAGAATGTTCTTTGTTGTCGAATTTCCTTCAATCGAAACTGAAAAAACTTCAAAAAGAGATCTTTGCAAAGCCCGGAAAAATCCTGTCGCCGCGAATACAACCAAGAGAAAACCGGCAACCGCTACCGCAATATCAACTGTTAAATTATCGGCTCTCTCGATCACTTGTTCAAAAAACACACTGGCTCCGCTTCCAAAATATCTAAGAAAGAATTCTTCGATACCAGACTGAGCAAACGAACCAAACACAAATATACTGGCTAATGAAGTAATTAGAATTAATATCGGCGCCAACGCGAAAAGAGCGAAATACGCGAGCGCGGCAGATCTTTCAGCGATCCTAAATTGGAGAAAAACTTTCGCTGCCTTTGTAACAATATTCTTCACTGAAACTAACAGTCTCATACATACATAGAATATCACGAAAGTATTTCTGGATATCAACAAAACCCCAAAATACAAACAAAATCCGAGATCAAGTCTCGGATTTTGTTTTAGATTTCAGTAGTGTTCAGCAGTTACTCCCTGTTCTCGATTGGCTTTGCAAAATCAACCTTTAGCACTCGTCCACCGAATTCCTGTCCATTCCACATATCCAGTGCGGCTTGTGCTTCCTCTGCGGTAGACATTTCAACAAAACCAAATCCACGTGATCGACCAGTTACTTTATCCGTAAGGATAGTAGCTGATTCAACGGTTCCAGCCTTTTCAAAGGCCTCCTGGAGTTCTTCGTTTGTTGAAGCCCAAGGGATACCGCCAACATATAGCTTTTTGTTCATGACCTCTAACTAATTATATTTTTTCGTAAGTCGACTCACTTCTAGAGGGGTTAAAAACCGAACTCTCAAGAAACTTACTTGCCACCAGTATACGAAAAAATATACAAATAACAAGAGAATTCTTGTTAAATAACTTATCGTCCTCTCTTCCAAATACCAGGATCAATCCTGGTCGTTCATAAGTACTAGACCGCCATAAAGACCACCGTGATCTTGAAGTTCACCCTTTTTTATTTCCGGGACATCGGTAAATATTTTCATAACATTCTGCAGTTCTGTCTTCACTGCCTCTATAGGGATGGAGGGGTCTCCAACTATCATCGGACCTCCGAGTATCAACACCTCCGGCGACCAGTGCAAAATAGAGTTGTGTAAACCTACTGCCAGATCTCGCGCGGCTTTATTCCAAACCTCTTTATCAGTAACTTCATACGGCTCTACGTCGAAACGTCTCTTAAATGCCGCACCTGAAACCAGATCTTCAAGTGTCTCTCGGGTTTCAATATTCAATATTTGGTGCCCCGGCTCAAAACCAAATTTTCCGTCATCAAGTCTACCGTCAATAAATCTAGACCCACCGACACCGGTACTAACCGTCATATATACTGTGATCTTGTATCCTTTACCCGCCCCAAATATAGACTCTCCAAGACCAACAACCGAAGAGTCATTGTCAGTAATTATTCGCGCGCTCGAATGCTTAGCAAACTCTTCTTTTACATCCAAACCGACCCACTCTTTTAAATTTGAGGAATTAACTATTTTAGTCTTCTCTTCATTAAAAACAGCAGCGATCCCTCCTGCTACCTTTTCTATAGATTCGCCACGAGCCACTTCAAGAGAAAGCTCAGCGAGAAGTGCCACACCTTCTTCCGGATTTTGAGGAGTAGCTACCGAAAGCGGCTCGCTAAAAGTCTCTTCGCCGGTAACTCTTGCAACTCTCATTTTACTGCCTCCTATATCAAAAACTATGTTTACCATAATATTATTCTCGTTTGTTTTCTAAGTAGTCTTTATTTAGACACATTATTATTCTAGCAATAAAACAGAAAGTTGTGTTAATGGAAATTTGGCTATTAAGTTGATCTTTCCTGTCAAGTGAATAATCATTTTCACAAATTGACAACTATATATTCAATACGTACCATTTAGTTTGCTCAAACATCTAGAAAGTTGGGCATTATTTTTTATATGGAAAAAAACCAAACAGAAAAGGATATCATTCTATTCGTAGGTGCTCTCACGAAGGGTATTGTACGTAGCATTGATGAATTTAAAAAGAAACATAAAGGTAAATACCGGATTGCACTCTTAAAATCAAACAAACGTAAAAACCCCGACACACCTGAGGAACTTGAAACGTTTGACATTATTCTGACGTGCAACTTTGATTCACGAAAATCAATTGTAAAAGCTCTTAAGCCAATAGAGAGCGACCTTGTTGCGGTTTCCTGCCGTGCGGAATCAAAGATCCCTGCTCTTGCCCAGGTCGTCCCCCACGTCCCCTATCTACGTACTCCAACCTCCGAGTCACTAGAATGGAGCACCAATAAGGTTGAAATGCGCCGCCGTCTCCTGGCCTATGACCCAAAGATCACCCCAGCTTTTACTGTAGTCCGCGACTCAACTAAAAAAACCCTTAAAAAAATTGAAGAAAATGTTGGCTTTCCGCTTGTTATTAAACCTTCTGGCCTTGCTCAGAGCCTACTCGTAACTATTTGTTTTCATCAAGACGAGCTTGAGAAATCTCTCAACCGGGTCTTTCGCAAAATTAATCGCCTTCACAAAGATACTGAGGGTCGTGGTAAGCCGCAGGTACTTGTCGAGCGGTTTATGGAAGGTGAAATGTACTCCGTTGATGCATACATCAACTCGCGTGGCAAAGTATATTTTTGCCCCATGGTTCATATCAAGACTGGACGCGCTATTGGTTTTGATGATTTCTTTGGTTACCAACAGATAACCCCAACCAACCTCTCAAAAAAAAGCATTAGAGATGCTCGAGAAGCGAGTGAGAAAGCCGTTCGCGCTTTGGGGCTACGCTCTTCTACTGCCCATATCGAGCTTTACAAGACTGAGCAGGGCTGGAAGATTATCGAACTGGGCCCACGCATTGGTGGTTTTAGAAACATCATGTACAAACTCTCTTATGATATAGATCATACAGAGAACGATATTTTTATTCGTATCCCAAAGCAGCCCAAAGTACCGCAGAAGAAGCTAGGCTATACTGCCGTACTCAAAATTTTCGCAGAAAAAGAAGGGACGATAACCTCAATAAAAGGAATAAAAAAGCTTAACGGACTAGAATCACTTCACCGTTTTAAAACCAACAAAAGGATTGGTGACAAGGCTACTTTTGCTAAACATGGCGGTAAGAGTATCTTTAACATTACCCTATTCAATAAAGACCGCTCGCGTCTATTGGCTGATATTCGACGCATTGAACAAGGTGTTAATATTGAAGTAAAATAGAAACATGAAACATATATTGATCATAAACGCCTCACGCAACTTCACCAAAAGAATGGTGAGGGAGTTTGATGCAGCTAACGTAACAAGTGAGCGTATTCGTTCACGCGATAGTATATTTATTATCTCAGAACCTAATTCGATTGATTTATTCTGTCAAAACAAAAAGATAGACCTAGAGAACACTAGCGTTTTTTTACGACTACGTGGCCATGATTCACACTTCGCTTCTCTCATTGCCAAAGTATGCCTACACAAAGGTATACCTATCAATGACTTAGTAAGCGCTGAACATACCTCCTCTAACGAAAAGGTTTCGCAAACTGTTCTTCTCGCTCTAGAGGGCATACCTACACCCAAATCGATTCTTTGCACTGACGAATCGTTTATTAAGAACCAGGAAACGATATTGAGTTCTATGCCATTCCCTTGCGTTCTAAAAGCCGACGGTAGTCGCGGGCAACGTGTATGGCAAATACGCAGCCTGGAGCTTCTTAACAAACTATTATTTAAATACAATGAGCTCTTTGTACTTCAAGAGTACATACCCAACACCTTTGATATTAGGGCATTAGTCTATAAAAACGAAGTTCTTGGAGCTATCAAACGCTCCTCAACAGACAACTTCTATAACAATGTTGCCAAAGGTGGCACTGTCTCCGACATTGAATTAACAGATGAAGAAAAAGAGTTAGCTATTGCATCATGCAAAGCCTGTAGCATTGATTTTGGAGGAGTTGACATCGTTCGCAGTGAACGAGGACCGTTAGTCCTAGAAGTAAATCACGGCCCACAAATTGGAGGCTTTGAAAAGCATACGGGTATGAATATACCCGCCACAATCGCAAGCCGCATGATCGAGTAGGCGCTTCTAGATAAAACCCGGGACGAAGCAGTCTGCGCTAATTGTGATGCGCATCTGGTGTATGTTTTTCCGGACGGACCGCAAGACAAAACCGGGCTAAGATAACCGCATAAACTCTTGGCATCATTTTTTATACCTAAAGAAGACAACAGCACAAGCCCTACTTTCTCTGAAAGATAACAACTCGCTCACCGTCATCATATATACGATCAAAACCATACCTATTCTCTATCCACAAAAACGTCTTATCTGAGAAGAAGCCTATATGAGTTGGATCACGTAGGTAGTGCCAGTTGGGCA
>JAXHMZ010000003.1 GCA_034521025.1 Candidatus Campbellbacteria bacterium
CGTGGATTTCCTATCACAACAGAATCGTGTTGTAGCTGGAAAACAGATCCCCTACGATTCGAGGATATCAGCTGAAGGTCGCCATGTATTGGTTATCGGAGGAGGAGATACCGGATCGGATTGTGTCGGCACCTCTATCCGTCAGAAAGCCAAAAGTGTTACACAAATTGAGATCCTTCCAAAGCCCCCGGAAAAACGAACAGCTGACAATCCCTGGCCCTACTACGGTAAGATCCTTAAAACAACCACCTCGCATGAAGAGGGATGTAAACGGCGCTGGAATATTTCCACAGTAAAATTCAATGAACAGCAGCAGCGTGTTGTCTCTGCCGATATAGAACAGGTTGAGTGGAGCCTGGTGAATGGAAGTCACGCCATGAACCCCGTTCCCGGAACGAAAGAGACCATCCCGGCCGACCTGGTATTGCTTGCCATGGGGTTTGTGCACCCTGTGCTGGAGGGATTGGTAACTGATCTGGGACTCAACCTGTCCGAACGCAACAATATCAGGGTAAGCAGCAAACACCAGACCAGCATTGACAATGTATTTGCAGGAGGAGACGCCATTACAGGTGCAACTCTCATAGTGAATGCCATTGCCAGCGGACGGAGGGTTGCTAAAAGTGTGAATGAGTATCTGGTTGAGAAGCTGAAATAAGTTGAGCTATAAGTTTAGCCATAAGTAAAGCTTTCACTGCATACCTTCCATTTTATAGGTCCAACACTCAAAATTACATAGGACTGTGCGACTGTTTTATGCCTAAGGTATTTCCATACGAAAAGCAGCTCCCTCCTTTAACGAAAGTCCTGTCGGGAATGCAATTCTTAATGCCTCGTCACTGTAAGATGTAAAAGCATCCTGCGAGGGCACAAACTCTCTGAATACAAAGAATGACCGGCCCTCCAGGATAAGTTGCTTCAGATCCAGGGAACCGTGGATACATTCCAGAACGATTGCTGCCCGGGAAATGTTGATTGTCCCCAGCCGGTGCTTGTTGACCAGAAACAGCGTACCGGCAGCACATCAATTGCCGGTGATATTTTCATTACCTGGGTTTTTTCTTCGTAAGAATAACCGGTGAATTCCTATACCTCCACCCCTCATCGTTAATCAGCATCGTGCCCCTGCTATCGCTGAACTCCTTCACCCTCATCATATTGTTGATGCGGATACAGGCTATCGCTGGCTCCTGCTATTCGCTACTGTCCGATATCACCACTCACCTCTTCCTGGCAATCCTGCCTGTATCTTCTTCACCCACTCATTACATTAGTGCAAAAATCTTACCCTCCCTGCTATTTCCCGATGGCGACCGCCAAATCTGTCATCATTGTATCCACCACTCCCGGGGGTACAGTGGAGGTAATAATGGCATGGCTAAATTGAAGGGTTTTCTTTCTGAGTTTTTCAAATTCATTTACCAGGTATCCTGAAAGATGATCTATGTCAGTAAACCTTTGAAAATATAGATTTTCATTGCTTGTACTTTGTACTTCCACCATGCCTGATGTTTCATCAGTATGCTCAGTTTTAGCTTTCGCAGCTTTTCCCTCAGCGCTTTTTGCTACCTTGCATTTTGCTGACTGTCCCTCGCTGATTTGCCATTGAATGTGCCATGAAAAGAGAAAGGGTATGTTAACAGACTCACCGGGTTGCAGGGTGCCGGAGATATGGATAGCAGCCACACCCGGTTCGTTACCGATTTGCGAAACATCATCACCACGGCTCTTTAATATACCATCAGTCAGAAATTCCCTTTTAAAATGCTCATCTGCATCTGTTCTATCACTGTAGTGTAACAATGACATATTACTGTGGCCAGGAGTCATTATCCTTATTGCTCCAGATTCCGAACCGGGAGATTCACCTTGATAATTGCTGAAGGTAATACCCTCCCAACCACTGACTGAGTGTGATGTTATAGCTAATCTTTCGGAAATTGAAGCGTCACCTTGTAAAGCCGGATTGAGCGGATTCTCTATCATAAACAGAATGGAATATGTCATTTTTTTTCTACCCGGGTTGACCAGGTCCCATTCGATCACGGCAGCGGGCAAGCTGCTATTCAAAAGGTCAACAGGAATGAGAGGACTCCATGCATTCATGGTAACTTCCAGGGGAACCGACTCATCCAGCAGGTCGATGTTTACCACCGGGTATGCATTGTGAAAAACAGCCTCACTGAATCCTTGAATTCCTGACTGCTGAAGCATGTTTCTACCAGAAGACCTGATCCAGACTCTGCAACATGTCTCCACTAGAGATCCTGACGCCATTCGTACAATTGCGCTCCAACAAACGGACCACCGGTTCATTATCTTCAGCTGCTATATGCAAGGCAAAAAAAGACAGGAGATCATCCTCTTTCGCTGGCAAAGGGCTTTTCAATAGATCAAATTCACGTATACCACCACACCCATTCAGCACCATACTGCCGGTTCCAATCCCCCCCAGGGGTGTCTGAATTGAAGAGAGCTGCTCACCCGTGTATGAAATATCAATCCTGTGATCATCTTCTGAGCAGCCAGCAACTGCCAACACAACAAATACAATGAAAAATAAATTCCTCATCTGATATTCCGCATAAAACTGTTTAAAGATCTTTTCTATTCTTAATACAAAGATGGTTTTTATTATTTTGAAGCAGCAAGATGTCTGGTTTTTTAAGTTACCTGCGCTTGAGCAGCGTTCAGGCAGACAAATCAGATCAACTATAAAAAGAATTCGATGAACCCCTCATCATTCCAAAGATAGTTTTTGTTATTTTTGAAACAGAACGATGATCTGGTTTTTCGGTAAAATAAGCAGATAGTATGACATTTTGCTCACTTAACGAAACAACAAAGAATCTGAGTTGTTCAGAGTAAAATAAGGCTTATAAGAGCACCCTGCGCTTGAGCAGTGTTCAGGCGGACAAAATTGGGTTCACCTATAAAAAAATAGATGAAATGCAGGTCAGGATGCGGTGCATGTTGCATCGCACCATCCATAAGTTCTCCCATCCCGGGCATGCCTAACGGAAAACCGGCTGGAACGCGGTGTATACATTTAACAGATGATTTCAACTGCGGTATCTACAACCACCCGGATCGTCCGGCAGTATGTGATAAATTCCAGGCCGATCCGGCTGTATGCGGGATAGACAGGGAGGAAGCCATTATTCTGCTTTCTGTGCTGGAAGAGGGTTCCCTGTAAACGAACTCATTGGTTCCACATCGGTCCTGTTGCTGCCCCGCCCAGGAAATTTTTTCAATGGTACCCGGGCTCCTGGGCTAACCGGGTACGCTAAGGCTTGCACCACCGCTATAGCTTTAGCGCACAAGGTTAGCGGTGGTGCAAGCTTCCACCGGCGGCTGAAGTCTTTCTCCTAATTATCAAATCTCCTTATTGCTCAATGTAGTATCTGTCAAGTTATTGTAGCATAATGATAGACTGAGTCCATTTTTCAAATTACCAATCAGATCAGTTGCACCTTTCACTGAACTTTCAATATTTCATAT
Organism: Candidatus Campbellbacteria bacterium; assembly: GCA_034521025.1. Classification (NCBI taxonomy): domain Bacteria; phylum Candidatus Campbelliibacteriota; species Candidatus Campbelliibacteriota bacterium. Next base: position 3,502 of record JAXHMZ010000003.1, read on the forward strand.
TGTTCTAAGCAGTATAAAAAGACATCTTATGACAACCCACAAACAACACAAATTTACCAATCAACTTATCCACGAAAGCAGTCCGTATCTGTTGCAGCATGCACACAACCCGGTCGACTGGTACCCGTGGGGTGAAGAAGCATTAAAGAAAGCCAGGGAAGAGAACAAGCTCATGATTATCAGCATAGGCTACTCTGCCTGTCACTGGTGTCATGTTATGGAACATGAAAGCTTTGAAGACGAAGATGTTGCAGCATTCATGAATAAACATTTTGTATCGATAAAAGTTGACAGGGAGGAACGCCCTGATATTGACCAGGTATATATGAACGCGGTTCAACTGCTTACCGGTCAGGGTGGCTGGCCCCTGAACTGTATCGCCCTGCCTGATGGTCGCCCGATATACGGTGGAACCTATTTTACTTCCGAACAGTGGATTGAGGTACTTCGCCAGGTAAACGAATTTGTGCAAAATCATCCCGACAAAACTGAGGAGCAGGCACAACAGCTGACCCATGGTATACAGGTGCAGGAGTCAGCTTATATGAAAAGTGGTGATGTTGCTGAATTTAACCTGGAAGAATTGAAACAGATATTTTCCTCATGGAAAAGGCGACTTGATTTCAAACTTGGAGGTACCCTCGGAGCTCCAAAATTCCCATTGCCAGGTGGTTACCAATTCCTGCTGTTTTACCATTATCTCACAGGCGATAAAGAAGCACTGGAAGCTGTAACGTTAACGCTCACCAAGATGGCTGGCGGCGGAATATATGACCAGGTGGGAGGCGGCTTCGCGCGTTACGCTACAGACGAAAAATGGAAAGTGCCTCATTTTGAGAAAATGTTATACGACAATGCCCAGCTGGTCAGCCTGTACTCCAAGGCATACCAGTCAACAAAAATACCCCTGTTTAAAAAGGTCGTTACCGAAACGCTGACCTTTATCGAACGAGAGTTAACCTCAGATGAGGGCGGATTTTATTCTGCCCTGGATGCTGACAGCGAAGGGATCGAGGGGAAATACTATGTATGGAGTGTGCAGGAATTCAGGGAGGTTTTGGGAGAACATGCCGATTTGATGATCGATTATTATAACCTGGCGGAGGGAGGAAATTGGGAGAATGGCATAAATATCCTGTTTACAACGGACAACGCGGAAAGTCTGTTGGAAAAATATAAGCTTACAGCGGCTGAATTAGAAGAAATCGTGGATCATGCCAAAGAAAAACTGTTGGCCGCAAGGGAAAAAAGAGTGTATCCGGGACTGGACGACAAAATCCTGACATCGTGGAATGCATTAATGATACAGGGCTATATTGATGCATATAATGTTTTCGGGAACCGATCCTATCTTGATCATGCAGTTGCAAACGCTGAATTTTTGAAAAAGAATATGTTTTCAAAAGATTACCAGCTTTTTAGAAATTACAAAAACGGCAAGGCGTCCATTCATGGTTTCCTGGACGATTATGCATTTACCATTTCAGCATATATTTCATTGTACCAGGCCACCTTCGACGAAAATTGGCTGAATGATGCAAACAGGCTGTGTGCTTCTGTCCTTTCTCATTTTTACGACGACAACACCGGTATGTTGTATTATACCTCAGATACAGATCCGAAACTGGTTGCACGAAAAATGGAGATTCCCGACAATGTAATCCCATCGGCCAGCTCTGAAATGGCCAAGAACCTCTATCTGACAGGAAAATATTTCAACAATGATGACTATATCCTAAAGTCAAAAAGAATGCTCAACAATGTCAGGGAGCACGCAATGACCGGCGGTGAATACTACTCTAACTGGGATAATTTACATGCCTGGTTTGCCCGGGACCCCTTTGAGGTGGCAATTATCGGACCTGAATATGAGCTGATTAGACAGAGTTTTGAAAAGTATTATCTGCCCGATGTTTTCCTTATGGGAGGCAGGCAGGAGGGAAATTTACCACTGATGAAAAACAAACTGGTTGCTGGTCAGACCACCATCTACGTATGTAGAAACAAAACATGCAAACAGCCTGTCACAACTGCCGAAGATGCCCTGAAACAGATTTTAAACGATTGATTAGTTTCAAATTGCACATTGTTCCTGATATTATGTCACAGATATGCAAAGATGGGGATAGGAAGTGATGAGAGTCGATGTGAATGTAGTAGAGTCAACGTTGTTGTATTGATGACGGAACGTTGTAATGATGGAACGTTGAAGTAATGGGCTATGGAGTGATGTAATAAAGTGGTGAGGCTGTGATTGAATAGTACGTTGAAGTAAAGAAAGCGATGGAGTGAGTAGTCGTTGTCGAGAGGGAGTGATGGGTCTATTTGACAGGAAGAGAAAATAAAAGGATAAAACAAGGACTTTATTACTGTAACATAAGTGAGAAGCAAGCAGCATTTGATTGCTTATCTCAGTCTATTCAGCAAAATATCTTTCAGTTCATTTTTCACCTTCTCCATATCCATCTTTTTGCCCAGCTCCTTCTCCATCGAAGTAACCCCTTTTTCCTGAAATCCACAAGGATTGATATAGGTAAAGTAGTCCAAATCCGTATTGACATTAAAAGCAAACCCATGCATGGTCACATACCTGCTGGTGCGCACCCCGATGGCACATATCTTTCGGGCCTTGTGCGGATGATCCTCATCGATCCACACCCCGGTTGCCTCTTTCGATTGCGAAGCCTCAATTCCATAATTCCGGCAGATTTCAATGATCGACTCTTCCAGAAAACCGATATACCCCTTCAGTCCCATGTTATGCGATTCCAAATCGAGAATCGGATAGCCAACGATCTGTCCCGGCCCATGATAGGTAATATCTCCTCCCCTGTTGATCTTGTAATAGGTGGCGTCGATCTTCTCCAAAAACTCCTTATGAATCAACATATTGGTCTCATTCCCACTTTTACCAAGCGTATATACATGCGGATGCTCAACAAACAGCAGGTACTGTCCCGGGGGATCGCCCGGTCCGGCGGGGGTACCCGGATCACTCTGGCTCCCCTGCTCTCCCTGGTTATCCTGGTCCACCTGGCTGCCGCGGACTACCTGGCCTACCTTACGCTTATACTCCATCCATTTACCGAACAGCTCCTCCTGGTAGTCCCAGGTCTTTTTATAGTCCATGACCCCTAGGTCACGAAAAATTATTTCTGGCATCGCTTTGATTATTTTTTGATGTGTTTAGCCGCATGATACGAAGAGCGTACGAGCGGACTGCTTTCAACATGTGTAAATCCCTTCGTCAGGGCAATCTTTTCATATTCGGCAAACTTTTCAGGTGTTACATACACTTCCACCGGCAAATGTTCCATTGTCGGCTGAAGGTATTGTCCGATTGTCATAACCTCACAGCCCACTTCAATGAGATCATCCATTGTCTGAATAATCTCCTGTTCAGTTTCTCCCAGTCCCAGCATGATGCCTGACTTTGAAACACAGGGCGATTCACTGATCTGGCGGATCACCTGCAGGCTTGTATCATACCTGGCCCGTGTACGAATCTGGGGGGTTAGTCTTCTGACTGTCTCCAGGTTATGTGATATCACTTCAGGTCCCGCTTCAATAATTTGTCCGATCAGCTTTGCGTCCCCATCCATATCAGGGATCAGTGTCTCCATGGTAAGATCAGGGATCTCTTTTTTGAGTATACGGATCGTTTCCGCCCAGAAACCAGCCCCTTTGTCGGGCAGATCATCCCGGTCAACCGATGTAATTACCGCATGACTGATTCCCATCTTTCTGATAGAATCGGCAAGGCGATAAGGCTCGTCCGGATCCGGTGGCAATGGTCGTCCCGTATGAACGGCACAGAACTTACAGGCCCGTGTACATGTGTCGCCCAGGATCATAAACGTGGCAGTCCCCTCAGCCCAGCATTCACCTATATTCGGACAATTGCCGCTGGTGCAGATGGTATGCAGCCTGTTTTTTTGAACCACCTCCTTTACCTGCATATAGTGCTTACCCCCCGGCATCTGCATCTTCATCCAGTGTGGCAGACGCTTTCTTTCCTGACGTGCATCCATTGCTGCTATACTTTAAATTAAAAGTCCAAAAGTATAAAAAGCGTTGCAATATATTTTCAACTCTTCCCGAATTAAGTATACCAACCGGTAAACATGTTTTTGCAAACCTACTACATCCTGTTGCAAAAACTTTGGTAAGCTGTTAATAAATCACTGATATCCCTTTTTTCCTGATCCCGAATTCCTCACTTCCCTTACCTCCGCGGTGGATATTTCGTTATCGGAGGAACCAAATTCCATCCTGACATAGTTCAGTACATCCTTCACCTCCTGGTCGGAAAGATGCGGCAGGGGTGCCATGATCTGGTTGTAGATTTCGCCATTCACCTCAATCTCTCCATCCATTCCGTGAACCACGATACTGATGAGGGTTTCATTATCACCGTCCACCCATTCCTTATCCAGCGGAGGAAACATGCCGGGAACACCACTTCCATCGGCCTGATGACAGGGAAGACATTGTTTTGCATAGAGTTGCTTTCCCGGATGATTGGAAAGGTCAGCTGCTGGAATTACAGCAGACAACTCTTTCTTTACAGAATCAGGTGATACCGCTCGTGCATTTGCTTTTTTGCTCTTTCCTGAGCAGGATATTGCCATCAAGAAGAATAACAAATATTATTATAAATAACAGATTTCATAAGTATTAATCCTTTATTTAACTAATTGATATAAAATAATTTAACTATCGATTTTTATACAGGTAACTTGTAGCCTCACAGAAAAATATTTTCAATGGTGCTCAGCGAGCCCTCATCATGGAAGAGTTCGCTATCGGCACATTTATACATGTCCTTTTGTCTTTGCACCGCTGAACCTTTAGCTCGGCGAAGCCAAATACCTATTCTCAATGATGAGGGGTTCATATGTATTAATTCTTTATTTAAATGCTTGATATAAAATAATATAACTATTGTTTTAACTACAAGTGACTGGAATAAGCTATTCATATCAAGTATTAAGCCAGGGAAGTATAATGATGAAGAATTCCTCCGCTATTCAAAAGAGAGGCCAACATATCCCAGCGAAATTAGCGTAATTATCCTGAATTTTCTAACCTGTAAAGAATATCCTCCAAACCCGACCCTTTCTGGAATCGACAACATACAGCGAACCATCGGATCCGACAGCCAGACCGCATGGCCGGTGTTCGGCATCATCCCGGGTTTTTAACCTCTTTCTGTTGAGAAAATCCATCGGCAAACACTTCCCAGTCGCCCGAAGGGAGAGCTCCGGAAAACGGCACGAAAGCGATATTATAGCCCTCCTGAGGAAGCGGAGCACGGTTCCATGAACCGTGAAAAGCAACAAATGCACCATGGTGGTAACTTTCAGGAAATTGGGTATTACTGTAGAATAAAAGATCATTTGGAGCAATATGTGCCGGAAAACTCATGATCGGATCTGTCTTAGCTTCACACCGACCTATTATCTCTCCGTCACCACCGTATTCAGGAGCAAGCACCTTTGCTTTCCCTGAAAGGAATTATAGTAGCAGTAGGGCCATCCGAAATCAGCTCCATCATCCAGCATCAGGAATTCCTCAGCAGGCAAATCAGCATTTTGCTGTTCGTCATACATCTCAGGAAAAAATTGATGAAGTTGATCCTTCCATGTTGTACGGCGTACAATTTTCCTGCATGATCATTCCATTTCAGTGCCACAGCATGACGTATACCGGTTGAATAGCGGTATCCATCCCTCATCTGATCCTGGCCAGCCACATCATCCTTAAATCGCCAGACGCCACCGGCATAATCGAGGATCGGACACTGGATCCATACCGGGTGATCCTTTGGTACGCATCTGTTCCATACAGGCGTTTGAAGGTGCTCCGATGGTCACATACATATTTCCTTCTCCATCAAACTCAAAGGGTTTTGCAGCGTGCTGCCTTTCATCAACCAATCCACCGGCAATAATCTCATAATCCTCTTGCGGCAGCAGATCTTCAGCATTGGAAAAGGGATAACGCACAACCATTGAATCTGCGCTAGAATAGAGAAATCCTTTGTGCATCTCTATTCCAGTTCCGGAGACTGAACCAAAATACTTTATCAGATCTGCTTTCCCATCGCCTGTCGTATCCCTCAGCGCAACGGCGCCTTTGCCATCCTGCAAATTGCGTAATGAAACATAGACATCGCCATTCTCTCTTACAGTAATATGTCTGCCGGGTCCCAACTCATCCGCCACTATAATTGCAGAAAACCCTTCGGACAATGTCAATCCTCCATTTTCAGTATCAGCGGTCAATTCATTACTTGCCGGCTGGTTGCAGGCTGTAGCAAGTATAAGTGCCAGAAAAGAATGATATAAAACTCTCATAATTCATCGATTTGGTTTCTATTTAATAACAACCCAAATGGATAAGAGTTTAATAGAAAGCCACAATCGGGGATTCCCAATTGTGGCTTTTTATAAATGCATGCCTCTTCCTACGATTCTACAGCAATATATAAACTACCACCCGATCCTTAAATATCCCACGTACAAGCGAACTACAGGTAAAATAAGAGATGGGGCTTCATAAATGGCGATCAACCGGCATTTTCACTACCGACAGATAACCCCATGAATCTTAGGCGGTCCTGCAGTAAACTGCTAACCTGAAGCATATGTTGGATTCTGCAGTAGAAATCGATATTCCACGGTAAACATTGCTTTCCTCCAGTAAATATTACGATCAACAAGAGCTTCTGAATCACTGTTAATACTCTTCCAGCTCCCTTTCAACATCCTTGTCGCCTCTGCCTGAGAGGTTAATCAGTGCCACTTCATCCTTTTTGTCCTTCATTAGTTTCATGGCGAGTGCAATGGCGTGTGACGATTCGATGGCGGGAATAATACCCTCCAGCTTAGAGAGCAATCTGAATGCCTGGATCGCCTCCTTATCGGTAACAACATGGTATTGCGCGCGACCTGTATCCTTCAGGTTGGCATGTTGCGGACTGATACCCGGGTAATCGAGTCCGGCAGCGATAGACCATGACTGTGCAGGTTTATCATCATGATCCATGAGACAATAGGAGAAAGTACCCTGGAAGACGCCCTGTTTGCCGAGGTTTAGTGTAGCGGCTGTTTTAGGGAGGGCTCCTTCCCCACCTCCTTCAGCGCCATGAATGGCCACTGAGGTGTCGTCGAGAAATCCCTGGAAGAGTCCGATTGCATTCGATCCACCTCCTACACATGCGTAGATGCTATCGGGCAGTTTACCCTCGGCTTCAAGGAACTGCTCACGAGCCTCCTTTCCGATGATACTCTGGAAGAATCCTACAATGTTGGGATAAGGGTGCGGACCAACCTGTGAGCCAAGGCAGTAGAAGGAATCTGGATTCTCGATAAAGTAGCCCAGTGCGGCATCCACTGCATCAGCAAGGGTCTGTGACCCCTGTGTTGCAGGCAGTACTTCGGCACCCAGCAGCTTCATCCGGCTCACGTTCATCGCCTGGCGCTTAATATCGACAGCACCCATGAACACCTTGCAGGGAATACCAAATAGTGCTGCAGCTGTGGCGGTTGCAACGCCGTGCTGACCGGCCCCGGTTTCGGCGATCACCTCTTTGGCACCCATATGTTTGGCCATCAGGATCTGTCCCACAGTGTTGTTGATCTTGTGGGCCCCGGTATGGTTCAGGTCTTCGCGTTTCAGGTAGATCTTGCTTCCTACCTCAGCTGAAAGCCTTTCTGCCAGGAAGAGCGGTGAGGGTCTGCCTACGTAATATTTCAGGTAGTACTCATATTCAAGGTTAAAGTCGACATCGTTTTTCAATTTAAAAAAACTTTCGGCAAGGCGTGTGAGGTTCGGTTCTAGCACCGGCGGAACAAATGCACCGCCGTATTGTCCGTAATATCTGTTTTTGTTGTTGTTGTTGAAGGTTCCATGTTTTGTTGTATGTTTTTTGACTCGTTTTGCTAGTGTATGCTTAACTCTGTTTATAATGATGAGCATCTTGTAAATGAAGCATGCCGGAGTTTGTGATGCAGGCATATGTTTGCCTGCGTTCGCCATCCCCAGGAAAGGCATTGGCTAATCCACCATATCAAAACTTTATGTATCATTAACATTCTTTTTACATTACACATTAACAGACATTTTGCATCTACGGAGCCAGGGTCCCTTTGGCACCTTACTGCTATAGCCATTCGGCATCTACGGAGCCGGGGTCCCTTTCGCACCTTTACTGCCTTATGCTACATGACCTGTGGATTCCGATAGGGCTAAGCCACATAGCTCCCAATGCAGCTGATTTAAAAAAGCCCCGGAATTTCCCGAGGCTTTTTGTTCCTTTTCAGTACTCTCCCATTCTCACCGCAGTAAGTTATGCCACCACCAAAACTGAGAATGTGAAATGGTTGTCATAATCATCGATTTAATATACAAATATGAATAATAATTTTTTAATTCAAAACAGATCCGAGTTATTTGAACCCGATCCATATAAATTTAGCTATATCCCATCAAATAACAGCATAAAAAGACTTTAAATATCTGGCATGCACATTGAAATTGTGACATTTCATATGTATTAATACTTTATTTAACTACTTGATATAAAATAATTTAAATATCGTATTAACGACAAGTAAGTTATTCGTCCTCCTAAGTCGGCCTCATGAGCTCCACTTCGTTCCGGTTGTTACCTCGCATAATAAAATATACTCAAAGGTGCTCGGCGAACCGAACGCAGTGAGCTCGCGAATACCGCTAAAATATAACTCTATATGAGCAACCCTCATCATCGAACAGTCCGCTACGGAAACATTTATACATCTCCTTTTGCCTTTGCACCGCTGAACCTTTAGCTCGGCGAAGCCAAATATCTATTTCCAATGATGAGGGGTTCATCCGATAGTTTTAAGCTGGTAAATGAAATCCGACAAGTTGGACAGCAATCAACCATGTACTTCAGAATAAAAAAAGACTTAACAACATGATCGACCGCGATAGCAACAAGCAGCGAGCTCACTAAGCTCATTTAACAACCGGAACGATGTGGAGCTCATAATTCCGACAAAGGTGGAAGAATAATTAACCGACAGTCTAAAAGACAGGTTAACTTATTATATTTCTATATTTTATATAAGCATATTAAAGATAAATACCTTCATCTTTGGGGAGTTTGCTTTACGAACAAAAATCCCTCATTCTTAACCTGTATTGTTATTCAATTCACAAAACATTTTGTCACTCCCCTTTTTAGCGCTATTTTTGCAGGAAACCGGAACAGATGAGAACGGAAAAGGATTTTCTGGGTGAGATACAGTTACCTGCCGAAGCATTATACGGCATCCATTCCGCGCGCGCATCCGTAAACTTCCCTAACCAGGAGCCTTTTCACATCGAATGGTACAAAGCGACCGGCAAGGTAAAACTGGCCTGTTACGAAACAGTCATAAAATTCAGGAAGGCAATTGAGAAGGAGCATCCTGGTTTGCTTTCGGAGCTAAGAATCCCTTCTGCAAAAATACTTGATGCCCTGCTAGCGGCTGCCACCGAGGTCAGCTCGGGCGAGCACTATCTACATTTTGTCGTTCCCGCGGTACAGGGAGGAGCGGGTACGAGCATCAACATGAACATCAACGAGATCATTGCCAACAGGGCCCTGCAGCTGATTGGAAAGGAGCCTGGGAGTTACAACATCATCGACCCCATCGAAACCGCCAACATCTATCAGTCGACCAATGATGTGGTTCCCACCGCCCTCACCGTGGCTGTCATGGAACTGCTCAATCAATTGGAGTCAGCCGTAAACGGCACACGCCAGGAGACCGAAAAGCTTGAAAAAAAACACAGGAGCACGGTGCGGGTCAGCTATACACAGTTACAAGAGGCGGTACCGGGCACCTACGGACAGCTTTTCGGCACGTACAGTGAAGCTTTTTCGCGCGACTGGTGGAGGATCTCGAAAGCCTTTGAGCGGATCAAGCAGGTCAACCTGGGCGGTGGTGCGACAGGCACCGGCATCTCTATTCCGAGGTTCTATATCATGGAGGTGGTCGGCCAGCTAAGGAAGATCACCGGACTGCCCCTCGCACAAGGGGAAAATCTCACAGACATTACCACCAACCAGGATTCGCTGGTGGAGGTGCATGCCATTCTGAAGGCGCATGCGGTCAGCCTGGAGAAGATGGTGAGCGATCTGCGGCTGCTCTCGTCGGGACTTTCCGGGGAAAGAGAGTTGCACCTTCCTGCGCGCCAGGCAGGCAGCTCGATCATGCCAGGCAAGGTAAACCCCGTGATCCCCGAGTATGTTATCTCAGCGGCGCATCAGATCTACAGCAACGACCAGCTGATTACCGCACTTGCGGGTCAGGGCAATTTAGAGCTGAACGCCTATTTGCCCTCCATCGGTGGTGCGATGATCGGCAGCCTGAAGCTGCTCATTTCCATGGATAAAGCGGTGAAGGAGCATCTGCTCGGCGGGATAGAGATCGATGCCCGGTTGGCCGCATCAAGGCTGTTTCATAGTCAGGCGGTAACCACTGCCCTATCGCCCCTCATCGGCTACCACCGGTCAGCCGAGCTTTCAGCATACATGAAAAAGCAGCGGGTGGATATTTTTGCAGCCAACGAGGCATTGGGTATGGTACCGGTCGACAAACTCAAAAAGATTATGACCGCCGAGCAGCTGTTGAAAAAAGGTTTTTCGGTACAGGATATCATTGAATTTAATAAGGAGGAGCAGTGAAGGGAAGCAATTCAAAGCCGCATATAGGGATTTTCGGAAGGCGGAACAACGGGAAAAGCTCGCTGATCAACTCACTGACGGGTCAGGATGTCGCCATTGTCTCCGAGGTTCCCGGGACGACGACCGATCCGGTTAAGAAATCGATTGAGATCCCGGGGATCGGTCCGGTGGTGATGATTGATACTGCGGGGATGGATGATATCGGGGAGCTGGGTGGCAAGCGTGTGGGGCGAACGCGGGACACGATCAGGAAGATTGATCTTGGGGTTCTTGTGTTGGCAATGAACCAGTTTGGAGCGCCAGAGGAGCAGATGGTCACTGAGTTTGAGAAGTGGGAGGTTCCGTGGGTGCTGGTGCATAACAAAAGTGATCTTCAGCCAGTGGAGAGCGTGTTGCTTGACAAGCTTGGTACGGAGCATGCCGGGCAGTTGATTGAATATTCATCGGTTGATCCTGTGAATAAAGAGTTGCTGGTGAAGTTGATGCGCGACCACATCCCGGAGACAGCCTATCTCTCGAAATCGCTGGTGGGTGATATCATTCGGCAGGGTGATTTGGTTTTGCTTATTACTCCTATCGATGATGAAGCGCCGGAGGGTCGCCTGATCCTTCCCCAGGTACAGGCGATCAGGGATATTTTAGACAATGATGCCATTGCCGTGGTGGCGAAGGAGCGGGAGATCGACACCTTGCTGAGGAGACTGCAACCCCGACCGGCGCTAGCGATCTGCGACAGCCAGGTATTTCTGAAGGCAGATGGTTCCGTGCCGCCGGATATTCCCCTGACCAGCTTCAGTACGGTGCTGGCGCGGTACAAAGGCGATTTTGAAAATTACCTGCGGGGGACGCCCAGGCTTTCAGCATTGAAGAGCGGCGACAAGGTGTTGATTTTGGAGTCGTGCACGCATCATGTGTCGTGTGACGATATCGGGCGGGTGAAAATTCCGCGGTGGTTGTCACAGTTCAGTGGTGCAGAGCTTGAGTACGAGGTGGTGAGCGGTTTGAGCGATGTACCGGGGGAGATCACCGATTACAGCATGGTGATTCAGTGCGGCGCATGTATGATTACACGAAAACAGCTGATTAACAGGTTGAAGCCCGCTGTTGATGCGGGGGTTCCGGTAACCAATTACGGGATGGCGATTGCCTGGATGCAGGGGATTTACAGCCGGGCGATTGCTCCGTTTGTGAAGGAGAGTTGGACCGATACAGATTATTTATAATGCGGATCGCTCAGCACTATGGGCAACTACCTCAGTCATATGATAATCGCTTCGCAAATAGCCGGACCGATACAGAATGATCATGGGGCAATGACACTGTTTCAGCAGACCGATACATGTATTGATGAATGATATCCTGATTGATGAGGCATGATTTTAAAATTTATATACATCAAGGATATATGGAGATGAGGATAAAGGAGATTTTACAAAAAGAGAGACTGGAGAAGCATGACCTGATCTCCATGCTGTCGGCGGAGGGTGAGGAGAAGAAGCAGCTTTTTCGCTATGCTGCGCAGGTGAAGCAGGAGCATGTAGGAAACAAGGTATATTTTCGCGGGTTGATTGAGTTTTCGAATATCTGTTCGAAGGATTGTTACTACTGTGGGATCAGGAAGGGCAACAAGAAGGTATCGCGGTATAATTTATCGGATGAAGAGATTCTTGAAGCGGCCCGTTTTGCGTATGAGAACAACTATGGTTCGGTCGTATTACAGGGGGGAGAGATTGATTCCCCGAAGTTCACGGAACGGATCGAGCGGTTGCTGCAAGAGATTAAAAAACTATCGGATGGAGGATTGGGCATTACCCTTTCCCTCGGGGAGCAATCGCGCGACACCTATGCGCGTTGGATGGAAGCCGGGGCGCACAGGTACCTTCTTCGCATCGAATCGTCGAGCAGGGCATTGTTCAACAAGATCCATCCCCACGATGAGCACCATGAATTTGATAGGCGGTATGACTGTCTTCGCACCCTGCAGGAGTTGGGTTATCAGGCAGGTACAGGGGTGATGATCGGTCTGCCGTTTCAATCCGTGGAGGATCTGGCGGACGATTTATTGTTCATGCAGTCGTTTGATGTTGACATGGTGGGAATGGGACCATATATTGAGCACCACGACACACCGCTGTATGCATTCAGGGATCAGTTATTGCCGATTGGGGAGCGGTTTGATCTGGCGTTAAAGATGATTGCCACGCTGCGGATATTGATGAAGGACATTAACATTGCCGCTGCTACGGCCCTTCAGGCGATCGACCCGTTAGGAAGGGAGAAGGCGGTAAAGATTGGGGCGAATGTAATTATGCCGAATGTGACGCCCGGGTTGTTCCGGAACGATTACGCGTTGTATGAGAACAAGCCGTGTACCGATGAGGAGCCGGATCAGTGCAAGGGGTGTCTGGATGCGCGGTTGAAGTTGGCCGACGGGGAGATCGGGTATGGCGAATGGGGAGATTCACGGCATTTCTTGAAGCGGAATAAGGGATAGAAGGATATATAAATCTTCCAAAAACGTTCGATTTTCAATTAATGATTATCCACAGAGTTCTTTAGCTGCAAAGCTAAAAATATACGAAACCCCATTATAATCTATTATACTGCATGTTAAGAATTATGTCTACTCCCTTCAAGGTACAGGGCAGGTCATCGATTAATTCTGGACATGAAACATATAAAATTGGGCAGGTCTCAGATATGTTTGGGCAGGTCCCAGATATGTATGGGGAGGAACCTAGATATGTATGGGGAGGAACCAGATATGTATGGGTGGTCCCAGTAAATTCGGGGCAGGTAATGCTCTCGAACTTTATGATCCAGCCACATCTACTCTATTGAAAGACTAATTAAAATAGTTGTATCTTTGTTTTATGGTCATAAATGAGAAAATCTCTGGCAGAATAGATGATTTCAAATCATTGTGCGAAAGTCACAAGGTTAAATACCTATATGCCTTTGGCTCTTCAGTTGCAGGTAATTTTGACGAGAAAAAAAGCGATATAGATTTACTCGTGGAGATTGACTCTTCAGATCCATTGATAAGGGTGAGGCTCTTATGTCCTTATGGGATAATTTCGAAGATTTCTTCCATAGTAAAGTTGATCTTCTTACAAATTCATCTATTAGAAATCCATACCTTCAAAAAAGTATTGATTCAACGAAAGTTCTTATTTATGACGGACAAAGGAAAAAAGTACTTATCTGATATTTTACATGCAATTGAGCTAGTAGAACAATTTACAGAATCAATTACTGATTACAATCATTTTCTTTCTGATTTAAAAACTCAGAGTGCTGTAAGAAAGGCAACTTGGAATAATTGGTGAAGCTGTTAATAGATTTGACCAACATTGTCCGGAATCATCTATTCAAAATGCTAAAAAAATTGTTGGATTCAGAAACAGGTTAATCCATGCTTATGACTCCATTGATTCCAGTATCATTTGGACAATTGTAAGGAGACATTTAACTCCGTTAAAAAAGGAAGTATTTGGTAAATTAATATAGAGCAGGTAGTTAGAAGCATTATGGAACAGGAACAGATCAAAGAGATTATTATTAAGGAGATAGCAAAAACCGAGCGGTTGATTAATGAATACCGTGAAATGAGTCAGCCCGTAGCCCCCGACGATGCGATAGGTCGGATCACCCGAATGGATGCGATCAACAACAAGAGTGTAACGGAGGCCTCCTTGCGGCAGGCTGAGGAGAAGTTAAAGAACCTGAACCGAGTATTATCAAAAATCGGCACGAAAGAGTTCGGTATTTGTCAGAAATGCGGCAAGGAGATCCACATCCGCCGGATCATCTTTCGTCCGGAGAGTTTGCTATGTGTAGACTGTGCCAATTAGGATCATTTGTTAACATTCCCACTTCATATAATATGTTTCCCGTTTCAGTGATGTCCGCTTAATATTTGAACTATTTTTTGCGCCCCTTTATAAATAAGGATTTCGTGGGTTATACAATTTTTCCAATTAGAAATCAGAACTTCGATTCATTTTCTTTTTTTTGCAACAAATATACCACCTTATATTACAGATTTATAGCGCATTAATAATTCCGAGGTGCAGCAAAAACCTCGACAATTTTAAGTCAACTACCCTCCTACTTCAATAGATTCTCCAATCTTCACTTCAATAGAAATTTCCACCCCTTCAACGGATTGATCTCAGAAACCTTCCCATCCTCAGTAAAATTCTGTCAAACTTCATCCGATAAATAACCCACCTTTTGTCCAGATATTTCCTTATCTGAGCACATTAACAGAACAAAAAGTCTGTTAATGATGAAAAAGATAGAAACAAGGATATTCCGATTAGGTGGAATACTACAGCTTGGTTTTCCTCAGCTAGAGCGAAATGAGATTGAAGCATTCAGGAGTTTAAAAGGGTTTCGGTTTTGCGGAGCTTTAAAGATGTGGCACATCATCTATTACAAGGGCGTTGTGGGGTATCTGAACGGATTGCATAAGGGCAGGTATCTGTTTCTTGAAGACATGACAGACCTGAGGCATATCCAGGATGTACAGGCTGAGCAACAGAGGAAGGTAGCTCATGTTAAGCTTGACAAAGCAGCAGGCATGATGTACGTGAAGCACACTTATGACACCCACTTTTACAAGGCCCTCCGGGTATTGGAGGATTCACATTACGACTCAGTGAACAGGAGGTGGACCATACCATTGGGAGAAAACTACGCGAAGTTATGCAAATCAGCAAAATCCTATGCATTTGAAATAGAAGCTTCTACAATTGAAAAGAGCACGGAAGTCGAAGATGACTGAGAAACAGGACCCGGCCGCAGGAAAGGCGATCGGTTTTCAGTGACGAAGAGATTGTTTTACTGGAAAGATTTGAGCGTGAGCTTATCATTTCGCAACAGAAGCAAGCGTACATTAGTAAGTTACCTGGAGTATACACAGACGGTTCATCGGATCATTTTCACGGCAGGAATTTCCAGGAGATAGCGAACCTCGAAGATACAGGAATATCTTAATGATATCGTCTTACGCATGGGATATTCCCACAGCACCCTGAATATACACATCAGTGCTATCAGGAGTTTCTACCACCTGGTATTTAGAATAGATTTACAGGACATTGATCTTCCCAGGCCGAAAGCGGCAAAGGATTTGCCAAAGGTACTTTCCATGGGAGAATTACAACGTATGATAGAAGGTTGCGCCAATAAAAAGCACCAGCTGATTATCACCCTGCTCTATTCCACCGGCATGCGCAGGGCAGAGATACTTGACATAAAAACTACCGACATAGACCTGGAATCGGGAACCATCCGCATTCATGGCAAGGGCAACAAATTCAGGACGGCCTACATTTCAAAAAATCTACATAAGTTACTAACGGGATATTTAAAGGCATACAAGCCTGTTGATTACCTGCTTGAGGGACAGAACGGTCACCAATATTCAGAGACCAGCATTGCGAAAGTGATCCAGCGAGCAGCCAGGGAGGCCGGCATCAACAAGCGGGTGACACCCCACATGCTCAGGCACAGTTTCGCCACACATCTGATTTCAAAGGGCTCTGCCCTTCCCTACGTTCAGAAATTATTGGGACACAGCAACATTAAAACAACTTTGATATACACCCACGTCGCAGACAATGATTTAAAGAACCTTCCCAATCCCCTCGACGACATGGACCTCTAATCAGTAAATCTATCTTTTTCCTCCAGGAACAGTGCCAATAGCTTTTCCACAGCATTCACAGTAGCCTGTTGTATGTTCAATGGTCTGATCGGGATTAGCGGTCATTTCAAGGGTGGTGCCCTCATGCCCTTTTTGTTCACCGGGCTCACGTCCGGTTTTCTTCCGAAGGCTCTTGCGCTTGAAGACTCTGTTCTCATCCTTCGAGGGTGGAATGGAACTGTTATTACTATTCTCTGGATGTTCGTATTTGGCCAGCTTTTCTTTCAATTTGTCATTTTCTTTTCGCAAACCCTTTATCTCGCTGTGAAGGTCATTTACAAGATTGATCAGTTTCTCTATCTTCCTGGTTAAGGTGGCTATTTTTGAATCTGTTGTCACTCAGCAATCCAGATTATACTCAAAGAGCAGATGATTTATATTCAGCATACGATTTTATTGAAAAACATCGGCGACCTGCAAGGCCCAGCGATGAGTCCATGTTGGAAATCAGTATTGACCAATTCATATCTTATCTGTACATCATATCCTTTTTTCATACTGGATTTTAACGTGGACTTCAACCGCACCCACCTAAGGATAAATAATGATACCACCTATTTGGTTCCATTTTTTTACCATTTTTCTTAATTTTTTTTCATTCACCCCTATCCCTTTGTTCATAAGGCATCCAAGACTTATGTCCTAATTATTTATCCTTTTTTTTGGCAAAAACCCGCCTAAAAAGATTCACACTTTTGGCCCTATATCGATTAATCTAATAAAGGGGCCATTGTAAACGAGCTTCTTTTTTCAAGAAACAACAGATAGATTATAAACCAAAAAAATGAAAATCATGGAAAATCCAATGATTCTTATCCTCGGTCTCGTGATCATGATCAGTTTATTCGAGCAGATGTACCTTTTCTGGAAACAAAGAGTTCGTCCAACCCTTCAAAAGCACTATTTCACAGCAAAAGCAGATGTTGCAGCCAGGGAAAAAGGTCATTTGACGTCGAAGAGTCATCTCCCTAATTTGCAGAAAGACTTTTCCACGTTGAAAAGTACTTCTGCAGTTGTGCACAAAGACGTTTCCACGTTGAAAAGTGTTTCTGCAGTTGTGCAGACAGGCATTTCCACCTTAAAAAGTCTTTCTGCAGTTGTGCGAAAGTACTTTTCCATGTTGAACAGTGTTTCTGCAGTTCTGCAAAACTACTTTTCAACATCAAAATGTGTTTTTGCAGCAGTTCGGGTATATGATCAGAACCTGGAACGGCATGTTGGCGCATCTGCACATCTGGTACGCAGCATCAAAAAGTCTTTTTTTAGCACTGCTCAAATACATAAAAACCTCCATAAGGAACTCACCATTTTTACATAGGAATTTTCCCATGATCATGCGATTCATTTATTACCGGAAACAAGACGTTTC
Organism: Candidatus Campbellbacteria bacterium; assembly: GCA_034521025.1. NCBI lineage: Bacteria > Candidatus Campbelliibacteriota > Candidatus Campbelliibacteriota bacterium. The sequence continues at coordinate 21,307 of JAXHMZ010000003.1, forward strand.
CAGCTGATTATAGAAGTTACGTAACTGTTTATATTTATTTATTAATTTTTAAATTTTTAAAATTATGAAAAATCATTTAAGACTATCACGCAGCGAAACTTGAAAGGTTTCAATTGGCTTTAACCAATGCAACGACAGATGCTGCCATTGCAGAAGCTTTGTCCAAATTCGGACTTTTTACGGAATCTCTTGAAGAGGGGAAAGCTCTGCTTGCCGCTACCCGGGAGGCTTTCGAACTTTTCAATTCTCGCAGGAGAAAGCGCACTGTTGTGTACGCCGAATTCAATAAGCAGAAGATGGCGCTCACAAAGCTTTATTTAAAACATCGCAAAATGGCGAAGCTTGTATTCAAAGAAAATCGGGAGGTTTATGAAAGCTTAGGCTTAAGTGCCAGGTACAGGACGACTTATGTTCATTGGATTGAAATGCTTAAAAATTTCTATTCGCAGGTCGGGGCTGACAATGGCATCAAAGAACAGCTGGCAAAGTTGAATATTACCATTGAAGAGTTGGATGCAGCAGCTTCAGCCATTGCTTCTCTTGAGAAAGCACGAGCCGATTACATGATTGAAAGGGAGCATCCAGGACTCAACAGATGCGAAGAATATCGCATTTTCAAAAATGGATGATTGGATGGCGCATTTCTTCGACCTTTCAAAAGTAGCGTTCAGGAAGCAGCCTCAGCTTATGGAATCATTTGGAATAGTCGTAAAAAACTAAGACAATGAATCTATTAAGAAAACAGGACAAAGCACTGCAAAGGAGGTATTCCCTCCCGGCAGAATGGCCACCAGGAACCGATAAAGCAGGCGGAGCATTGGTGTTCCGACTCTTCCGGATCAAACGCAGCGGTGAGATCTGTTAATTTTTAATAGGTTAATAGTGTGAAAAGGCTTCCTCGTACGGGGAGGCCTTTTTTTGTGCGCCGGCATGGGCATGAACTATATAGTGTGAAAGTTCCAGGCGCACTTTGAAAAAGGATTTACAATCTATCTCCCGGTTACAATCTATCTCCCGGTTATAATCTATCTCCCGGTTATAATCTATCTCCCGGTTATAATCTATCTCCCGGTTACAATAATTGCTTAACTGGCGAATCATTTCTGCCCCGGGCAGAAACTGTAATCAATTCCAAGCAGCATATTTTACAGCAGATCTTTAGTATCGATTCAAATTTTTTATTTACTTTTATTCAGCAAGCCATGTAAATGAATTTGATTTTGGATAATTCACAGACAGATTGCCAGACATATAGATAACAAAAGGTGTGTCTACAGGCTTAAAGCCTGCGAGATATACGAGATAAGAAATGTACACATAACAAACCAATTATTGTATTGTAGAAAAACCTTTAGTACACATAATAACCTTAAAACTAAAACAACCACAATAGACTAAACCGGACAAAAGGTTTTTACATAAACAATTGTAGGGCATTAGGTAAGTCGTGTAAGCTTGAAAAAAATGATTCATTAAAATTATTGTATGAAAAAAGTATCGTTATATGTATTTCTAATTTTTCTTTCGATTAGTACGTTTTCCCAAGGACATAAAATATCATCTAATACTGTTGATATGGATTATTATAAATGGATTACATTCCTTTCCGAAGGGAAAATAAATTGGACTAATCTTGATGATGATACATATATCGGAGAGTCTTTCCGATTTGTTATTACGACGTCTGAGATATACATTCAACTCTATATCGAGAAAATTACTTATGGGATGGAGGGATGTTGTAAAAATATTGCTAATAAAAGAGAGATTCCTATTGGTGAGATTTTTTCCAGATTTAATATTGTTGGGGAACGATGCTGTGTAACCTTTGGTGGTTGGAGAAGTCCAACATCATGTGAGGTAATTATTCATGATACAAAGTATTTGATAAAAGATTTAAATACGACTGAAATATCTATGTCAAAATTATAACGCCCTACAACAAACGATATAATTCATAGTTTTGTCACGCGTTTTGCTGGAGCGAGTTACCGGTTTTTTTCATAACTTTATTGTGAATCAATCATCCTGACATGACTATGTGTTTCGCAAAACCCGCGCCACCCTGTGACTCCCCAAAATCCCCTCGCCTAAAGAACGCGCCCACTGACTGCGCAAGGCCAGCAAGCTCCCGCAATCGCTCCCCGGGAATTTTGGGTAGCCCAGGGCCAACTACGAATCATATCGTCGGAACGTTAGTATAATACTCCTGAAATCCTAGACCAGAGGTTTAGTTAAAATTAATACATTAAATTTACTAAACCTATGACAAAACAATCAAGACGTAAATTCAGTGCGGAATTCGAGGCCAAGGTTGCCTTGGAAGCCATTAAGAACGAGAAGACCCTGGCCGAGCTGGGTCATCAATTTGAGGTTAATCCTGTGACCATCTCCAAATGGAAAAATGAATTTTTGGATAGGATGTCGACAGTTTTTGAAAACGGCACGGGCAAAAAATCGCAGGAGGACTCTCCGGATCTTGACAGGCTTTACGCTCAGATCGGGCAGTTAAAAGTGGAGAATGACTTTTTAAAAAAAAAGTGCCAGGAGACTGGGGATATCAGACAAAGAATGGAAATGATGCGGCCAAATCACAAAGCGCTATCGATACAGAAAGCAATGCGATATCTCTTCTATACCAGGAGTTCCTTATACTATCAGCCAGTTCCGGAAAAACCGGAGAACGTAAAGATGATGCAGATCATGGATAAGCATCTTCTGAAGCATCCTACCGAGGGAGTCGTATCAATGGTTGATATGCTGAAGGAAATGGGAATACCGGGTGGGGCCTAAAGCGGATCCGGCGCCTTTTTAAGCTCATGGGGCATCATACCCTTTATCGCAAGAAGAACCTTACAAAAGGAGCCTTAAACGAGTTTATTAAGCCCTACCTGCTTCAGAGAGATGAAGATCACGCACGCCAACCAGGTTTGGTGTACTGATATTACATATCCCCATGTCCAAGGGGTTTATGTACCTGACTGCTATTATTGATGTTTACAGCCGCAAAATCGTTGGCTGGGGCATCAGTAACAATATGAGTAAGCAATGGGTGCTGGGTGTCTTAAAAGATGCCATAGCACAGCACGGAAAACCAGAGATCACCAACACTGACCAGGGATCTCAATACACGAGTTTTGCCTGGACACATTACCTGGAAGAACAGGGAATACAAATATCAATGGATAGTAAAGGAAGAGCGATAGATAACATCTGGATCGAAAGGTTCTGGAAAAGCATCAAGTACAATTACATCTACTTTAAATCCTTGTGACAATGGTCTGGAACTTTTAGAAGGAGTCAGGGATTATATTGATTATTATAACCAGAAAAAACATCAAACAATTAAAAAGAAACCCAATGACGCGTATCAGGAATCTATCTGCAAAAATGCAGCCTAAAACAAACAAATATTTAACTTAACAAACTGCTCCTTTGGTACAGGAAATAGGGAGTATTATATAGCTACAATTGCCCTCAGAAAACTTAAGTGCTTCGAATCTAGTGAGAGAAGAATAACAAAAAGGAATAAACCAAGCAGGAGGTTTTATTTTCATCCCTCCCTCAGCAAGCACATTGTGACTGCCCTTCGGGACAGCCACAAAGAGCTTGCTCTAGAGCCCTCTTGACTATTCGAATAGGATGATTGCCGGATTAGGACTATTGCATGCCATTTTTTAAACTCGGTTATTTCACCTTTAATTATCTAGTTATCATGTTGGAAATGCATTTTATATTACTTCATAAGGCTAAGTAAGTCATGCATGACATATAGGTTCTCAACCGCATGTAAAATATCTTTTCAGGCTCGACCTTGTTGTATCTCTGAATAGAAAAATTGCTTTGGAACAATAATTAATTCTTACAATAATATAATTATCTATATTTTAGTGATATTTGTAATCGACAATAACTAAAGAAGTAATCATAAGAGCATAATTCTAGCTAAAATGGAAAGTTTTGAACTCTGTTTATTTGCATTAAACAGCAATTAAAATGCATTATGGAAAAAATTAGCTACAATCGAATTAAGGCTGTCTTGGCAGAGAAAAAAGTATCTTCAAAGGAGCTTGCAAGGAAACTTGATAGGACGGAATCTACCGTTTCAAGGTGGTGTACGAATGATGTGCAGCCTTCAATCGAAGTGTTCTATCAGATTGCCAAGTATTTGGAGGTAAACATTCGTGAACTATTTGTTCCAACAACGAATTAGAACTTATGGACGATATATCAGATAAAATAATAGATCTAAAAAAACAGCTTTATGAAGAGTTGGCAAAGGATGATTCTAACAATAATAAAATCCTTTCCATCTCTAAATGGATTGAGCTCGATTGGATGATACAAATGTGCGTTTCTCAATTGATGCAGGTGTTATTGACCGGCTAGGGGGATGAATTCAGTCAGCTCAGTTCAAGAAACGGCCGTTGCGGGGGCTTGAAAATTCCTATGACGCAGATGCTAAAGAGGTCATTTTAACTTTTATCGACACTGATAAGATTGGCGGGACTTTAAATATCAAAGATGATGGAGATGGAATGACAAAAGATGAGCTAATTGATGGTTTTATGAGAATTTCTTCTACAAGTAAAATACATAACCCCTATTCACGAAAATATAATAGGAAAAGAGCTGGTCAAAAAGGAATTGGAAGATTCGCAGTTCAACGCCTAGGAACCAATTTAACTATAATTACGCAAGTTGAAAACGCGAATTATGCTTTAAAGCTTACCATCAATTGGAGTGATTATCAAAGAGATAAAGATTTAACTTCTATCACAAACAAACTTGAGGAAACGGAAAAAATAAGAGAAAAGGGAACGACGCTGATAATAGGCGGATTAAAAGATAAATGGTCAACTTCAGCGATACAAAGAATCTACCGGTATGTTAATGACATTATCCAACCTTTTCCAATTTCGGAGAAAAGTGCAGACAAGGAAAATAAAAGGAAGGAGGAAACAGAAGACCCAGGATTCAAGACAAAGTTTATAATGATTGTCAATAATGAGACCAAAACGGTTGCTGATGACAGAATTATGGTTTATGACCACGCGTTGGCAACAATTGAAGGTTTTGTTGATGAAGGAGGAAACGGTGAATTCGAGGTAAGGAGTTCTAAATTGGATATTAATACTGGTGGGAAAGTTGGCAGTAATCCTGATGACAGTTCAATTCCATTTCAGAAAATAAAAGATACTTGGTTCCGTGCATATTATTTCTATTTACCAAAGACGTTATACCTTCTATGCATGTTTCAAGTATTCAGAAAATTGCTAGAACACAAGGCGGAATCAGGTTGTATCGAAATGGTTTTAGGGTGTTGCCATATGGAGAAGCTGGCAATCGGCTCACACTCTAGATAAATCCTCAAGGCAACGATCATTATTACCGGCTCACGCCAATATGAATTTTTTTGGATTTGTGGAAATTCCAGATGAAAATGAAGTATTCAATGAAACATCAAGTAGGGAGGGACTTGCAGAAAACGAAGCATTCATAGAGCTTCAAAATTTTATATATAGATCAATCATGTCTGGCGTGACTTAGATTCTGCAGAAGTAGAGAAGGTACCCCGAAGTAACATTCTGGACAGCAGAAAGATGAAAAAGGTAATCGGGAAAAAACCGATTTCGGGATAAAAAACATAGCCCATACACTTGCAGAGCTTAGATCGTGAACTTGAAGATGAATCGCAGGAAGTATTGAAGCTAAAAAAAGAAGAAAACGAAGAATTAAGAAAGTTCAAAAAGCAATTGATGAACTAGAAACAATTCAAAAAGCGGAGCAAGAAAAAACAATTAAAGAAAGGTCTATGCTGAGGGTCTTAAGTAGTGTGGGATTGACAGTTGGACAATTCATCCACGAGATAAAATATTACGTGAATGATATTCAAAGTGATATTAGATACCTTCTCGAACCGACTGCATGATGAAAAAGATATCATTAGCTCGGACTAAAATCTTAGACAACAATTTTTCTTCATTCCGAACTTATACTTCTTATTTCGATAATGTTATTTCTCAAAATGTCGTTCGGGAATTGCGACCTCTAAACCTTTCTCACATAATTACTCCATTCATCAATTCAATAAAAACTGATGCAAAAAAATCGGGAATTGAATTTGTAGAACCTATAATTGGAAATCCATATCTATATACAAAATCTATGCATCCTTCTGAATAGTTCTTCCAATCCTTTTCAATTTTTATACAAATTCTAAGAAGGCAATAAAAAGAGTTGGAGAAAAGGGGAAAATCCTAATTGAATGTGGAGCCGAGGACGAAATGCTTTTTTTAGAATTCTCTGATACAGGAGATGGTATTTCAAAAGAAAATGAAGAATTGATATTCGATGAATTTTATACAACTACATCAGCTATAGATTTAGAAAGTCTAAATCAAAGTAATGAGATTTTAGGTACAGGGTTGGGCTTGAAAATAGTTAAAGACATTATTAAAAGCTACAGGGGAAATGTGTATGTAGCATCTCCAAAAGCTGAATATACAACATGTATTCGTGTGGAAATTCCGAAAGCAAACGATAAAGAATTAGAAAGATATGGCTTATAAAATTTTATACATAGAAGATTTAGACCCTGGATCAATTATTCACGACCTGAACAGCCAAGGTTTTGAAGTTAAACATCACGTTCCGAAAAGTTTTGAGAAAACTATTAAAGAGGTAGATGGCTATGACCTTTTACTCTTCGACTATAGATTGACTGAAACAACAGCTATATTTGATGCCCCAACAATTGCACAAACATTACGAACAATTAACTCAGAAAAGCATAAGGATATTCCAATAGTGCTAATTTCAAGCGAAACAAAGATAAGTGATTATTATAAAGATTTAACAAGTCAAGACCTTTTCGATCTTTCTATTTCAAAGGACACTTTATTAAACAATCTTCAAAAATATTCTCATCGATTCATAAGTCTAATAAATGCTTATCAAAAAATAAGTGATGAGAAATTTGATGTTTTTAAGATTTTGAATATTACTGACGATCGAAAAGATATTCTCGACTATCGAGTTGTGGAAAAACTCAATCGAGAAATGTTTAGTAATGATGTATTTGCATTTTCAAGTTTCATTCTGAACAATTTAATACAGACTATCGGCCCTCTCCTAGGGGAAGATGTATTATCTGCAAGACTTGGGGTATCTAAAAAATCAAAAGATTGGGAAAAGCTTAAAAATATATTTGATAGTTTTAGATATCGAAGGCATTTTTTCAGGATTCATACAAACGTTGGTGGACCTGATGGTCTTATCGATTGGTGGAAAAAACATAATGAAGGAGGAGAACTCATTGCGTAAATTAAATGCAGAGCAGCGATTAAAGCAATTAGAGAAAATTACTGGATTATCCCTGTCAATTCAAGAGCCTACAAAATATGCTAAAAGTACTAGTTATTGGACAATCTGTAAGGAAACATCGTTACCAATAGACCCAATAGATGGATTAGAATTGTATAAAAAAGATTTATTGGAGTGGCAGGACAAAGAATACCTCTCAATTCAAGCTGGATTAGAACCCAAAAAGTTTGATGCAGCTACTGGAAAGCCTATCTTTTTTAGAATTCCTTAAACCTAATGAGAAAAATAGATTAAAATCAATAGCAAAAAGTATACTGAACGATTGGGACACATATCTATATTCCAGAGATTTATCCGATTTTATTCAACTTATAAGAGATTATGAAGTACCTATGGAAATAACTGAATTGGCCAATCTTGACAGTTATTTGCAATACAGTGGTGAAAAATTTCAAATTTCTGTTGAAAATATTGTTTTCAATATAGATAAAAAGATTTCTGGCACCATTCCATCAAACATTGATCATTTGGAAATACTATTTACTCACAAATGTGAAATAGATCCTGAGGTTGATGAAACATCTTACAATCCCACGATAGTGTATGATTTTCAACTCCATATTAAAGGATATGATGATGAGAAGAAAGAATATGTGAACTGGTGGCATCTAGATAAAAACATTGAGTCTGATACACCAAAATTCACTCACCCTTGTACCATTTTCAAGCAGGCGGAAATGAAATTGAATCAGTCAATTCAGGAGATTTAATCTTGTTAGGGGCTCCTAGATTGCCGCATCCTCCAATGGATCTATTCTTAGGTTTCCATTTTGTATTGAATAACTTCTATAGTTCAAAAGATTATGACTTCGTAAATCAATTACTGGAGGATATTACTTATCAAAAGATTATTTTGCAGGGCGCAACTACGTATGTGGGACAATTATTTTAAGGCATTTTCAGAAAACACACATAATCACTTTACGAGACAAAATATTTTCCGCTATCGTAAGTAATGAGTAAAGAAATATTTACATATCTTCGCTCGTATTCGGTCGATCCACAAAAGATCAATCGTCTGATTGTGACCGCTTTTTTGCATTCATTTGGTATAAAAAAAACGAAAAACAAGCTTTTAAATACTTTCCTGATAAATAAAGAAGATGAGGATTATTCAACGTTAAAGGATTTTCTTAGCAATTCACCATTTTTCAGATATTAGGAATTGATAGAGTTCCTTGAGTTCGTTATTTCACCTGAAGAAAAAGTAGTCACTGGCGCTGTATACACGCCTAAACATATCAGGGAATATATTGTAGAACAATGCTATGCAGATGTAACTGATTTTAAGAATTTAAAAATATGCGACCCGGCATGTGGTTGTTCAGGTTTTCTTTGCACTGCAGCAAAGTTAATCAAGAAAAACACTGATTTAACATATCGAGAAATCTTCGAGAGAAACATTTTTGGATTAGACATTCAGGAATTTTCTATAACTAGGTCTAAACTTTTATTGTCTCTATTCGCGATAACTGAAGGAGAAGCAGCGGATTTTTCTTTCAACCTACATCAAGGAAATGCATTGATTTTTAATTGGTCAGATGTTGTTCGTAATTACGAAGGATTTGATATTATACTTGGTAATCCTCCCTATGTTTGTTCCAGAAATATTGATAAAGAATCCAGACAATTTCTCTTAAATTGGAAAGTGAGCAATTCTGGACACCCAGACTTATATATACCCTTCTTTCAATTAGGAGTTGAAAACCTTAAACCCAACGGAACACTTGGCTATATTACCATGAATACTTTTTTTAAAAGTGTAAATGGCAGAGCAGTGCGACAATACTTTTATGAAGAAGCTTTAGCACTAAGAATTTTGGACTTTGGTAGTACTCAGGTTTTTCAAAGTAAATCTACATATACTTGTATTTGTATTATTAAAAAGCAAAAATCTTAAAACTATTGATTATGCCAATGGAAATACAAATTCCTTAAATAACGGTGTTTTTTTTGTTTCCATCCCTTATACAAAATTGAGTCATAAGAATGGTTGGAATTTACATCAGGATGGATACTTCTTTTCACGAAAAGTAATGCTTGCTTTCTCAGCGGAAGCCTATATTTACTTTCCTGGAGGATTCGGAACTCTGGATGAATTTTTTGAAATTGTAACTTTGGTTCAAACGCAGAAGATCCCGCGAGTGCCAATAATTCTTGTCGGTGAAGAATTCTGGGGAGCTTTGGACGATTTTATTCACAATATGTTGGTGAACAAATATCAAACTATCGGCCCGGGAGACGAAGAGCTGTACACAATGACAGAAGATATAGATGAAATTTCTAAAATAGTCAAAAACGCGCCTAAGCGTAAGGAATAAACAAAAAACCGCTTTTGAGAAGCGGTTTTTTGTTTTAGTCCTGTATTATCTGCTTATCCTTTAACCTCAGGCAGGTCTACCGTAGTGGTAATTTGAACTCTGATCGCACTACCACCTTCGGTTTCTACTCGCTCGTCCTCGTCCTCTTCAAAGGTACCGTTTTCGTTTGTATCTGTGTACAGCTCTACGTAGTATTGATCTCCTTCGGATGTGGACTCATCAAGCTCTACATTACCCGTCATATCTGTACCGGCCTCCACAAAAGCAGAACCGATAACTTCTCCGGGCTCACCGTCTACTTCATTTCTTACAACAACAAAACCGTCTTCTGTAAGATTGAGACTGTCATAAAAAACTACGTCTCCGGGAATTTGATCGTTCACTATTACTGAATTTTCACTGTCCCCACTAACACTGTTAAATTCTTCTTCATTTTGTTCTGGAGGGTTAACCTCTTCACTGCTAGGCCGTGTTAAAAGTAACGCAACCACCGCAACTACCAGCACAAGAAGTACCCCGACTGTTATGATAATTGATCTATTATTATTCATATGCACACAGTATACAACAAAAACACCATTTACAACAATGGCCTTATATTAATCCCTTCTTAGCCAAAATCGCGGAAATAGGATCGGTGGACTTACCGCGAGCCGGACTAATTTCACGTCCGTACGCTTTAAGTTTATAAGAAATGTCAAACCATTCATTTTTGGGCCAAAGATCCATCAACTCTTTCTCGACGATCTCGGGGTCATTGGTATTGACCAGACCAAATTTTCTCGCCAAGCGCAGAACGTGTGTATCCACTGCAATTCCATCAACCTCACCAAAAAGATGCCCGCGAACAACGTTGGCGGTCTTTCTGCCGACTCCGGGTAGGGAGGTAAGTTCTTCCATACTCTTTGGAATTCTTGCTTTAAATTTACTCTTGATAATACGAGCCGAGTCACGAATGTACTTTGCTTTAGCTCGGCTAAACCCGATTTCTAAAATATCCTTTCGCAGATCCTCTTCGGAGACCTCAGCGAACTTGTTTAATGTGTTGTATTTTTTAAATAATTTTTCCGTAACCTGATTTACTTTTTTGTCCGTAGTTTGAGCCGATAAAATTACCGCAAAAAGAAGTTCGTGGTTTTTAGAGTAATTTAAGGGCGTTTCTAGTTTTTCTGGATACAAGCGACTTAACTCAGCGATCACTATACGCGATATTTCCTTCCGCCTTTTCAGGTCTTCGCTATTTTTATTCATGGTATATTGACTGTGACATTACAAACCCGTTGTGCAACAATTATTGTATGCGAAAAATTTTTCTGCTACCACTCTTGATCATCACCTTCTTTTTAATAACAGTTTCCAGTATATCCGCGCAAGAACTTCAGCAAGAAACTGAAGAAGTATACAGAGCACGTATTATAAAGATCATAAACGAAGAAACCATAGAAGTAGAAGGCACAGACGTTGAAAATATATCTCAAGAAATAGTCGTAAAGATCCTCAATAAAGACAAAGAAGGCGACAGAGTGCAATTCACCAATGATTACATAAAGTTAGATCAGGGAGATGTAATTTTTGTAAACTATTTGCAAACTAACGACGGACAAGAAATATATTCTGTAGCCGAGCCTGATAGGCGAGGTGTTTTATCTATCTTTGCAGTAATTTTTGTTGCAACCTTTCTTTTGTTCGCGGGATGGCGAGGTCTACGTCCTCTTCTGTCATTAGTTGGAGTTTTTGTTGTAATATTTACGCTTCTAGTACCAATGCTTCTCTCGGGGGCTCCTCCGGTTTTAACCAGCGTTCTTTTTTCCATAGTGATCATGGCAATAGTAATGTTTGTTACTCACGGATTCAGTCCTTCAACCGTAGCAGCCTATTTGGGGACAACCACCACGTTGATAATAGCGTCAGTATTAGCTCAAATTGCCGTAACAACAGCCAACCTTTCTGGTTTTGGCACGGACGCGGCAATATACCTCAACATAAATACGGATGGCGCTCTTAATTTATCGGGGATCTTATTGGGATCAATAATAATCGGCGCCATTGGTGTTCTAGATGATATAGCCATTACTCAGACCGCGCTCACAGGGGAGTTGAAACTCGCCAATCCTTCACTATCTAGGAGTGAGTTATTCACAAGCGCTATGCGGGTCGGAAGAGAACACATAAGCGCGTTGGTTAATACTTTGGCTTTGGCTTACGCAGGTGCGTCACTGCCTTTATTGTTATTATTTTCACTTTCGGATCTTTCGCCATTACTGCTGATCAATCGTGAAATTTTTGCCGTAGAAGTCGTTAGAACTCTTGTCGGATCTATCGGACTTATCATAGCCGTTCCTTTAACAACCTGGTTTGCCATACTTTTGATAAACAAAGAAGACAAAACACTCGAAGGGCACTCCCATCACCATTAGATCAAATTAATAGCCTCTTTTAATGGTGTGGTTTTAATATCCGAGAAGTGCTTTCTAGCGTCCCTTTCCTCGTCAACCGTCATATCAGTCGTCGTCTTTTCCAAAAAAACATTCCAAGCGGTATGTTCATCGGAAGAAAGACTTGCCAAACGTTCACGCTTTGGTAGCGGAGAAAATCCCAAAGTATGACTTTTGCGCCTTTCTTTTTCTACAAAAAGATCTACAAACTCTTGATAGCTGATCTTATCATTTCCGCCCAAGTCAAACCTGTAAGTTCTCTCGATCTCATGATCTACAGCTCTAACTATAAATTCTACAGCTTCCTTTAAAAGTATTGGCTGACATTGAAACTCCTTGGCTTCGTCCGGCAAAAGGGGAGACACGTCGTCGGCCACGTATGAAGATATAGACTTGGCTAACAAAAGATCCACATCAAGCAACAAAGAAGCTCTGTACGAGGTTAGTGGTATCGCACTGTCTGAGAGAAAAGATTCGGCGCGCGCAAGCACATCTCTGTACACAGGCTGATTTGGTTTAGAGGTAGTGATAGATTCTAAAAGCACACCTCTGGAAACTCCGGCGACCAATGCCTTCTCTCTCACTTTTTTTAAAAATTCTGAACTACCGATATGAACATCTATCGGCTCAAGATCGTAAGCCAGAATAAAAAAAGTATCGATGTCCTTAAACATCTCTTCCGTTACTGATTCGATCTTAGGCGAGGCAATCAACATTACCTCGTGTCCTTCTTCTTCAAGTCTTGCTTTTATTCTGTCGCCAATAACGCCGTTACGACCAAAAATGACCATTTTACGTCCCGAAGGCTCGGCTTGATAAGAGCCCTGAATAGTATTTATAAACAGTTCTCTCGGCATATCTATTGGCCAGACGTTTCTGGTCGCCCCTCGTTATTTTCATCTGGGCTATCCGGATTAACCTCTATTTGAATGTCAGCACCCTTCAATCCCTCTTCTAGTTCTCTTAGTTGGTTCTCGTCCAAATCGTCATTTTCTACCCCTTCTTCTCCAGTGCCTTTAATAAAATTTATTCCTTCTACATTACCTACATCACTTTCACCGGATTCAGAAGCGGTATTTTCTTCTGGGCGTTTTTCCGTACTTTGGTTTTCTTCAGGACTAAAACGTTTTCTTTCTTCTTCAAACAACTCATCCAGACGCTTGCGAGCCTCTTCGGAAGGAGCTTTTTCGTCTCCGTTTTTGTTAGGGTCCTCGTTGTTCCTAAGATCTTTGTTGAGATCTCCCTCAAATGGATTAGGATCTTCTGGACTGTTTATTCCTCCTATCATTGCTCTACATTGTACACAAGCAATTTTGTTGTCGCAATGTCAAACTATTAACAATATAGAGTCTTTGGGGACTAATTTTCATATTTTTTAACGATCGCGCAACAGCATTGATGTTTTTAATATCAAGAAAATGTTGTACCCTGGAGGTACACGAGAAGATCACTAATTCGTGAAGATAAATCATCCATCACACAATTTATATGAGTTCAAAAAACATAAAACAACACAATTCATACGACATAAGTCTTCTTCAGTCTAAGGCATACAGGATGGTAAAGACCAAAATAAATGAGGCATTGGAAAAATCAGATATCTCGGCCACCGACTGGGCTATTTTAGGAGCGCTTGAAAGCGCCGATGAGCCTCTATTGTTCGGAGAATTAGCTGAAAGCGCCGGCGTAACCGCACCCAGAATAACCATTGTCGTCAACAATCTCAAAAACAAAGGCTGGGTGTCAATAAAAATGGACTCAAGCGACAGCCGACGTAAACGAGTTGCTTTATCCAAAAAAGGAAAAAATTTCATAAAAAGCACAGAGAAAAAAGTTCAAAGTGTAATTCAGGATTTCTTTAGTGACATTCCGGCCAAGCAAACAGAGTACTACTTTAAAGTTTTGGAGAAAATTTCCGAGAAGCATATATAGATTTTTCAAGAAAGACCTATATTAAATATGGAAACTGAAAGAAGGGAGAGGTTTGTATTGTTTACTATATTAGGTGCAATTGCGCTCGCTCTAGTATTTTTCTCAACCGATGTTACGCGATCAGTTAGTACAACTAGTACAACCGACGAGAGTCAAACGAACACAGAAGTTAAAAACATAGAAATAGTAGAGACCGAAAAGGAAAAAGCACCGCCAGAAAAAACAAAAGAAACTCCGGAAAAACTACCGGACATAGTGGCCTTGAATCCTTCCGAGTTAGCACTAGAAAAAAGAGAAGGAGAGGCTTTACTGGTTTTTAGCTCTTCTTATTGGAACCAAGGTCCGGGCGTGCTTGAGCTCGTTGGAATAGAAAAGATAGATTCAAAGGAAGACAACGAAGAGGTTTGGCAGGTAGACCAGCGAATCTACCGCAAGGACGGCGGATATTCTGATAAAAAAGTGGGTGCCTTTAAGTGGCATGCTTCACACGAACATTTTCACTATGACTCATTTGCTTTATACACAATAACATCTCTTGATGATCCCGATATTACTTTAGAAAAAGAAAAAGCGGGATTCTGTGCCCGCGATAGAGATACGCATAACCTTATGCTTGAGGAGGCACCGGACAATTCAACTTATTTTTATTGCGAAGAGGAACTGCAGGGGGTATCTGTAGGGTGGGGAGATACATATGACTACACCATTCCCGGCCAAGAGATAAACGTGGACGATCTTCCAAGCGGCAGATACATAATCCGAGTTGAATATAATCCGGACAATGAATTAAGCGAAGTGAGCTATGAAAACAACATCTCAACAAAAGAATTCATTCTGGATAAAGAAAACGGATACATCTCAGTGGTAAATTCTGAGTAACAAAAAAGCCCCTCCGGTTGGAGGGGCTTTTATTAGGCTTTGTTAACGTTGACCGCGTTGAATCCTTTCGGACCCTCGGCTACTTCAAACGTTAGCTTGTCACCTTCGCGAAGCTCGTCGAACTCTACGTTCTGGAGCTCGTTGGAATGAAAGAAAAGATCTTTGTCTTCTCCTTCGCGACTGATAAAGCCGAAGCCTTTGTCAGTCAGTCCTGCGATAGTTCCTTCTTGCATAACTGTAAAAATACTTTTTTATAATGATCAAATACAGCGGCAGGAGTGGGAAACTCGAACCATGCTTCTACGTCTCTGGGCTGAGTTGATATCTTTATCCTGTCATTTCCGGAGCAAAAAGTCAATAGTAAAGCACAAATTTCTAATCTACGCTCTCCCAAAGTAAGAGAGAAGCTATGCTACGATACGGTTTCCATTTTTTAACAATTCTTTCCAAGTCGTCTGTCTTGATCTGTTTCTTTTTACCATAATTCTCTTGCATAGCTTGTAAAAGACCTTTATCGGCAAAAGAGAAAACATCCTCTCTTCCAAGTGAAAATATCAAAAACATTTCCACAGTCCAGCGACCTATCCCTCTAACTCGCGTCAGCGTTCTAATGATCTCTTCGTCATTCATTTCCTCAAATTTTTCAAACTCGATCGTGTTTTCAGTAAAAGCTTCCGCGAGCCCTTTTATATATGAAGCTTTTTGCGGAGAAACTCCCGCTTTGTACATTTCTTTCTCAGTTATTGAATTAACCTTTTCTGGGGTAGGAAAGTGCTCTCCTCCAAATAAAGCAAGAAATCTTTCGTTGATAGTTTGGGCGGCCTTAACCGATACTTGCTGGCCAATAATTGACTCAACAAGCGAGCGAAAATAATTATCATCAACCCGCCAAAGAGGCATACCGTTCTTTAGGGCGAGCCGCTTCATCGTAGAGTCGGACTCGATAAAAAACTCTTTGTATTTTTCTGTATCTTTCTTCTTTACAGACATTCAGGTTATTTTTTCGGAAAATTTGTTTATCTCTTTTAATACCGGAAGAGTTTCTTTACCGAGATCGGTCAAGCGATATGCCACCGAGATCTTACCCTCAGAGTCTTCAATACGTTCAATGATCCTGGCTTTTTCTAGTTTTTGCAGTCTGTCTGTCAAAGTTACGGGGTTGAGATTATCAGTTGCTCGTTGGATCTCACAATAACGTTTTTGCTCCTTTTTAAGCGCGTCAATTATTCTCAACGTCCAAAAATCTCCTAGTAGTCTTAGGCAGTCAACACAGATATTCTCTTGTGCTTCTTTTGTTCTCATTTGCTATAAAATTTATAGTACTATAGAATTTGTAGTATTAATAGTACGCTGCTAATTATAGATTAGCACCGCAAAATAAATAAGTACATATGATAAACATAAAGATCATAGCTGGCTCTAGCCGCCCGGGCCGCTTTAATATCCAACCAGCAAACTGGATCTTCGAATTAGCCAATAATAGAGAAAGCGTGAACGCTGAGTTACTTGATCTAAAAGAGATTGATCTGCCTTTTTTAGATGAAGAAAAATCTCCTATGTCCGGAGAGTACTCTAAAGAGCATACATTAGAGTGGTCGGAGAAAATAAAAGAAGCGGACGGATTTGTTTTCGTTACTCCTGAGTACAATCACTCCTTTTCTCCAGTGTTGAAAAACGCGATCGATTTCTTGTACAACGAATGGAATTACAAACCGGCGAGCTTCATAAGCTACGGATCTCTTGCCGGAGGAGCTCGAGCGGTAGAGCACTTGCGAGGAGTAGCCGGAGAAATAAAGATGTACGACCTGAGAGATCAAATATTGATCCCAAACTACTGGAACGGACTAAATGAAAGTGGAGAATACCAGTTTAACGAAAACCAAGAACAAGAAGCGGAAGCGCTATTAGACAACCTGGTGTTCTGGGCCGATAAAATGAAAGACATTAGAGCAGAATTGAACTAAATGTAAATACGTAAACTGAAACAGCAAGATTTTTTTAAAGAGAGGTCAACCCGGCCCGGGTTGACCTCTCTTGTTCTATTTAAAATAGTGGTATCATTTAGCCAATGCAAATAATATTAACCGTTATAGTTTCATTGTGGCTTGGTTTTACTGTAGCTTGGTGGTTACGAAAGAAGGAAATTTTAGAATTAAAACTCGATCTGGACAGATCAAAAAGGGAAATGGACGAGCAGATCAATGAAGGATCATCTTTCGAGGGATTCAACGAAAAGATAGCTTTAGTCAAAGAAAACCGCAAAGAAAAGATAGTCGAACATCTCAGAAAGAGTAGAGAAACAGTCCAGACTAATAATGTGGCAGACCTTTTGGATGTATCGCGAGCTAGCGCCTACAGATATCTCGAAGAATTGGAAAATGAAGGAAAAATTGAGCAAGTAGGAAAAGCCGGACGAAGCGTACTGTATAAGCTTACTCGCTAAATGCTTCAATCTATAGATTGAAGCATTTAAAAAGGCCCAAGTTGGGCCTCATTGCGACGTTTCAGTTATTCTGATTTAACGAGCTCGGCGCGGTTTTTCTCAGAGAGGAATAGAGCGGCCCAGTCATCAGGGACCCAACCCTTCTGTATCCAATGTATCCACAGACCTTCAGCGGATTGTTGTTCTATATCTGAGCCAAACCCTCGCGCTCTCTTGCCGGTTTCGGTATCCTTAACGATCCAGTTGCTGAAAATGACCTGTCCATCTTGGTTAAAAATAGTTAGAAAATCTCCTTCCTCTATCAGATGAAGAGCGTCATAGCCGGACTTATTGTCTTCAGAAAGAGCCCAGAGCACTCCTTCAGTTCCAGTCTCAAAGTGGGCATAAAGGATCCCTTGTACGGCCTCTGACATCAGCTACCTCCCACTTTTATATACTATAGCGCAACTTCTTAGTCAACAAATTGAATTATTTTGATACCTTGGATCTAACCATTACGAAACATTGACAATGTATTATTTTTAGGTTATTATGCTGTGAGGAAACGATGTTTCCACCCCAACGAGGCAGGGGGATGTCTGCCTAAGGAGTTCTCGTGATGCGAGACACTCCGATTTCTTGGCGATGCCAAGGAGGAGAAAATGCACATTAAAAAGGTACATAATGGTGAAGCGATTCTCAATTGTCTGGGTCCAAGGATCTATTATGGAAGCACATCCAAAGCAGGCGTTTTCCCGCCGGTCGGGCAAACTTACAGACAGTTTTGTTTCGCTCCCGACTCGGGAACTAGCGGAATACTCGCTTTCCGTGAACTGCATAGAGAACCGAGCGATACAGAGTTCGTTCAGTTCTGGTGGAATGACGACAAACTCTGGGTGGAGAGAGGTATCCCGAGGCACGTACGCAACTTCTCGCAAGGAGGATTTGAGGAAAGTTTCGGATTGATGATCACTCATCGATCCGGACATTACGTTACAAACGAGCCACCAGAGGGATTGCCGGAAGACACTCTCCTGGTGGATTTGCTAACGTTGCTCAAATACATCGAGGGTTCTATTGAGTTCGAAGAACTCTATAAGAACTCTCGGCACGTGAAGAGGCGTCGCGAGAGGGAAGAACAAGAAATTAGCTACTTGAGAGAGACCATGTTGGAACTCGAGTCTGATAATTTCAAAGCGGGTAACGCTCTCGCCGATGCACTTCGGGAGCTTGAGAAGAACCCTCTTCTCAAGCTTGTAGGTAGGAATCTATGCAAAAAACTGTCAGACATACTTCAGAAACTCAGAACATACACAATCACTTGGCGCCTTCCTCTTGAGCACCTAGAAAAACTTAAGTGCGATGACGTGGTGTCAGAGCTACGCACAGAACAAGCGGTACAACATGTGCTGAGTGAGTACACACTGGAAGAACTAAAAAACGTAAGCCACGCTGAACTAGTTGAACAACTGAATGAAGAGATCGGAAGAGTTAATCCTGGAATTAAAGTGACAGGAATCGATATCGATGTAGAGAAATAGTTAGTACCTTTGAATTCGTCCCGCCCGTGTCAACGACATGGGCGGTTTTTTTATATTACAAATTAAAATTAAAAGTTTAAAAAAGTAATGGTTAGTTGCAGAATAGTAGCAAATGTTACCCAGAGAAGATAAGGGATATTTACGTAAGACACCCAAGGAGCGTGCTTGTAGATCACGTACAGAGCCCAAATTAGAGTTACAAGCACAAGAATAATATCTATAGAGGCTAAAACGTTGCTCCTTAAACCAAACTGAACTGGTACAAACGCAAAATTAAAAACCAAGTTGAGCACAAAAGGAGAAAGTGTTGCAAGAGATATCTTTCCCTTAAAATACAAATAAATTACATAGCCAAAAGAGATGGCTATAATGATATATAGCAGTGTCCAGACAGGTGAGAATATCCAAGTTGGCGGAGCCCACTCGGGCTTAATTAGAGTTTGATACCAAGTGATCGTTTCCATTACTTAATTATACCGCATCTTAATGCTTGTAAGCTACAACAGTGCCACCAAATAAGTCAAAGCACTATTTTTCGTCTAATAATTTTAAACCCGTCTCTTCATCAAGTCTTCTAGTAAGTGAGGAGTCGGTAGGCGTAATATGAAGCTCGCACGTTACGCTTACAACAAGGCGCTTTACGTGACCTCCGATAGCACTAAGCTCTTTATTTGAAAATGTGCCGTGTATGTGCCAGACCGACTCCTCTTCAACGATCGAGAGGTTCCCGGTAAGATTCAGGATCTCGAGCGGCTCTTTGTACTCTTTCCATACGTATTCGCGATCTTCAAAATTATAGAGTCCGATCGCGAGATCATCGGTTGCTCCCAGTCCACTGATCCAGGCACCGCTTAGCTCATTTTCTCGCGCGAACTTCTCAAGCGTCGAATGTAACTCTTCTCCTCGCTCAAGAATAAGAATAAAACTTTCTGACGTTCTTATACGTTTCATTAACTCAGTCTATCAAATTATTAAAATATCCGTAAAATCAATTATAGTTACCGCCCAAAGCTTTATCTAAAAAAGAAAAATCCGCGCTGTTACTATCTGAACAGCGCGGATATTGTATGTAGAATTACCACGAATAACTTCCCGAGACGCCTCCCGTAACGTCGCCTTCTTCGTCGCGAGACACATTGACATTGAAGCCATATCCGTCATCGAACCGAATGCCGTAACGAGCAGACACATCGCCTTCGTGACTCACGTTTGCGGATACACTTTGGCGATAACTTCGTCCTTTCGTAACGACGTAGTTGATCGTCTCTACGACTTCGCCGTTGGTGTTTACGAACTCAACAGTTCCTTCGTGAGGAGCGTACGCCGTAAACGAGACTCCGATCCTGCTACCGGCGCGTATGCGTACAAGCTTGTCACCTGAAACCAGTAGATCTTCGTGCGGCGCTCGTACTTCGACCTCTGTGCTGATCCTGCTCGAAACGCTAACACTCAGATTAGCGGTCGTTCCGTCATCCGAGATCTCTGCCTCCATGAAAGTGGGGGAGAGATACAGCTCTTCTGCAACTTCAAACTCAATTCCTGCGTTGGGATCATTGAGTGTAATCGAGACGCCCGAAGGCATACCACTATTTGGATCTTCCGAATCGCCTTCTTGGGCAAAACTAAATCCAAACAGGGAACTCACAAGCAGTATCACAATGACGTTACGCAAATTATCTCCTTTCTTTAAGAACCATTAAAGAGGGGAGGAGAAATTCTCCTCCCCAAAACACCTAGTAGCAAGCGCGGTTCAGTACTTCACTGACCAAATGTCTGCGTACCCACGCCGCTGTTAACTCCAGTGGCGTGTAGCGTGAAGTAAATCGTTACTTGGTCGTTCGTATCACCTGGTACAAGTCCGTTGTTCGCAACGATCGTTACCGTGTAGCTCCTGTTCTGCATCGTGTTGGCAGGAATCTGCTGAGAACCAGGGTTTGCTACTACAAAGTACGAACCGTATGCAGGATGTTCATTGTAAGAGATTGCTGAGTTTTCGTTCAGGACATCGCTTACAAGGATGGGACGATCGCTAGTGTTCGTGATCGGGACAACAACGTCAAACTGCTGTCCCGGTGCAAGGGCTCCGGAATCAAGAACAAGAGTCCACGCGGGAACCGTAAACTCTACCTGATCGGGCGTCTGGCCTTGTACAGCGAGAGTCAGGCGCGCGTTATTCCAACCGGTCCCGTCCTGGACGGGCGTGGAAGTCGCCTGACTGAAAGCAACGCCACCAAAGGTCATCGCCACGAGGATCAAAAGCGCAAACAGTCGTTGCATATCGGAATACCTTCTTTCAAGCAAGAAACGTGAGTTTAGTCGCTTATGCCAAGCTACGGCGAATAGCTGTCACCTCCAAAGGTAAATATACATCAGAGTCTATTCGTGGTAAATGTAAATGTACAAAATATCGCACACCGAGGATGTTTATAGCAAATAACTTGATATATGTCAATAGCAAACTCGCAGTCAACCTGGCAGGTTGACTGATTTTATTACCACGTGAACTTATACCTGTATCGATCGTCTCCTCTATGTATCGATTGCAAAATTTCCATATGCGCCTCCTCTGAGCCCGATCCGAGTGCTACCATTTTCTCAAAATATCCTTTGTGGTAATACTCCGCCGCCAAGTGATTTCGATAGTCACAGAGATCCATAGTAAGAAAGCGCTCTTCTTCAGACAATTCCACTCCGACCAATTCTCCCGCGTCATATACCTTTTTCCACGCACTTGGACCGGCTTTATAGATACCGCCCATAGAGGCAAACCTAAATATAATAGATTTAAAAAATGAGTTTTTTAGGCCAATCGCTCCAAGCTCCTCGATATCTTCAGTCGTCCAGGAAAACAAATGAGTGGCAGTGAGCAGAATTGCTCCCGCGTAACCCAAGGGGTACCACTCGTGATATTTGAACTCAAATAAATTGACAGGGTGACCTATCTCTTTTAATTTTTCTTCAATTTTTTTCGCGCTTCCTTCTCCTTCTTTATGCTCAATTGCTTTGACCTTGTCTCCATCTAACGATGCCCCACGCTCAAACCCACTAAACATCATACACCTGTCTACCTCAAGTTTGAGAGCGTCAAGCGTCCCAACGTCGAGCGTGTCTTTAGTTGGATCATCCACGCTGAGTTTTAATTCTTCTGTTGAGTACATAAAAGCCTTGCTAGATCCTTTTAGTATACCAAATATTAAAGAAACAAACTCAGCAGACTATTACTTTGTGAATACACCATCTATTTATAGCCTGAATTTTACAAAGAGGTAGATAGACAAACAAATGAGTAACAACAAGATCGTAACTATAATAAGAAGAAAATTATCTTGCTCCTTTGTTGTATCAGGAGAAACTTGTTCTGCGCCTGATTTCGCGCCCGATTCAAAGAGTGCAAAATAGGTTAAGTGGTCGACAGAAAACGTTGCCGTTCGCGCGCCGAATGTTACATCTGATACTTTATCCCAATCCTTAGTATTGTTGTTTAAATAATAGGCCCCTACATTTTCTCGATCCGCGAGCGGCCTGAGCGTAGGCACGAACAGAGTGATCTCAATAGGGTTATCAAATGACTGAATGGACGCTCCATTGCTGTCTATCGCCTCAACGCGAAAAAGACCATTTTCAACAAGAGATAGATCGCTTGTCGGTGTATGTACATTTAAAATTTGCTCTATTGCGTTTTCTTCAGGTATTAGCGCATCTACTGTAACAGCTCTCTCTTTTGTGGCTTCTTCCGGTATCTTTACGATAATAGCGCGAAAACCATCCTCTGGTACCTCTCTACCGAGAGTGGGTGAATCACTCCTAACCAACAAACCAGAATGATCCTTTGGTAGGCTAAGAGGGTCATTGTGTCTTTCTACATAACGTTCGGATGAATTATTGCGTAAAGTAGGAATATCTAGAGGGGCGGTTTGGAAAAAATGTGATATTTCTTCTGATTCAGTGTTTGCGTCGGTATTTATTTTTAAGTTTGGATTTATATATCGCTCTATTTCTTCTGTAACAAAAGGGAAGTCATAGCCACGCTCCCACTGTTGGGTAATTCCTTCTCCGTTATCATCTATCGCGGTTTCTGATTCTGTTGGTCTGTTCATTCCAAAACCGAAGATATCTATAGTACCGTTTCCAGATCCAGAGGATCCTTCCGGTTCGCTTTCGCCGGTACACTGTGAAGTGTTGATCGTGCAGTCGGAGTTACAGTATAACAGCCCCTCTTCAAACCCCATTTTTTTGCACGTCCTTCCGCCGAGGTTTAATCCGTCGCATTCTTCAGTTCCTTCTCTTACATTATTACCGCATATGCCGATTTTAACCTTGGACTCAATAGTTGCCGTGTCAGCAAGTGCCGAGAACGCAAAAAAATAAACGGCAACAACGCAGGTCGCCGCAATAAAGGTATATAAAAGAAATTTTGTTGTTAGTGCCTTCATTCTCTTCCCGATTATCTTACAACAAATAACTCGCCCACGGGTGACTCCGAGAGCTATAAAGCAAAAGATAACGATCTATTTTTGCTTCATCTTTACACCAAATTCAAAAGAAACATACCTGCGCAATAGCGCAACGATAATCGCTCCTAGCAAAACAACAAGAATCACATACGACCAAGGGCTATGTGTTTCTACGATGGAAAGACCCCTGTAGTAAAGTCCCTGGAATATATTCGCAGGTGCTACGGTGAAATATAGCTTGGTCGCTGCCGCTACACCGATACTAGTTGCGCCTCCTTCGCCGGATTGGTCAACCGGCTCTGCTTCGAGATAAGCTAAGTAGTCTCCCGGTTTTACGTCACGCACCGGCAAATCGAGCTTTACATCAACTCGCTGTGTTTCACCGGGCTCGAGAGGGAATACACCAGGCGTGAAAGTAAACCATTCTTCGGGAGCTCGAAGTTCTTCTTGTCCCTGGAGATATCCTACCCCAACTGTATATTCGGCAGACTCATCGCCAGTATTGACCACAGTTACAGAGGGAATGGTGTTCAGGCTTCCTTGGCGTACCGGCTCGTCCAAGTTTATTTTACCGGTAGTTACTCCGACCCCTACGGTGCCGCTAGCAAACTGCGGAATCAAAATAGCTAGAAATAGGATAGCCACTACGGCAACTAGTAGCAGCCAAGAAGTTAAGTAATGTATTCTGCTTTTTATACTATTAGACAAAATAAATTTAGTTAGCGCTGGCTCGCAATGTCATATCAGCATTCTTCTGATCAGTGTCATTTGAGCTCGTAGGAGTTTGGATTTCGAGATGGAAATCAACCGTACTAGCCGTGGCTACGCCCGTCTTTAGAGACTTATAGCTCGTTGTCAGATCATCATAGCTCGTGTCATCTGTCGTGCAGTCATTGTCAGTATTATTACAGAACCTATGTACATACGCGTCTGTCCCAGCAGTGGCGGACAGTGTCCAATCATTTGATCCCGTACCAGAAGCGTCCTGTCCTTGTATATCCACATCCACGGCTACGTTACCTTCGTTTGTTACCGTCTGTAGGTCATTCACACCGGTTGCGGTCGCGTCTATACCGTCCGTTGTCGTATCTTCTTTTTCTCCCGCACTTATTATGCCGTAGTCAATACTTCCGTCAGCAACCGATATTGAGATCTCCTCGGCTTGCACAGTGGCGGTAACAGTCGTTGTATCTTGGGCGTTTGCGCCACTCCATACAACAACGCCCAATAGGGCAACTACCATCACTCCTAATAAACTCGATATTGATATTCTCTCCATACTATTATTACTTATTTTTAAACTATATTCGCTTTATGCTTTACATAATACATAATACAGCAATCTCAAATTTTTGTTATCCACAACGGTTAAGCTCAGGATTCGGTTGCTCGTATCGTTACGTCGACATTCTGCTCTGAATCGCACGAGGTGGAGCTTGGCGCTGTGATACGCAGGTCCAGATCCTGTGTTCCAGAAGCAGGCACATTTGTGGCCAGCTGTTGATACGACGTAGTGATATAGGTCCAGTTTGTGCCGCTGTCAGTGCTAAATTCATGCACGTACTGGTCAGTTCCGGCACTCGTGGCAAGTGTCCATGGGCAAGCCGTGTCTTGGCCTATTATTTCAAAATTTTCATTCACGTTTCCTTCATTAGTGATCGTTTGAGTATCGCTCAGGTTGAGAGTATTCTCAGTGGTTCCTGTTTCTACGAGTCCGTATGACACCGCTCCGTCACTCACCGATACCGAGATAACTGTGGCAACGGGCTCATTGAGAGCAATGGTCTGACAGAGCCAATCTCCACTGCTTCCTACTGTCGCTGAGCTCGACTGAGCGCCGGTTGCCCGAAGATCGGCAACTCCACTGAGCACTCTATCGCGTCCCGGACCTTTGCCTGTGTTCTGATCAATCCGTTCTGTAAAGGAATTATTCCAGGAACCGCCAAAATTATCGTCTACATTTATGTGTGCCGCCGTGATATATAGATGATCTTCCGTACCCGGGTTAACACTCGGACATGACACTCCGCTCCCCGTTCCGGTCGCGGACGAGGTGGTGTCCACCAAGTCGCTCGTATCCAGACCACTATACTCCAGAGCCATTGCATGCGTAGCTGATGTAGCGTTATTGTTACAAGTAAACGTAGTTTCACCGCCCGAGGCAACAGTATAGTAACTCACCACCGAAGGAACCGTGTTGTTATCAGATCGAATCTCGGTAAAACCACTAGGGATTGTAAACGTCGTACTCGTATCGCTACTGCATATAACGACAATAACGTTATCGGCGGTAGCGCCTGTTGCAAACGTTGCGTCTACCGTACCGTTTCTGTGGTGTCCGTCACCACCACCTTGTACAAACGCGCTCGCCGCTTGCACTCGCTTGACCTCAGGGGGAAATGACGGATTTTGACCCAATTGAGGCCAGCCGACCATAACCCACACAGCAAATACAAAAGTGGTGCCAAAAAATAACAGAAGATCATTTATTTTGAGCATATTCAATCTAATGATATCAGAAATAAGTATTTTTCTACACTAAGTTATCCGGTTCGCCGCGAAGAATCGAGGTTTAACTACTATGACGTTAGTATACAAAAACAGCACAAGCAAACTTGATCTTAAATCAGTCAATCTGCCAGTTTGACCATTCTTTAATAAATAATCATTCGATATTTGTATGCTCAAATTCCAAATTGTGTGGTTGAAACGCTCCAGACCGGAGGGTTTGCCCAAGTTCTTCTTCAATTGCCGCTAAATTAGGAGAGCTTCCTTTCCGTGCCCAACAATAACCGTCTCTCCATATTGTGGTAATAGTTTCTCCTTTGTCATTAACCTCGGACCCATACATAAAGTCCTGATCTCTCATCTCTTCGAGATTGGGATGATTCATTATCATCGGATTCTCATTTATATCAGTAAAACCAAATTTACGCATAACCTTAGCGGTTTCCCAGTGGTCAATATTGGGTTCAGATTCGGCTTTTATCTCATTGTCCTCCGGATTTTCTTCTAGGTTTTCTTCGGGAGTGGTTATGTTTTCAGACTCTTCCTCTTTGTTATCTTGTCCTTGAGGGAAGTTCTCTATACCTGAGTGTTCCATATTTATATATACGTTTGAACTCTAATTAGAATAACAATTTAAGTATACAAGAAACCAATAGCAAGTAAAAACCGCTTTATATAAAACTTGATTAAAATAAGACGGTTCTAAAGTTTGTAATAAAAGTAGTCAACCTGCCAGGTTGACTGCTTGATGCACCGCTCGGTCTGGCTTCTACATGCTCAAGTTCCGCAATGTAGAGCGGAACTAACAGATTGACTTTGTCTTAACAGCAGTTTTTCTTTTCTGAGCTGTAGACAACAACGCCGAGCGCCACGGCAATAGCTATGTTAACGCCGACTTCACTACTTGTGATCTGACCATCAAGTGAATGTGTGCCCAGAAGAAGAACAATAAAAAACAGTGTTGCAACGACTCCTTTTGCTTTTGGAGTTTTAAGTTTTTCGGGTATATGCATAACGAATGTATATTAAAACATCAGCATATAATGAGTCAATTAACAAAAATCACAATCATTGGGCGATTTTTTAACAAGCTCCGCGGGCTGGATTCGAACCAGCGACCTACCGGTTAACAGCCGGTTGCTCTACCGCTGAGCTACCACGGAATATCTTTTGCATTATAAATCTACAGCCGCAAATGAGCAATCCTTGCTCATAAGCATGCGCAATAGTACCAAAGTTTTTTGGATAAGGAAAGACTAGTTTATTCGCGTGTAATTGTTAAAATATAGACAACTGAAATGGTATGCATCTGAAAGTAAAAGTATATCCGGGATCTAAAAAAGAGTCAGTTCACAAAGAGGATTTTGACAAGCTAGAAATATACGTCAGAGAAAAAGCTGAACAAGGGAAGGTAAATAGGCGAGTAACAGAAGTTTTAAAGAATTTGTACTCTGATCCTTCGATAAAAATGGTAGCGGGACATAGATCGCAAAACAAAATATTTGAGATTAATTCTTAACACACAAAACTATGAAAACACGTATCAAGGCAACTAATATGGAACTGACCGATCCGATCAGAGATTATCTAAACGAGAAATTAAAAGATGTAGAAAAATTTATTCCTAAAAATGAAAGTGAACCCAACGTAGATATAGAGATCGGCAAAACCACGAACCATCATAGCTCCGGTGAAGATCTATATTTCGCAGAAATAAACGTAAATGTGAAAGGTGATCTCTATCGATATGTATCTGAAAATGCGGAGCTATACGCGGCCATAGACAAAATGAAGGATGAAATTATCCGTGAACTAAGGAGAAATAAAGAAAAGAAGCGCGATCTTTTTAGACGAGGCGCTCTCAAATTTAAAAATATGATCCGAGGGATCAGAGGAGGGAAGTAAATCTCTATAGATCAGCGCTCTTCTTAAATTCTTCGAAATCCATTTCTTTAGCTCCTTCGGGTATTACTTTCTCGATTAGTAGCTTGTTGTCTTTTTTGTTGTAGTCAACTTTTGTAACCACCACTCGAACATTCTTTCCTTTAAATTCAGCAAAGAAATGAGGTCTAAATCTTTTATACGCCCTTATTTTTAGAAAGTTGTGATAGGGATCATCGGAGAGACTTATCTTGGCGTCTTCTTTTTTGATCTTGGGAGTATAAGTAGCTTCCTCGTGGTCTTGTTCCTTGGGATCAATTTCACCACCAATATATGAAATGAGAGATTCTGCCAAAAGTTCTCCCCCTAAATCCGCGAGTATTTTTTCCAGCTCTATCGCGTCAGGTATCGAGCTCGGCCTGTTTATTGATTCTTGCGCAAGAATGGGACCGTGATCCATTTTCTCATCCATAAACATTATGGTTACTCCTATATCTTCTTCGTCTGCCAAAATTTGAGACTCTATAGGGGATGCGCCACGGTACTTTGGCAAGAGTGAAGGATGAACGTTTATTGAGCCGTAACGAGGGGTCGAAAGTACAGATTCAGGTATTATCTTTCCGTAAGCGGCGACAACACTACAATCAAGTTCGTAGTCGCGCAGTGTCTCCAAAAATTCCGGTTGGTTTAATTTATCCGGAGTTAGAACCGGGATCTCTTTTTGCTGTGCCCAGCTCTTCACTGGAGTGGGTTGTAGCTTTTGCCCTCTGCCACGAGGCCTATCGGGGGAACTTATTACAACCTCGGGGGCTAACCCGTGTTCTTCGAGGATATTTAAAATTCGGACGGAAAAATCCGGAGTGCCAAAAAACGCGAATCGTGGTGAATTAATCATGGAGAAGTTCTTTAGGATTATCTTCTGATTGTGATTCTGGTGGAATATCTCTAACATTGTCTGCTTTATCAATGAACAGTACTCCATCCAAGTGATCCAGCTCGTGCTGGAAGGCCTGCGCTATAACTCCACTGGCGCCATACACAATGCGCTTGCCGTTCTCATCATATGCCTCGACAGTTGCCTTTTCGAAACGTTCAACATCACCATAGAGCCAGCGAACAGAAAGACAGCCCTCTTCCACGACCTTGGTCTTTTTGGAGTGTTTAATAAGTTTTGGGTTTATAAATACTAGGTCTTTTGCGAGACCTTCTTGATTATTGGGTAAAATGTGTTTCGAGATAATAAAAATACGGACCAATTCACCGATTTGAGGAGCGGCTATGGCGGCCGCATCTTCTTCTTTGTCCATAGCTCCTTTCATATCTCTAATTACACCACGAATATACTCAGAAGAAATTTCTTCCGGTTTAACTTCGCGCGCCGATTTACGCAACAAGGCCTCGTCTTTTTGCAGTATTTCTTTCATTCAAAAGTAATGCTACCACAAGTTTTGTGGATTTACATATATTTCAATATCCGGTGGTAATGAGCGCAAAAACCGCCTGATCTTCTGTGCTTTCCTAAGATCACGGCTTAACTTTAGTAGTATAACCGCCTTATAAATTCCTCGTTTTTTTGTACCGTGTAGTACCGGGGAATATATAGCTTCACTTTTTTCAAGCAACTCTTTTAGCTTGATAGATATATTTTCTCTGGTGTTTATGGCTTCATTTTTTTTCTTACTGATAGCTAACTCCACAAGAGTGCTGTACGGTGGATACCCTAGCGCTTTCCTCATTTTTGACTCCTCCTTTCTGAATTCATTTAAGTCAATTCCTCTATAGTGGGGAAATATGCGGTGTTCTTTACGTCTGGTTTGTAGGATCATCTTCTCTTTGCTTAGAGAAAGAATTGAAAGCATAGTGCGCAACGCCATTTCCTCAGAGGTATAAGACGGTATAGCTAAACGCGAATCAATAGATACAATTCCTGATACATCTACTTTATTTTCTTCAAGATAAGGTAGGGCTATATCGGTTCCAATTATTAATCTACTTTTTTCTGATTCAAAAATGTTCTTTAAAATTTCTTTTGTTTTAGTTTTTGTTGTCGCAGTGTCGCCGGAAAAAACGATCGGGGAAGCGAAATGCTTCGTCGCTTCCTCGACCACTCGGTCTACTCCGATACCCAGCGGCTCCAACCGCCAACTCTCACAATTCCTACATAGCGCGTTAGCAGATTCCTGATTGCCGCACCGATGGCAAATAAAAATTCTTTTTTCTTCTCCTTCGTCTCGCTTTTTGTGCAAGACCAAGGACGATCCACATTTCTCACAGGTGTATTCATTGCCACAATCACTACAAACAGTAGAAGGGAAAAGACCGCGTCTTGAAACGAACCAAAAGACTCTCTTGTTTTCTTTTAGAGCTTCATCAGTGGCTTTGATCAACTCCTCTGACAATAGTTTAAATTTCTGCTTGGCAGTCGACTTTTTATCGTCCTCAATCATACTAATGAGCTCCGAGTCTGCTTTTGAGTACAGAGTATCTAATTCTTTTGTATTCTTGTTTTTAGTTTGTATAAGGGGAATGAACACGTCGCCAAACAGCAAACGCCCACCGTTTTGGCTTGCCATAAGTTCAAAAACTAGGCGAGCATCCAAATGCGGTCTTTTGATATTAAAAAAGGACTCTGAGGCGCTGTTCTCAAGAATATAAAGAGACTGCTTAGGTAAAGAAAGAGAAAGAAACTTTGAGGTAAGTACGACAACAGTAGGACTCTCGCGCTCGGCCAGAAAATTCCATGTCTCTCGTTGTTTTTTCGCGGAAAGACGAGATGAAAGTTCGAAAGCCGAATCCGGAAAATGATCTTTTAGCTTTTCTGTAATGCGTTTTGCGCCGTATACGGTAGGCGCAAGAACCATTACCGATTCGCCCTTATCAAAAACTTTATTTATTTCCTCGGCGTACTCCTGAATTCTTTCCCCATATGGACGTTGAATAGATTTTTTGGTCGGTTTTTTCTTGCTGTTCATTTCCTTGGCCTCAGCCACATCGGTGTTACCTAACACCGATACTGGTGTTAGGGAATGTAGGACACTGCCCGGAGAAGTAGCGTAAAAATCAGAAACTTCTTGGACTGTTTTTAAAAAAGAGGATCTGAATATTTTCTTTGGTGTTTGTTTTTTTATCTTTCTTAATGAAAAATTGGCGTTTTTTATCTCTGCCTTGGACTTTTTCACCGAAGAGGCGGAAACTACTATTCCATAGCGATCTTTAGCTCTAAGGGGTACCGTTATGAGCGCACCCGGTTCATATGGTTGAATTGAAAAATACGTAACGGAAGATTCACGAAAACCGCTTACTAAAGGCATAACTTCCAACACGAACATTTTTTCAGTTGCTTCCATTTGTTTCATTCCATTTTATCATTACAAAACAAACCCTGCCTGTACAGGCAAGGTTTGCTCTTACGATAAATGTGAAGATATTTAATTTAGGACCACTCGGGAGATCTCACCTCCGTCTGAAATATATATCTCCCCGTCAACAACGCGGAAAGCGGGGGCGGTAGCAGGAGTAGGATCAACGTATACAGGTTGATAGTTTTGAGTTCCTCTTCGATCGATCTCCAAAGCCGCAATAACTGATCCGCGGTCCAATATGAGCATTTGATCATATTCACCAAAGAAGTCTAGATTTTCAACGGAGCCCGACTGAAAACTGAACACGGGTTGTACTCGGCACTCTTCTACATTTTCACCGGGACACAAAAACTCAGGGAGGTTATCTACTTCGCCGTCCCAGGCGGCAAAAATAGTGTCAGCGTCCACATACAAATTGATGCTTTCAGAATTGTTTGCTAGAGGAGATTGCTCTCTCGGCAGAGAAGCAGGCGTTGAGAACGCTTCCTCTACTTCAGCTGAATCCACTTCTTCAAGTTCCGCCTCAGTTGGAAACAGTATTGGGTAAAATTCAGTATTTGTATCTTCGCTCACTTCCAACTCCTTTTTCCAAGGATAATATTCTTCGCCCCTATTGGCTAAAAGCTGGTAGCTCCCGGGCTCTAGTTCAATACCAAGTTCACCCGAATCCGGTACACTAAAAGATCTCGGATCAGAATCAGAGCTACCTTCTGATGAGTCTTCATCATCAACTCCGTCGGTATTTACGGCAATGATCTCGGTTCCAGCCGGAGCAAAGACAGTTATATTTGCTCCGTCGTTTCCGCCCAAGCCTTCGTTTCCTCTAAGTCCAAACCAGAGTGCCAAACCTGATAATAGGATCACAATAACAACCGCTACTGGAATAATTTGTTTTTTCATCTTTAATTTATCGTTTATTTACGCTGAATATAAACACAATTGTACAAGAAAGTATTGAGCTGTAAATAGAGACCTGATCTGCTAGGTTCGCCCAGACAGAAATTAGAACTCCCGCAACACTTTTATTTTAGCTCCCAAATTATTAAGTCGGAGAATGATATCTTCATATCCTCGGTTTATACTGTAGATATTTCTCAGGGTAGAAACCCCGCTCGCGGCTAGCATTCCTATGAGAATCACTGCGCCCGGTCTGAGTGCCGGGGGACAGATCACTTCAGCTCCGCGTAGTTTGCTTGGACCTGTTATATAAAGTCTGTGCTGATCCATAAGCACCGTATCAGCTCCAAGTTTATCTAGGTCCTTATAATAAACGGCTCTTTTCTCGTACATCCAATCATGTATCAAAGTTTGTCCTTCTGCCTGTGTGGCTATAACAGTAAAGAAGGGCAGATTGTCGGGGTTTAATCCCGGATAAGGGAGAGAGTGCAATTTGTCCGGAAGCGCCTTAAGTGAAGACGGGAAAGTTTTGATATCAACCAGGTCAGTTTTTCCGTTTTTGGCCTTATATCTGTTTACTATTTTGTATTTAAAGCCCATTTTCTCTAGTTTTAGAAGCTCTACCTCCAGAAAGTCAATGGGGCAACGCTCAATTATTATCGAAGACTTTGTAACGATCGCCGAAGACAAAAAGAACATTGACTCGATCGGGTCTTCCGACACATGATAGGTCACAGGAATATCAATCTCCTCCAAACCGTTAACCTTTAGAGTAGTAGATCCTATGCCTTCGATCTTTACACCCAAACTTTCAAGGAAAAAACACAGATCCTGAACCTGATAATTAGCCGAGGCATATTTTATTATTGTCTCACCGGGTATCTTAGCGGCGGTCATAATAGCATTTTCGGTAACCGTATCGCCTGATTCATACAAAACAATTTCAGAAGGTTTTAGACCTCTGTGCGATATACGATACGAGTTGTCGGTCTCTTGAAATTTTACTCCAAAATTTTCTAGAGCATAAAAATGAGGGCGTACAGTACGAGCCCCTAACTTGCAACCGCCCGGTTCCGGTAAAGTAAATTTTTTAAATCGATGCAAAAAGGGAGCAATGAACATAATGATGCTCCTGGTTTTGGCGGCGGACTCCGTATTAAGGTTATCGAGATTGAAATTTTCAGGAGGAGTGATCGAAAGGTCGTTTTCGTGCCACTTAACCGATGCGCCCAAACTCTCAAGAACTTCGGCCAAGCGATAAACCTCTTCAATTTTAGGGATATTTTTAAGCGTGGTTGTACTGTTGTTCAATAGCGCCGCAGACATAAGCGCTACAGTAGCATTCTTTGAGGTCCTGGTTTCTATTTTGCCTTTAAGTTTTCGCCCACCTTCAACCTGAATATTTAAAGCGCCTTTAGAGACAACAACTATATCTCTGTCTAAAGCCTTGCTGATCTTGGATAGCATTTCGGCCGATAAATTTTGTTCGCCATTTTCGATTCTCGCCACCACGCTTTGTGTGGTAGAAAGCTTTCTCGCCAAATCCGATTGAGTTAGATCGCGTTCTTTTCGAAGATTTCTAATTAGGCTTCCTATATGGGTTAAGTTTGCGGTTCCAGTCATTAATTAAATTTCAAGTGATAACTCTAGGAGTATAGCATCTATGCTATATATTTTAAGTTTTTTTGTGGAAAACTTGATCTCTGTTTATTAAAGAGACGGCAGAGTAATTTGAAAAAATAGCTAAAGAAGCTTACTATATTACTAACTTATGTCACCCTTATCACCTAAACTGGGAATAGACCTGGGCACCGCCAACACGCTCGTCTTCATTAAAGGAAGAGGGATCGTACTAAACGAACCTTCGGTTGTCGCGATCATCGAAGGCGAAAGCAAGGTTTTGGCAGTGGGTCTCGAAGCTAAAGACATGATAGGCCGCACACCGGAAACCATTGTGGCTCATCATCCTCTAAAAGATGGTGTTATCGCTGATTATAAGATCACCGAGGCAATGCTGAGGTATTATATCCGAAAGGCCGTCGGCTCATGGAATCCATTCAAGCCCGAAATAATGGTTTCAGTTCCGGCCGGCGTTACTTCAACTGAAAGAAGGGCGGTAATAGAAGCGGCGCTAAAAGCCGGAGCCGGCAACGTCTATATTGTAAAAGAGCCGATACTAGCAGCCATCGGAGCCGGCATTCCGATTCAAGAAGCCGGCGGTCATATCATTGTAGATATTGGTGGAGGCACGACCGATGTAGCCGTAATATCGCTTGGCGGTATTGTTGCCTCCACTTCGATAAAATGCGCGGGAAACAGAATCGACGCCAGCATAATAAAGCACATCAAACGCGAACATAACCTTTCGATAGGAGAAAAAACAGCCGAAGAAATTAAAATTAAAATCGGCACTGCTAAACACCTGAGCAAAGAATTAACCATGGAAGTTAAAGGTAGTGATTTTGAAACCAGTTTGCCGAGAACTGTTTCAGTTCGATCTAACGCGATCGCCGAGGCAATCGAAACTGAACTCTCGGAGATCATTAAAGCGATCAAAGATGTATTGCAAGAAACCCCTCCTGAATTGGCAGCAGATATTATTGACAGAGGGATTACGATGACTGGCGGCTCATCACTTTTAAGAAAACTTCCGGAGTTGGTGCATGACAGAACCGGAGTAAAAGCAACGTTGGCCAATGATCCGCTATTTTGTGTTGCGAAGGGTACCGGAGTCGCACTAGAGCACTTGAATACTTATAAGAAAAGCATAATCACAAAGCGATGAGGATCACGCATTTACCGGTCGACCAACACGCCTTTCTTTCAACTTTGGATGGCAAAACGATCACCGACAACGATCTAGTTGGTTTAGAAGAAGATATCCATTCGTTCTTTAGAGAAGAGACGATCACAGTTTTTCATTTTTTAAATGAAACTTTCACAATCGAAATAGCAAGGCAGCTAAAAACAACTCAAGTAAACAAAAACAGACCAGATGAACGACGCATACTGTTGGTCAATTTTTCTTCAATTACCCTTGAAGCACAAAACGCGTTACTAAAGGTATTGGAGGAACCAACCGAAAGGACGCATTTGATATTTTTGATACCACACTCGCAAATACTTCTACCGACCATTCGCTCGCGATGCAGAGAGATTGACATAACCATAGAAGAAGACGAGGTGGTCTTTGATCACTTTTTATCTAGATCTTTCAAGGAACGTCTGGAAAAAACAGCCGAGATTTTGAAAGATAGATCACAAATATCCGCCTTTTTTCTAAACCTAGAGAAGGAAATTTCTGCAGAAAGGAAATATATTAGAGCGCCGAGCATAGATTATAAAAAATTTATAGATTACAAAAGGCGGGCCTTATCGGGTACTCCGGCCACAAAATACATACTAGAAGAGCTTGCTTTGACACTGCCTGTGGTAAACCATTCGTAAAAAGAGACTTAAAGTTCCAACAATGGCCTGATTCTGCTATAATACCCCAGTATGAGTTATTCTTTTGACACATTTAGAAGATCACTTAACAACACAGAAGAGTGGTTAAAAAAAGAGTTGGCTAGCATTCGCACCGGGCAAGCTTCGCCGACCGTACTTGATTCCGTAACCGTAGAAGTCCACGGTGCTAGACTTCCATTGAATCAAGTAGCAAATATTTCCCTAGAAGGATCTAGGGCATTAAGAGTTAACGTTTGGGACAAAAATCAAATAAAGGCGGTTGAAAAAGCAATTCGCGACAGAGACCTAGGCCTTTCTATTGCTACCGACGATAGTGGGGTTAGAATATTCTTTCCTGAGGTAACAACTGAACAAAAGGAAAAATTCGTTAAATTAGCCAAAGATCGTCTTGAGCAGGCACGGATTGCAGTAAGAGGAGAAAGAGAAGACACGCTGAAAGAAATTCAGGACCTGGAAAAATCAAGCGAAATAAGCGAAGATGAAGCTTTCAGCCTCAAAGAGCAACTACAAAAGCAAGTAGACGAAAAAAATCAAGATCTCAGCGAAATTTTTGAAAGGAAAGAGAACGAAATACTCTCAACTTAATTTATGTCATTCATAATATTCTTATTAGTACTTGGCTTACTTATTTTTATCCATGAACTTGGGCATTTTATTGCTGCAAAAAAGAGCGGTGTCAGAGTTTATGAATTCGCGTTAGGTTTCCCTCCAAACATATCTAAAATAAAAAAAGGTGAAACAGAGTACGCCATAAACGCCCTTCCCATTGGCGGATATGTACGACTACAAGGAGAGAACGGAGTCGAGGAAGATGTAACAGAAGAAGAAAAGAATAAGAGTTTTGCTTTCAAGGGCTCCTTAACAAAAACTTTTATATTAGCGGCCGGTGTCATTATGAATATGATACTGGCGTGGGTTTTGCTTTCTATCGCTTTTATGGTCGGCTATCCTACGGCTGATCAAGATATAAACGAGCAATATGTAGTCGATGAAGGAGTGATCATCACACAAGTATTGCCGGATTCACCGGCTGAAAAGGCTGAAGTTCTTCCGGGTGATGAGCTCATATCTATTAGCGACGGGAGTAATACAGAAGAGATAACCAACGCTCAAAACATAAGCAGTTTCATAGAAGGCACTGACAGCGAAAACATCACACTCCTAATAAGTCGAAGCGGGGAAGAGAGAGAAATAGACATATCTCCAACAACTAATTTAGAAGGCGAAGAAAAGGATAAGAGAATGATCGGCATAGCGTCGTCTAATATTTCTGTTGTTAAATATCCTCCCCATCTGGCGTTATACAATGGAGCGATTTGGACCGGAAACGCGACGGTGATGACCGTTCAGGGACTGGGATCTTTAATTGCGGGTCTTTTTCAAGGAGAAGGGGACCTTTCTAATGTGGCTGGTCCAATCGGCATAGTTAGCTTAGTAGGAGACGCTTACGCGGTCGGTTTTGTGTATCTACTTTCTTTCACCGCGATCATTTCTATTAACCTTGCGATAATTAACCTCTTACCCGTACCGGCTCTCGACGGCGGTAGGATCCTCTTTGTTTGGATAGAGGCGTTGAAAGGATCTCCAATGAGTCCTCGTACTCAGATGATCGCAAACGGTATTGGATTCGCTTTATTGATCCTCTTGATAATAGTAGTATCGGTTAATGACATACGTAATCTATTTATGTAGGCACTATGAGGCAATCCCAACTTTTTACAAAAACTAGAAAAGAGGCTCCAAAAGATGAAGCGAGTAAAAATGCGAGACTCTTGATACAAGCCGGCTTTATTGAAAAGGTCATGGCCGGTGTATATTCTTATTTGCCTCTTGGCTTAAGGGTTTTGAATAAAGTTGAAAATATTATTCGCGAGGAAATGAACTCGATAGGTGGTCAGGAATTGTTTCTAACCTCGCTTCAGGATCCAGAGATCTGGCAAAGATCTGGGCGCTGGGACGACGAAGCCATCGACGTTTGGTTTAAGACAAAACTAGCCAATGACTCTGAGATAGGTTTAGCAACAACACATGAAGAACCAATAGCAAAACTAATGGTTGAACATATTCGTTCGTATAAAGATCTTCCTGTTTATGCTTACCAGTTTCAAACAAAATTCAGAAATGAGTTGCGCGCAAAATCAGGAATTATGCGCGGTCGTGAGTTCAAAATGAAGGATCTCTACTCCTTCAATAAAAACGAGGAAAATTTTCGCGAATTTTACGAAGAGTGTGCTCAAGCATACGCACGTATCTTTTCGCGCGTCGGAGTGGGTGATAAGACTTATCGAACATTCGCAAGCGGTGGCTCATTCAGTAAGTTCAGTGATGAGTTTCAAACGATATCGGACGCGGGTGAAGACATTATTTACATCGACAAAGATAAGAATATAGCCGTTAACGAAGAGGTCTACGAAGACTCGGTTTTAGAAGAGCTCGACCTTAAAAAAGAAAACTTAGTAAAAGAAAAAGCAATAGAAGTGGGAAATATTTTCCCTCTAGGCACTAAGTACGCCGAAGCAATGGATTTGTTCTATAACGATGAATCAGGCGAAAAAAGGCCGGTAACTATGGGCTCATACGGAATCGGACCCGGTAGATTAGTAGGGGCGGTAGTAGAGATATTTTCAGATGAAAAAGGAATGGTATGGCCAGATTCTATCGCACCCTTCAAAGCACATATAATTTTAGTAGACACTGAGAACAAAGAGCAGAGTAGAGCTGCTAATCAGATATATAAAGAATTAACAAACAAAAATATCGAGGTGCTTTTTGACGATAGAAATATTAGCGCAGGAGAAAAATTTGCTGATTCAGATCTCATCGGAATACCTCACAGGATCACTATTGGCAAAAAATTTTTGGAGAGCGATCTCATTGAATACACAGAGCGAGCAACGGGGGGCTCTCGAGAAATGACCGAGGAAGAACTGCTGTCTATCTTAGTCAATTAATTATATGGCAAATGAAAATACAGGAAAACGCTCTTGGGGCTTACGTTTCAGTTTTCGTAATGATATCGGGATCGATCTAGGAACCGCCAATACTTTAGTCTACGTACACCCTAAGGGAATAGTTATAGATGAACCTTCGGTTGTGGCTGTAAATAAGAAAACAGGCCGCGTAGTCGCTGTCGGTAAAAAAGCAAGAGAAATGGTGGGTCGTACGCCGGCTCATATTGAGGCGATCAATCCCTTGGTAGACGGCGTCATATCTGATTTTGAGATTGCCGAGGAGATGCTTGCTCACTTATTACGCAGGGCACGAGAACACACCTCAAGTTTCATACCTCCGCGCGTCCTTGTCGGGGTGCCTTCCGGTATTACAAACGTAGAAATTAGAGCCGTCCGAGACGCGGCAAAAAACGCAGGTGCCAGGTCGGTCAATATCATTGAAGAGCCAATGGCCGCGGCTATAGGTATAGGTCTACCAGTACTCGAAGCAAACGGCAATATGGTAGTAGATATCGGTGGTGGAACGACCGATATCGCGGTGATCTCACTGGGAGGCATCGTGCAATCTAAAAATTTGCGCGTTGCGGGCGACCACTTGAACCAAGACATAATTCGATTTCTGAAAGAAAAATATAAATTGCAGATCGGAGAAAAAACTGCCGAGAATATAAAAATAGAACTTGGGTCGGTAGTTGACGAAAAAAAGCCGCTCTCAGCCAAGGCACGCGGACGCGACTTAGTTACTGGGCTACCCAAAGAAATAGAGGTGACAGATTCAGATGTTAAAGAAGCCATTCTGGTTTCAATTGAAAAACTAATTGAGGCCGTAAAAAACGTTGTAGAAACGATGCCACCTGAAGTTATGTCAGACATAATGAAAAGAGGCATATATATTACAGGCGGAGGTGCTCTTTTACGAGGCCTGGACTCGGTACTTGAGAGTTTTATCAAAGTACCGTTTTATCTAACTGATGACCCACTAACTACTGTGGCTCGCGGCACGGGAATAGTTTTGAACGACTTTGATCGCTATAAAGAAATTTTAATACAAAACGACGATGAGCAACCGACTGAATAAAAGAACCAGGGTAGCTGCTATCTCTCTCATATCTTTATTGTTTGTTCTCATAATAATTTCTGTAGCGTTCGGTCGTAACGCTCTGAATAATGCTTTTTCGCCAGTTCTCGCTTTGGGCGCAAATGTCAACCAAGCCAGTGGTGACTTTCTTAAAAAATTTCAAGACAAAGACGAATTAATTGAGAAAGTAGCAGAACTTACATTCGAGAATGAAAAGTTGGCTAGAGAGAATCGCTCAAAAGCTCTCCTTGCGATTGAAAACGAAATGCTAAAAGAAATGCTGGGGCGAAAAAGTGAATCCGGTGATGATCTAACTATAACCCGAGTAATTTCACGGCCGCCAATAACTTCTTTTGATACACTAATAATAGATATGGGAAGAGAAGATGGGGTCGAAAAAGGAGACGCCGTGCTGTCTTCCAGTAGTAACGAAATCGGTTATATAGAAAAGGTTTTGGAGTCGTCCGCAAATGTCAGATTATATTCGTCACCCGGGGAAAGAACTCCGGTAGAAATAGACGGCAACGGCACACTTGTAGTAGCTGAGGGTACGGGAGGTGGCTCCATTGCAATTCAGGCACCTCGATTTCTTGATATAGAAGAGGGAGCTTTAGTTACTAAACCCGCGCTTGATTCTACCGTAATAGCTTCTATAGAGTCAGTTGAATCAGGCGAGACCGACGCGTTTCAATTAGTTCGCGGTAAATTACCGATCAATGTTTTTGAGGTATCTTGGGTGTTTGTGGAGATCGTTGAGTAGAACAAGAGTGTTAACTACAACTGGTTAGTAAATATGAAGAGAAAAAACAAGAACAATTTTCAAATAGACCCGCATGAAGTGTTGTTGGACTCAGAGAGTTTGGAAGATCAGTCAGAATCTGATTCCAGACTGGAGAAGCCTATACGGACGTCTTCATTACAGATACTTATTCTAATTACGGTCGCAATATTTGCCATATTTTCGTTTAAACTTTTTAATCTACAGATCGTAGAGGGAAAAGAATATAAAGAACGTAGTGAAAACAATCGCCTACAGCATTCTCTTATACCCGCTGAAAGAGGTATTATTTATGATCGCAACGGAGAAAAACTGGCTTGGAATGAAAAGTCCTCTAACGGTAGTGATCATGCTAAAAGGCAATACACCGAACTAGGAGGTATGGGGCATATTTTGGGGTACACAAAACCACCGGCAAAAGATAAAAGCGGGATATATTATAGAACCCACCATATCGGCCTAGCCGGAGCAGAGTCGGTTTTTGAAAGACAACTACGTGGCAATAACGGAACAAGAATTATAGAAACTAACGTGAAGTATGAAGTTGTATCTAAGAACTTAATAAAAGAGCCCGAACCCGGCGGTGAAGTGGAGCTTTCTATCGACGCGGAAATATCAAACAAACTTTACGAAGAGATCAAAAGCGCCACGGAAGAATATGGCTTTAGAGGTGGCTCCGCTGTGATAATGGATATCGACTCCGGTGAGATCTTAGCTCTTAGTAATTATCCGGAAACTGACTCAAATGTTCTCTCCGACGGTAAAAATGAAGAAGAGATCGAAAAATACTCTGAAAATCCAGCCAAACCCTACCTCAATCGAGCGCTAAACGGAAGCTTCACGCCCGGATCAATTGTAAAGCCCTTCATTGCGACCGCGGCCCTAAACGAAAATATAATCAATCCAAACAAAACAATATTTAGTGACGGTTCAATACAAATAGAAAGCCCATATGACCCGGAGGATGTATACGTTTTTCGTGACTGGCAAGCACACGGAGCTGTAGATATGCGTGAGGCTCTAGCTGTTTCTTCAAACGAATATTTCTACACCATAGGCGGAGGACATGAAGACCAAGAGGGCTTAGGAATTGATAGAATTTATGAGTATATGCATCTTTTTGGCTTCGGCGAAAAAACCGGCATTGAATTGGGATCAGAAGCCGTAGGAGTGGTACCAAGCAGAGAGTGGAAAAGAGAAACCTTTGAGAGTGAAAGTTGGTTTCTTGGTGACACTTATAATACTTCCATAGGACAATACGGCTTTTTGGTTACTCCCATACAAGCAGTCAGAGCCACCGCCGCCATAGCAAATGGAGGCACCTTATTGACCCCAAGGATCTCAGACTCACTTCTGCTTGAAAAAAAGGAGCTTGATATAGCTGAAAAAGACTTGCAGGTCGTCAGAGAAGGGATGCGGCTCGGTGTAACAGATAAAATAGTTAGATCGTTAAAGTTTCCGGAATTATCAATAGCGGCAAAAACAGGAACCGCCGAAGTTGGTTTTGAGAAGGGATATGAAAATTCTTGGGTTGTTGGTTATTTTCCTTATGACGAGCCTAAGTACGCGTTTGCCGTATTACTTGATCACGTAGACGAATCTAATAGTTTTGGCGCCGCTCCAAATATGCGTTCTTTTTTTCAGTGGTTGATTAAAGAAAAACCGGAATATACAACGACTGGCTCTGACTAGCTGGTTTGACGTAATCTTTATTTATCGGTAGGATTTTCTAGTAGTGAAATATCTAAAAATCATCTCATAACTATAAATATGCAACAGGAGTATCTCAGTCCAGAAAAGTTTCAAGAGCTTAAGGCAGAGTTGGACAATTTAAAAAACGTAGAACGTAAGAAAGTTACCGAGGCACTAGAGTATGCTAAATCTCTCGGAGACTTATCCGAGAACGCCGAATATCATGAAGCGCGAGACAACCAAGCAAAGATAGAAGCTCGCATTGTGGAACTAGAATCTATGCTGAAATCCGCTGTAGTTATTTCTTCAAAGGGAAGGAGTGACATAGCGCAAGCTGGGTCCAAGATCACCATTCAAAATAAAGAAGACAAAAAGAAACGCACCTTTACTATTGTTAGCAGCGAGGAATCAGACATCGACAACGGTAAGCTTTCCTATCATTCTCCAATCGGCGCCGCGGTTATGGGCAAAAAGAAAGGAGATGAATTCACTGTTAGAACCCCCAACGGTGAAACAACTTATAAACTTATGGATATTGAGTAATACCTATGGCTTCTTTAGAGGAAATAAAAAAGGATAGGTTAGAAAAGATCTCTGCTTTGAAGGACGCTGGGATGGACCCCTATCCGGCTGTCAGCAATCGAGATATTTCTATCGATGACTTTTTGAATGACTTTGAGGTATTTGAAAAAAGCGGGGAAGAAAAGACCATCGCCGGTCGCATTCGCTCTATCCGCACTCACGGTGCCATAGCATTCTGTGATCTTCTTGACGGCTCAACGACTATACAGATATACCTTAAAAAAGATGTTCTGGGTGAAGATCTTTTTTCGCTATTTGAAAAAACGGTAGATGAAAGTGATTTTGTAGAGTTTACTGGAAAGGCAGAAAAAACAGAGAGGGGGATAGAAAGTTTAACGCCCAGCAAATGGCGCATGCTTACTAAAAGCCTAAGGCCCGTCCCCAAAGACTATTACGGCTTTAAGGATGAAGAGGAGCGTCTCCGCAAGCGATACTTGGACATATTAACCAATCCTGAAGTTCGTGAGTTGCTTGAGAAAAAATCGAAGTTTTGGAGAGTAACCAGAAACTTTTTAGAAAGCAGAAATTTTCTCGAAGTTGAAACTCCGACTCTTGAAGTTACAACCGGAGGCGCCGAAGCCACGCCTTTCGAAACTTACCACAGGGATTTTGACCTCAACGCTTACTTGCGCATATCAGTGGGTGAGCTCTGGCAGAAAAAATTGATGGCGAGCGGTATTGAAAAAACATTCGAGATCGGCCGCGTGTATCGTAATGAAGGATCAAGTCCGGAGCACGTTCAAGAGTTCACGAACATGGAATGCTACTGGGCCTACGCTAGTTTTCGCGACGGAATGGATTTGGCAAAAGAATTGTACATAACTCTAGCGAAGGAAGTTTTTGGTAAAACTAAGTTTAGCACCCGTGGATATACATTTGATCTGTCGGACGAATGGAAAGAAATAGACTATCGTTCAGAAATAGAAAAAGAGACGGGAATTGATATTTTAGAAGCGGACAGTAAAACTATCGAAAATAAACTTAGTGAACTAAATGTACACTACGACGGCAAAACCTATGAACGATTAGTGGATTCATTGTGGAAGTATTGCCGCAAGAAGATCTCCGGACCTGCTTTTCTAGTTAATCACCCAAGTCTGGTTTCTCCTTTATCAAAAGCTCACAAAGATAATCAGGAACTTACCGAACGTTTCCAGATCATCCTAGCGGGAAGCGAGCTAGGTAACGGTTTCTCCGAGCTCAATGATCCTGAAGAGCAAAGGGAGCGCTTCGAGGCACAGCAAAAACTCATAGACAGAGGAGACGATGAAGCAATGATGCCGGATTGGGAATTCGTGGAAGCACTGGAGTACGGAATTCCTCCAACGTTTGGTTTTGGATTCGGAGAAAGATTATTTGCTTTCCTTGCCGACAGACCAATTCGGGAAGTGGCTACTTTTCCTCTGATGAAACCACAAAGTAACGCTTAACTAAGCCCTAACAAAAACAAATTTGATATCCCTCCCCGCAAAGGTGGGATATTTTTTTATCCACAGCTTTGAAACTTCATAAGTGTGGAGTATAATGTCACTAAGTGGGATAAAGTGTCATAAATAGAATTGTCATGCTGATCGGAGAATATACACACACACTGGACTCAAAGAAGCGCATTTCTTTGCCGTCAAAGTTTCGCAAAGAATTGGGAAAAACAGTGGTAGCCACGCAGGGGCTAGACAATTGTGTAGCGATCTATCCGCTCAGCGCTTGGCGCTCTACGACAGAAAAATTGGCGGAAATGTCTATGGGCCAATCGGGGTCTAGGGACTTCAGTCGATTTATGCTTACGGGCGCTAAAGAGGTAGACGTAGACAGCGCGGGACGTATTCTCATTCCAGATTTTTTAAAAGATTTTGCCGGATTGAAAAACAAAGTTGTACTCGCGGGAGTGCACAACAGAGTTGAGATCTGGAACGAAAAAGCCTGGAACGAATACAAGAAGCGCGTTCAAAAACAAGCAGATGTACTTGCCGAAAAGCTAGGGGAGCTGGGAATGATCTAAGTACGAGAGTGAGCTATTTATGACACACAAGACTGTTCTTTTACACGAAACCATTGACGGATTAGATTTTCATCCGGGAGATACATTCCTGGATGGAACCTTTAACGACGGAGGTCATTCGGTCGAAGTATGTAAGACGCACCAGGGATCCGTTCGGATCATTGGAATTGACTTAGACAGTGACGCTTTATCGAGAGCAAGAGAGGTATTTTTAGAAAAACCATGTAGGATCACCCTACATGAAGAAAATTTCAAAAACCTCGATACTGTACTAGATGAAGAA
Organism: Candidatus Campbellbacteria bacterium; assembly: GCA_034521025.1. NCBI lineage: Bacteria > Candidatus Campbelliibacteriota > Candidatus Campbelliibacteriota bacterium. The sequence goes on from JAXHMZ010000003.1 coordinate 66,156, forward strand.
GACATAGAAGAAGTAGACGCCATACTTTTTGATCTAGGATTCTCAAGTGTTCAACTAGAAGAATCGGGCAGAGGCTTTTCATTCCTTCGCGATGAACCTCTGAAGATGACCTTGTCCAAAGAAGAAAGCGGTTTAACGGCCAAAGAGATAGTGAACGAATGGGACCAAGAACACATAGAGTCAATTATCAGACACTATGGTGAAGAAAGAAGGGCAAAGAAGATCGCAGAAAAGATCGTCGAGGCAAGAAGCGAAAAGCCTATCACTAGCACTAAAGAACTAGCTGAAATAATTTCTGAAGCAACGGGGAAGAGAAAAAGCAAAATCCATCCGGCTACAAAAACATTTCAGGCTTTGCGCATAACCGTCAATGATGAAATCGAATCCCTAAAAACAGGTTTAGAAAAAGGCTTTGAAAGGCTCTCGCCTGATGGAAGGTTTGCAGTTATAAGCTTTCACAGTCTCGAAGATAGAATCGTTAAACGATTTTTCAGAAATAAGCACAGAGAAGGCTTAGCTCTAAACCTTACCAAAAAACCAATAACTCCAACCCCAGAAGAAATACAAAATAATAGAAGATCCAGAAGTGCTAAATTAAGAATTATTAAAAAATTAAAGATATGAAAACAGCTCGCGTAATAACATCACAGATCCTGCACAGAGAAAGAATGACCACTTTGTTGATCGGATTGATCCTTCTGTTGTCCTTAAGCTATGTTTTCCTTGTAGTAGAAACTGTTTTAAATGCAGCAGAACAAAGAAGCATTGAAATGGCAGTTGTAGACACTCAAAAGGAAATAGCAGATCTGCAGTTGACGTTCATGCAAAACGAAAACGATATAAGTCTTGACTATGCTTATGAACACGGCTTTCACGACGTCGACGAGAGGGTATTTGTAACCCGTAATACAAACCTCACTCTACGATAATAGTCTATGAGAAAGAAGGAGCCAGGAACACTTGGACTCAAGTTCATCCTAGTGACTACATTTGTGGCGGCTATTGTTATCGTAACGAAATTGTTTTTTATACAAATTGTAGAAGGAAACGAGTACGAGAACCGTGCCGCAAACCAATATATTCGTCCCATACACCAACTGTTTAACAGGGGGGATATTTATATGCAACCACGAGAAGGAGAGCCGTTGCCAGTCGCGATGATAGAAACAACGTATGTCCTATACATAAATCCACAAGTATTGAGTAATCCCGTAGAGACCTTTAAAAAAATAAATGAAATAACAGAAATTGATGAAGAATCTTATTTTAAAAAAACAGCAAAACTAGAAGATCCTTATGAAATTTTGAAACGGGACCTACCTGAAGAAGTAAAAGAAGAAATAAGTGATTTAAATATAAAAGGCGTTTCTACACACCCAGAAAGAAAGCGCTATTACCCATCAGGATCACTAGCTTCACAGGTCATTGGTTTTATGAGTTATGACAAAAACGAACTGGTTGGTACTTATGGTATAGAAAGAGAATTTCAAGATATTCTAGAAGATAAAAACAACGAAGGACACATTAATATTTTTGCGGAAGTCCTTTTAAACAATCCAGTAACCGAAAATAACGAAAGAGAAGGGAACGCCGACGTTGTTCTGACTCTTGAACCTTCAATACAAATATTTGTAGAAAAGGAATTAAAGAACTTAAGAGAAAAGTACAACGCCAAACAAGCTGGGGCGATAGTAATGGATCCCAATACCGGCAAGATAGTATCTATGGCATCAAGTCCGACCTTTGACTTGAATCAATTCAGTAGCGCAAATTCGGAATACTACTCTAATCCTAATGTCTCAAACGTATATGAAATGGGATCTATAATGAAAGCTCTAACAATGGCGGTCGGGTTGGAATCCGGAGCTATATCGACAGATAGTACATTTTACGACAAAGGATACATTGAAGCCGACGGATACAAGATCACCAATGTATACAAAGGCGCACGTGGGGAAACAAGTATGCAAGGAATAATAGACCACTCAATGAATACGGGTGCTTCTTGGATAGTTGATCAAGTAGGCAAGAACAAATTTGCAGATTATTTTAGATCATTAGGATTAGGAGAGAGAACAGGCATTTCACTTCCGAGTGAAGCCAGTGGTTTAATTGACAACTTAGAAAGTCCGCGAAAAATCGAGTACTATACGGCTTCTTTTGGTCAAGGTATAGCAACTACGCCGATAGCTACCGTCAGAGCATTGTCGGCACTTGCAAACGGTGGGAAATTGGTAGATCCATACATAGTTGATGAGATCTACCAAGCTGACGGAAGTACAAAAACTCCGAAAAGAAATGCGCCAAAACAAATATTTTCCGAAGAAACGACCACCCAAGTTTCGAGAATGTTGGTTAATTTAGTAGATGAAACTCTTGACCTAATAATAGAAGGAGATCAAAGTATATCTACCCATACAGTAGCCGCGAAAACTGGTACGGCCCAAGTTTCTAGTGATCTAATTAGTGGATACTCGGAAAGCGATTCGTTTCATTCCTTTTTTGGATATTTCCCGGCATATGATCCAAAATTTATAGTATTTTTATGGGTAGACCGTCCGGAAGGTGTTACCTATGCTTCCGGGTCACTGACCAGTCCATTTTTTAACATTACTAATTACATGATCGATCATTACGCCATAAATCCAGATAGATAATGAAAAATATTATTAAAAAAATTCTTATTTCTATATTGCAGAATGAAGCGAAATTAGCTCTGAAGAGACACTCGCCATTTGTTATTGCCGTGGTCGGAAGCGTCGGCAAGACCTCTACAAAAGACGCTGTAGCGGCTGCGCTCTCTCCGGCGCTTAACGTAAGAAAAAGCAAAAAGAGCTATAACTCAGATATAGGGATCCCTTTAACAATCTTGGGATTAAATAACCCTTGGAGTAATCCTTTTCAATGGATCCTCGTGCTATTTAGAGGTTTAGTAGAAATATTTAACAAAGATTTTCCGGAAATACTTGTAATGGAAGTGGGCGCTGATCATCCAGGAGACATTTCTGAGTTATCAAGCTGGTTGAAAACAGATATCATTGTCGCGACTCAGTTTGCAAAAGTTCCGGTGCACATAGAGAACTTCCCATCAAGAGAAGCAGTTCTTCAGGAGAAACTTTCTATACTAAAGACATTAAAACCCGACGGTTATATCATTGCCAATTCAGACGATGAAGAGTTTACTGAAGCATTTAAAGATATGAATCGTAAGGCAGAAATATACACCTACGGACTTATGCCTCCAGCTTACGCGCTGGGATCAAGCGAGCAATTCACGTTTGATGAAAACGATAGGGTTAACGGATTCACTTTTAAAATCGAGTGCGAGAGCAATGTATTCCCAATCAAGGTTAAAAACGTGTTGGGCGACCAACATAAATATCCAATACTGGCAGGATTTACAGTAGCTAAGGTACTAGACATAAATACTGTTTTGGTACTAGACGGACTAAGTACGATCAAGTACGAGCCGGGAAGAATGAGAATAATTGAGGGCGTTAAAGATAGTACAATAATAGATGATTCATACAATTCTTCTCCAATCGCAACCAGACGCGCTCTTGAAGCTTTTACGAGAGTACCGAGTACAGGCAAGAAAATAGCGATACTTGGTGAAATGCTAGAACTGGGAAAGTATGGAGAAGAAGAGCATAAAAAAATGGGCGGGCTGGCAGCTTCTTCCTCAGACATTTTAGTGGCCGTAGGAAAATTTGCTAGAGACACCGCCGAAGGCGCGCTGGTTACCGGAATGGATGAAAGTTACATACTACAATTTGAAAATGCTAGAGAAGCAGGAAAATACGTGGAACATTTGATCGAGAAAGGGGACTTGGTGCTGATAAAGGGCTCACAGGGGACTAGAATGGAAAAAGCAGTTATCGAGCTTATGGCACACCCGGAGGACAAGGAAAAATTATTAGCGCGCCAGGAGGAAGAGTGGTCAAGGAGGTAGGCTATTAGACAGGTTAGATAAGTTGGGGTAAAATAACACTCGTCGCCATCCGGCCCTATCGTCTAACGGTTAGGACGTAAGCTTCTCAAGCTTAAAATCGGGGTTCGATTCCCCGTAGGGTCACAAATGCAAATCGCCTTTACGGCGATTTTTGCATTTGTGATCCGGAGAGAAAGCAAATTTCTTTGCTTTCGTGGGACCTGTTCGCCATTGCAAGAAACCGAGCCGCGTCCAGCAGTACTTTGTATTTTTAAAGCGAAGCGAATAAAATGCTTAGATCTGCGGATCATTCGGTCACTGAAATAGTAAAGCCCGGCCTGCAAGGTCCGGGTTTTGCTATTTTAGTCCAGGGGATTCGAAAAGGTTGCCTGATATTTTGCGAATTTATGAAGTAAAATATCGACAACCTGTACTGATCATGTAATGATCGATTCCCGTAGGTCACGAACGAAGTGAGAAGACACTAAGCGAAGCAATTTCTTGCTTCGTGACGGGGATTCGAAAAGGTCGAGTATATCCGCACAGCTTTCAGCACGATAAAGACTATACGAATCTGTAAGATTCGATTCCCCGTAGGGTCACTGAAATAGTAAAGCCCGGCCTGCAAGGTCCGGGTTTTGTTGTTTTAGTCCAGGAGATTTTAAAATGACTTCTTGGGCTATTTAAGATACACCAATCTTATTCCTCTGGCTCCTCGGCTGGACTTCTTTTAGGGAGGTTTTGAACGTAGCTATAAGCTGCCAGAGCTGCTTTTACAGCGTCTCCGGCTGCCGTATTATTCTGCTTATACGGATCGTCCGTAACATCTCCCGCGGCATATAATCCGGGCTGGGAAGTACTTCCGTGTCTTGGATCTATTTTTATTTGACCGTGATCATCTGTTTCAACCATATCTTCAACCAATTCAGAGTTTGGTATTGACCCGATCTCGACAAATACACCGCCTGCTTCTATGGTTTTTTCTTCGCCGTTTTCATCTTTATATACAACCCCCTCTACAGTCTGAGATCCGGTTATTTCTTGGGCCGACGCGTTTGTGATCACTTCAATTTTTTCTTCTGAGTTGATACGATCTACCGTTGCCGTATCTGCGGTAAGTTGATCTTTATTCTGAAGGATAGTTACTTTTTCGGCGTAGGGAAGAAGATCAACGGCGGCTTCCGCGCCAGCATTACCGCCCCCAACTACAACGACTTTCTTGTCACTGAATAGAGGAGCGTCGCAGGTTGCGCAGTAACTGACGCCTGTGCCCTCTAAGCGATCTTCTCCGGGTATGCCCAACTTTCTTCGCCTACCACCAAGTGCGTATATAACACTTTTGGCTCTGTAAGTATCTCCACTCTCAGTAGTGACCACGAAGTCACATACTCGCGCTTCGTCTTCGCAGGCAACTTTCTCTATTTTAGTTACTGTCTCGGGAGTTTTGATGTCCACATCTTCTTTATATTTTTTGACGTGTTTTTCTAACTTCATTGCAAGCTCAAAGCCACTTATTTCTTCTTCTCCTATCCAGTTCTCGATCTCACTTGCCACCACTGATTGTCCGCCAAATTCTTTTGTGATCAGTAGAGTTTTAATTTTCTTTCTAGCGGCATAGACCGCGGCAGCGACTCCGGCTGGACCCCCGCCTAATATTACCGTGTCGTATAAAGTATCATTCATAGGTTTTGTTGTTAGTTCTCTTCTTCGGCGGTAGCACCTTCAAGCGAATAACCGCCGTCTTGCCAGTCCGCTAAGCCGCCTTCGAAATCATATACCTCTGTATATCCCATCTCAGAAAGCTTGTGAGCCGCAAACGGAGAAAGCTGACAAGAAAAGCTTCCGCAATAGACCACTACGGGCTTGTCTTTTTCGGGTACCATTTCCTGAATCTTTTCTTGAAAATCAGATTCTTTGACACTAGCGTGCTTAGCTCCGGGTAAATGCTTGGAGTTATAGGATCCCTCGGAAAGTACATCTACTAGCACAAAGTCTTTCTCCTCGTCCATCCAACTTTTAAGTTCTTCTCGAGTTAATGTTTTAAATTCTTCCATAATTTATTGATTTATTACTTCTAGTTTACATAAGGAGCCAGAGACTTTACGTGCTCTAGCAGTGTCTGCGTGTAACCCCATTCATTATCATACCAAGCCATAACTTTTACCAAGTTGCCGCCGAGAACTTTAGTTTCAGGCATAGCCACGATCGCGCCATAGGGTTCGCCGATAATATCGCTCGAAACCAACTTTTCGGAAGTTACGGAAAGGGTTTTTTGCCATTTTTCTTCTTTACTCGCGTTCGTGAATATTTCATTTATCTCTTCAGCCGTAGTATCTCGACTGGCAACAAAAATGAAATCTACAACCGAACCTGTAATTACCGGCACCCTTATAGCCATAGCGTCAAACGTATTTTCCTCTAGAAAGGGCAATGCCTTGGGAGCAGCTTCTGCTGCTGAAGTTGTGGTCAATACTATATTCTGAGCGCCTGCTCTACCTCTTTCAAATTTTCCGTTAGGACCATCAACTATATTTTGTGAAGCTGTATAACCGTGAACCGTTGTCATAAATCCACGTTCTATTCCAACTGACATCTCAAGAAGAGATGCCAATGGCACAATAGCGTTAGTAGTGCAAGAACCGTCAGAGGTAATTTTATCCAAGGTCTCACTAAAGTCGTTGGCACCCAGTATTACGTGATCAACTCCACCTTTAGCATTCGCTGAAATTACAACTCGCTTTGCGCCCGCCTTGATGTGTCCGGCGGCTTTTTCTTTCTCAGTAAATACTCCGGTTGACTCCACCACCACATCAACGTCTAACTCTTTCCAAGGAAGGTCGTTCGGATCAGACTCATTAATAAATCTAACTTTTTCTCCATCTACTGAGAGGTACCGTGTATCTCCATCCGACTCCATTTTTACCTCCTTGTTATAACGGCCATAAGCGGAATCAAACCGTAGTAGATAAACAAGATTTTCAAGCTCTCCTAAGTCATTGATCGCGACAATTTCAACTTTCTCATCATCTAGAGCTTGCTTGAAGAAGGCACGGCCGATCCTTCCAAAACCATTTATTGCAACTTTTAATTTATCCATACGAAAACTTTGTAATTAAAACGATATTACTAATAAATAGAACAACAACTGCTCATCAATAGCGCCTATGCTTTTATTTTAACTTTTATGGAAAATATTTGAAAACCAAGATATTAAAATAAATGCTTCAATCTATAGATTGAAGCATTTATTTTTCGGTAGAATTTAAGTAAGAATATCGATATAGCTAAGATATGCTATTTTTAACTATCTCTTGAACTCTTTTTCCATCCGCGCGCGATCCCACCTCTTTCATAACTGCCCCTATAAGACGGCCCATATCTTTTGCTTCAGAAATTTCTAGCTCTTTTTTCTTTTTTTCGACCAATTCCTGTATTTCCTCGTCGTTTAATTGAGTTGGTAAATATCCTTCCAATACTTCGAGCTCTGATCGTTCTTTTGCGACAAGTTCGTCACGGCCGGCCTTTTTGTATTGCTCAATAGAATCCTTACGCTGATTGATCTTACGTCGTACTACCTTGAGAGCGTTCTCGTCGTCTAAAAGATCATCCGGTTTTTTACCTAGAGAGACGAGCTCATTTGTGAACGCGCTCTTCAGGTCTCGTATAACAGACAGCCGCACCGCTTCTCGCGCTTTCATAGCCTCTTTTAATTCTCTGTTGAGATCTTCGTGGATCATATTTGATATACTGAATGGGTAAATCTAATACTTCTAGTATACAAGAAATAGCTCACATGAACGAGTCGAACAAAGATCATTATCAACTGGATCCCGAAAACACCTTAGAATCCTTAGGTGTCGATCGAGAAACCGGACTTACTTCCGACGAGGTTAAAAAGCGGCTTGAAAAATACGGCACTAACACATTCGAAAAGGGGAAGGAGAAAACACTTTGGGATAGCTTCTTAAAGCAAATCAAAAACCCTCTTGTTTACATACTTTTTGGGGCACTGGTTGCAACTATTTTTCTCGAGGAATTTCTTGATGCCATAGTTATAGCGATAGCCATTACCTTGAATACCGTTATAGGAATGGTTCAGGAGGGTAGGGCATCACAGGCTTTCCAAAAACTTTCTGAATCACAGGAGAAGTTTGCCTCTGTAATTCGAAATAATAAACGCAGTGTAATATCAACAGAAAAGCTTTTACCCGGAGATATTGTGCTAGTTGAAGCGGGCAGTAATGTACCAGCTGATCTGCGCATTATAGAATCTCGAAACCTGCAAACAGACGAATCCGCACTCACTGGAGAATCGAAAGCAGTCTCAAAGACGAGTGATGCCATTACAGAAGAAGCAGAAATAACGGAGCAAAAGAATATGGCCTTTATGGGTACCTTGGCGGTAGCCGGCTCGGGTGTCGGAGTTGTAACCGCAACCGGCAACCAGACAGAGATAGGTAAGATCGCAAAAAATCTAGCAACCCTTGAGGCGGCCAAAACACCTGTGCAAGAAAACCTAGAATCGCTCGCAAGTCTTTTAGCCAAAGGTGTTGTCTTCATTTTGGCCTTCGTTATTTTGGTCGGAGTTTTACAAGACCGAGCGCTTGGCGAAACTATTTTGATCTCGGTTGCTATAGCCGTAAGTATTTTGCCGGAGGGACTACCCGCTTCCGTAACTGTGGTACTTGCGATAGGTATGGAGGCCATATTAAAAAAGGGCGGACTTGTTAAAAACCTTTTGGCAGCAGAGACACTTGGATCTACCACTACTATATTGACTGACAAAACAGGGACTCTTACGCAAGCCAGAATGAGTCTCGATGAGATAATAACTACCAGCACAATCGATGAAGAGTCTAAAGACGACAAGGTAGACCCCATAGACGACCAAGATCAAAGATCACTACTACTGACGGCACTGCGAGCATCAGACGCGTTTGTCACCGAAGAAGAAGGGGAGATCGTGGTAAAGGGAAGACCGATCGAGAAAGCGCTTTTAGAAGCGGCGCTTAAGTTAGATATTTCAAAAGAAAAACTTGATAAAGAGCAAAAACAACTGGACTTTTTGCCGTTTGAATCCAAAAACAGGTTTGCGGCTTCATTAAATGAAACCCCTCAAGGTGAAATTCTACATATTAGCGGCGCACCGGAGGTACTTTTAAATTCAGCCAACAGGATATTCATAGATAATGAAGATAAAGAAATTACTGATGACATCAGAGAAAAGTTCCAAAAAAGACTGAAGTCGGAAAGCGAGAAAGGTAGCAGAGTTATCGCTATCTCATACAAACCGTCTTCGAAAAATGAACTTGCCCAATATCGAAACGAAGACACTGAGAAACTATTAGATGATTCAATTTTCGTAGGATTGATAACCTTGAAAGACCCTATACGGGAAGATGTTCCAAAAGCCGTTAGTACCGCTCTTGAAGCGGGCACAAGGGTTATTATGCTTACTGGCGACCTTCCTGAAACAGCCAAGAGTATCGCGGTTGAAGCGGGTATTGCTACAGAAAAGAGTCAGGTAATACTGGGCAAAGAGACCACAAAAATGGAGGATAAAGAACTGCTAGGGGTGCTGAAAAATAACACCGTATTCGCCAGAGTATTACCCGATCAAAAGCTTCGTATTTCAGAGCTACTAAAGCAAGACAAAGAAATTGTAGCCATGACCGGAGACGGAGTGAACGACGCACCGGCACTGCGAAACGCCAATATCGGTGTCGCAGTCGGCAGTGGAACTGAAGTAGCTAAAGCTTCTTCGGACTTGATACTTCTTGACGACAGTTTCGCCATAGTTGTTTCGGCCATCGCCGAAGGTAGGCGGATCATCAGTAATCTTAAAAAGATTACCTCGTATTTGTTGTCTACAAATGTAGGTGAATGTATAGCCCTGGTTGGCTCTTTAGTTCTCGCGTTTCCATTACCGCTATTACCAACACAAATACTTTGGGTAAATATTATTGGCGAGGGTTTGTTGAATTTTGCCCTAGCGTTTGAGCCAGCAGAGAAGGGAAGTATGAAACGGAGTCCACGCATAGCCAGTATGAGAAATGTATTGTCTATTAATGTTAAAAAGTTGATCCTTATTGTGGGAATTTCTACCGGAGTTATTTTGCTTTCGCTTTTCTATTTCCTATTACAAACTACTCTTTCGATAGAAGAAGTTCGTACAATTATGTTCATAACTCTATCAATGGGAACAACTCTATACGCGTTCTCGTTTAAAAATTTAACCCACTCTATCTTTAAAACAAACTTGTTTTCAAATCGCTTCCTTATAGTTGCTTTGTTCATTAACATATTTATCCTCTACCTCTCCTTGACGGTTCCGGCGCTGCAAACTCTTCTTTCGCTTGTTCCTCTTAGCATTGATATCCTTGCTATCGCCTTGGCCGCAAGCGTGGCAAACCTCATAGTTATAGAACTTGGAAAGGTCATAGTCTTTGGACGCAACAGAGCAAAATAGGCGCTGTGGTACAATAGAGCAATATGGAAATTATTCTTCTAGTGGCGATTCTGTTTTTAGTTGTTAGCGTAGTAGTTCTTGCAATATTGTTATTGCGAGTAAACAAAAAACTCAGCGGTAAGGACAATAATGACAGTCTGGTATTTTTGCAAAACCAGCTCAACGAGCTATCTCGCACTTTGGATTCAAAACTAAGCGAGTCCTCGAAATCTATGAACGAATCCGTCAAAACTCAATTTTCGGAATCACAAAAGCTAATTCGTGACTTTACTAACGACTTGAAAAGTATCACTAAGGAGATCACAGAAGTAAAGGAAACGAACAAGCAGGTTTTCACTATCACAGAAAGTCTGGAGAATTTGGAAAAGGTTTTAAAAAATCAGAAACAACGTGGCAGTTTGGGTGAAGCCGGACTAGAATTGATCCTTTCAAACGTTCTACCGCCGGACGCCTATCAACTTCAATACGGATTCTCAAATGGAGATATAGCAGACGCGGTCATAAAAACAAAAGAAGGAATTATTTGTATTGACGCTAAGTTTTCTCTGGATAATTACAACCGCATCATTGCTGAAGAAGACAACACAAAGCGCGAGGCATTGGAAAAAGAATTTAGGAATGATCTAAAGCAGCGCATTGAAGAAACGGCCAAATACATAAAACCGGAGGAGGGAACATTGCCGTTCGCGATAATGTACATACCGGCTGAAGGTATTTATTACGACCTTCTGATAAACCAAGTAGGGTCAGTAAAGGTAAACACTCGAAGTTTAATTGAATACGCCTATAGAGATAAGAATGTAATAATAGTTTCTCCGACAACTTTTGTTGCTTATCTGCAAACCATCTTGCAGGGCTTTCGAGCTTTCAAAATTGAAGAGTCCGCCAAGAAGATCGGGAAGCGAGTTGAAGAGCTAAGGAGACACCTATTGGCTTATGAAGAACACCACAACAAACTTGGTAATACATTAGGAACGGCAGTGAATCACTTTAATAAAAGCGACAAATCATTTCGAATGATAGACAAGGACGTGCTCAGGATATCCGGAGAAGGGTTAGATCATGAGGTATTAAATATCCCGAAACCGGACCAGGATGAAGAGTAAGCCTTAATGGTCCTTGCAAAAAGCTTTAAATTTTGTAGAATAACTCCGTATGAAACTCGCAGTAATTGAATCAGGAGGAAAGCAATATACGGTACAAGAGGGAGATACTATTTCCATAGAGAAACTTGATGGCGTTTCTGAGGGCGATAGTGTTAATTTTGATAATGTACTCCTAATAGCCGATGGAGACAAAGTCTCTCTCGGTAATCCTCTTGTAAAAGATAAAAAGGTTAGCGGAGTATTAAAGGAAAACAAAAAAGGCGAAAAGTTGCACGTTAGACAATTCCGATCTAAGAGTAGGTATCACCGCACTTATGGACACAGACAGCCGCTAGCAACAGTAGAAATTCAAAAAATATAAGCACCTAAAAAGGTGTTTTATTTTCGCGAACTCAGAGCGTAGCGAAGAGTATCTTTGTCAGAATACTCGAGCTCACTCCCAACGGAAAGCCCACGACCTAAAGTAGAGATCTTTAGTTTCTTACCGCCTTTAAATGACCTTATTTTCTTCGAAAGGTAATCATTAGTATTTTCACCTTCAGGAGTCAGGCTAAGAGCTAAAACGATTTCTTCCAAACCTTTGTCTAAATAGAACTTAAGTGTTTCTTCCATCTCCACCAATCTTATTGACTCTTTTCGAGAACCTTGACGTGTAGCTAAAACACCCCCCAGCACGAAATACTGTCCATTATACACCCCCGACTGTTCTATATGATCCAAATCAGCGTCCTTTTCCACTACCATAATGACCGTTTGGTCGCGATGCGCTGAGGAGCAAATAGAACAAACATTTTCATTATTGACACTAAAGGACAATTTTTGGCACCGAGAACAGAATCTAGCGGCACTTTTTGTTTTTTCCAAAGACGTCACGAGTTCACGTACATAACTATCATCTTGCCTTACTATAAAATGAGAAAAACGCTGAGCTTGGCGTATGCCAATCCCAGGAAACTTACGAAATAATTCTGTTAACTTTTCAAATTCGCTCATATCGAAAACAGGCGTGAAAACAAACTACCACATTTAAACTATTACAGATATTAAAATCCGGGATCGAACTCCTCGGCAAATTGCCCATAATCACTTTTAGTGACACTGAGAAAGGAGCTTTTCTTCTCATCAAAGTAAAGTTCTACTCTTCCGACGGGACCATTTCTGTGCTTTTCTATAAGAACTTCCGCGATATTCGGACGTTCTGTGTCTTCGTTGAATTTGTCCTCACGATGAATGAACATAACGACGTCAGCGTCTTGTTCAATGGAACCGGAATCACGAAGGTCAGATAGACGCGGCTTACCTCCGCGGCTTTCCACGGCTCGAGATAACTGAGATAGAGCCAATACCGGAACATCCAACTCACGAGCTAAGTTCTTGAGAGACCGAGAGATCTCAGTAACCTGTTGCACTACGTTGTCAGAGTTCATAGAGCGCGTTGGAACCATCAATTGCAGATAATCAACAATGATCAAACCTAATCCTTTTTCGCTCTTTAGACGTCTAGCTATAGAGCGCATTTTCAAAATGTTATTACCAGGTTGATCGTCAATATAAATTGGTGCTTTAGAAAGTTCGTTGAGAGCTTCTCTGATCTTATCGAACTCGGTATCCGCTGACAATTTTCCGGTGCGAAGCTTCCAGGCGTCCACTTGAGATTGAGCGGCTATCATACGGTCAATGAGTTGCTGAGAGCTCATCTCTAGCGAGAAAATTCCTACCGGCACTTGGCTTTTAAGAGAGGCTTGGCGGGCAATATCGAGAGCTAGGGAAGTCTTACCCATTGAAGGCCTGGCAGCAAGAATAATGAGGTCAGATTTTTGAAATCCCGCCAACATATGGTCGAGATCGTCGAATCCGGTCGATATACCCCTCATTTCATCTTGAGAACTGTGCAGGCGTTCATATCTTTCAAACGCTTCACCTAATATGTCCCTCGAATCCAAAAACTTATTGGATCCGGCAATGTTAGTTATGTCGAAAACTTGCTTTTCAGCGTTCTCTAGTGTCTCTTCGAGTTCAATTGAGTCTTCGTACGCATAGCGGGTTATTTCTTGGGCGGCCTTTATTAAACCGCGCATCATAAACTTTTTATGCACAATATGCGCGTAATGTTCAGCGTTGGCAGAAGAGGGGACATCTTGAGCCAATTCCGCTAAATAGCTTCGACCTCCTACTTTGGATAATTGTTTGTTCTCTTCCAATTTATTGGAAAGAGAGAGAAGGTCTATCGGCTCGCCCTTACTAAATAGCTCAAAGATCGCCTGCCAAATTGTTTTATGTTTTTCAACATAAAAACTTTCATCTCTGATTATATCAACCACGTCATGCAATACTTCATTGCGAAGCATAATTGAACCCAAAAGCGCCTTCTCTGACTCGATATTTTGCGGTGGAAGTAAATATTGTTTATCCTGTTCGCTCATCGTCTTATTCATATCTCTATTCTAGCACGTACTGTTGGTGCCCTGGCTCGAAAAGTTGAAAGAAATGTTTATAAGCTGTGTATATTTATTAGGAGCTAAATTTAGCGCTTTCTATCTCATAACCATCCTTTGTATCCCTCACCACAAAGCCCCGCGAGGTTATTTTATCTCGCAGTTCGTCCGCTAATTCGTAATTTTTGGCTTCTTTTGCTTTTTGTCTCTCACGTGCCAGCTCTTCTATTTCAGGAGGAACATTGTATATCTCTCGAGAGAGTTTGCTTAAGCCCAACCCAAGTATTGAATCAAACAATTCTAGTTCGTATTTTTTCTCACCACGAGGAATCGTTTCGTCTTTAATAAGCTTCCAAACAACTGCTAGAGCTTCAGCTGAATTAATGTCGTCTTCTAGGGACGCGAAAAATTCTTCCTCATAATTATTACTTTGAGACTTAGGTGTATCTCTTTCTACTTCTTTTAGCTCCGCGTAAAAATGAACCAACCTTGAAAGAGCTTTAGCAGAAGCTTCTAGTGCCTCGAAACTAAAATTGATAATAGACCTATAATGAGCCTGCAGTAGTAGGTAACGATAGTGCAATGGTTCATATCCACGATCACGTAGGGTTTTCAGCCGTATAAAATTACCTTCGGATTTTGCCATCTTTCCTTCCTTCACGTTGACAAACTCGTGGTGTAGCCAGAAGCGAGAAAAAGGTCTGCCGGTAGCGCAAACTGATTGAGCGATCTCGTTGGTGTGGTGGACCGGAATATGGTCAATACCGCCGGTGTGTATATCAAGCGTTTCTCCGAGATACTTCATGGCCATTGCCGAGCACTCTATGTGCCAGCCGGGAAATCCAATACCCCAAGGAGAATCCCATTCTTGCTCGCGTTTTTCTTCAGGCTTTGAAAATTTCCAGAGAGCAAAATCCGTGGAGTTGCGCTTTTCCGGATTAGCTTCAACCCTGATGCCTTCTTTGAGTCCTTCTACGTCGAGATTAGACAGCTTGCCATAGTCTTCGTATTTGGCGGTATCGAAATAGACTCCATCAGAAGTTGTGTAAGTGTAACCCTTTTCCTCTAGCGTTTTGATCAGTTCAATTTGCTCTGAAATATGATCTGTGGCTCGAGGATATTTATAGACGTTAGACGTATCTATGTTTAAAGACTGAAGGTCATCTAAAAAAGCTTGAGTGTAGTGCTCTATTATTTCCTCTACACTCTTTTTTTCGCGTTTTGCACCTTTTTCGATCTTATCTTCGCCCTCATCTCCGTCATCAACCAGATGGCCAACATCGGTTATATTTATAACTTGCTTTACTTCATATCCATTATGTTCCAAGAGGCGACGAAGAAGATCGGCGTTCACGTAACCTCTCAAGTTACCGATATGAGCATAATCATATACAGTAGGCCCACAATTATACATTGTAACCGTTGGTGGGTTCAGCGGATAAAATTCTTCTTTTTCTCTTGTATAAGTGTTGTACAGTTTTATAGCCATCTCTTATAGCGGAAGATTACATAGAAAACTAAACCGGTAAATGCCATTATAGCAAGGATATACCAAAACCCGTTTGGATCACTTACCAGTGGAGTACTTTCTGTATTCATACCAAATATTCCAGCGACAACTGAGAGGGGAAAAGTAATGAAAGCCAGAATAGTAAAAGTCTTCATTACTTCGTTCTGCTTTGTTACAAGCAAAGCATCATTGGTTTTTCTAAGTTCGTCGACCAAGCCTCGGTTAGACTTGGCCTTTTCAACTACTTTATCATATTCAGAATATATAGACTCACTCACATCGCTCGCGTCTTTTTCTAAGAAGCTCGAAAGCGCGACACTCAGATCTTCGAGTAAGTTCTTGTGTGTAGCGAGAGTTTGCTCAATAACCAGTAAATTTAGGCTTTCACGAGAAAGTTTTTCTACCGCACTAGCTTCATTGCCATCAAAAATATGTGCTTCTATCTCAAGCAATTCATCTCTCTGAAATTCGATCTCGTATAAAACAGATCTGTAAAGCTTGCGCACTATTCTATAGAAAACACTGGAAACATTTTCTCCCACGTCTTCATTGCTCGTTATTTCTTCTACCTCAAACGTTTTGGCCAGCTTGTGTAATGGATCGATAGTGTCATAATGGTTCGTTATCAGAAAATCTCCACCGAGAACAAAGTTAACCTCCTGAAGCTTGTCGTCATTATGCGAGTGCTTCAAAGCGGGGAAGTAGAGAGCTACATACAACGTTCCGTTAAAGCGCCGCATGTATGGCTTGAAGCTACGAGTACTGAGCTCTTCTCCAAGACGGAAATCCAAATCAAACTCCTCCACTAAAGAATTTATCTCTTCGTCGCTAGGTATTTCACTATCTACCCAGGTAACACCCTTGTGGCTATATCTATGTAACATTGCCCTAAGTATACAGAGAGACTCGTTTGACCTCAAGTTGACGCTTTGCGATAATAGTTTGGTATGCAAAATAGCAAATTCAACTTTTGGCCTTCAGCCATAATGATAGCAGTGCTTGTAACTAGCTCTTTTTTTGTTGGTTTTTTTGTCGGAAATGACCAAACAGACGATATTGAACGCGTAACTGAAGTTGACAACAAGACTTCTTCCGAGACACAAATCGACTTCTCTCCGTATTGGAAAGCTTGGAGAATACTGAACGAAAAGCACATAGAAGGTGAAGGGTACAGAAAACGAGAAAAAGCTATGGTCTTCTATAAAGGGCTTAGCCGAAGCCTACGATGATCCATACACTACTTTTTTCCCGCCAAAGGAAGCAAAAGAATTTGAAATGGAGATCAGCGGAAATTTTGAAGGAGTAGGAATGGAAGTGGGCGTTAAGGATGAAGTATTAACCGTTATAGCACCTCTAAAGGGAACTCCGGCCGAGAAAGCCGGTGTCGAAGCGGGGGATAAAATACTTCAAATAGATGAAACACCCACATACAACCTAACGATCGATGAAGCCGTCGATATGATCCGAGGAGAGAAGGGAACCGAGGTCGTACTAACTGTCGCTCGTGAAGGTGAAAGCGAGACAATTGAGATCCCTATAACACGAGGGGTAATACAAATACCAACCATAGATACAGAACTACGCAATGATGGAGTGTTCGTAATATCACTTTATAATTTTTCGGGCAATGCTACTTCCGCGTTTGAGGAGGCTCTCAAAGAGTTTGTAGAAACTGATTCTGAAAAACTTATTTTGGACCTGCGCGGCAATCCGGGCGGATATCTGCAAGCAGCGGTAGAAATGGCTAGTTACTTCCTAGATAGCGGGGAGGTTGTCGTGCGCGAAACAGGAAGAGGAGGCGAAGAGGTAGAAGTCTATCGCAGTAAAGGATACGATATTTTTGATCAAGAATTGGATATGGTCGTATTGGTTAACCGTGGCTCTGCATCTGCCTCAGAGATCTTAGCTGGAGCACTTTCAGAAAACAACGTGGCCACGCTGGTAGGAGAAAAAACTTTCGGCAAAGGATCGGTTCAAGAAGTGGTTGAAATAACACCCGAGACATCGTTAAAGGTTACAATCGCAAAGTGGCTAACGCCAAACGGAGTATCCTTCTCAGAGGAAGGTCTTACGCCCGACGTAGAGGTTGAACTGAATTCTGATGAGCTCAACTCAGGAAACGACAAACAAATGGAACGCGCTGTTGAATTACTTCTAGAAAATTGATAGTATCGAGACTCATAAGCAAACAGATATATGAAAGTAATACTATTATCATCAATACCGAAAGTAGGGAACGTAAATGACATCGTTGACGTTAGTGAGGGGTACGCTATGAACAATCTTATCCCTAAGGGCTTGGCACGTTCTGCCAGTGATAAGAATGTTTCGGCGATAGAGAAGCAAATAAAAGAAAATAAAGCCAAAGACGAAGTTCGTAAAAACGAGACCGCCCAAACCATTCGATCTCTCGATAAGGAGAGCTTCACAGTGAAAGCAAGTGCCAGCGAAAAAGGGACTTTGTTCTCTTCTATTTCCGCAACTGATCTATCTACACAGATCAAGGAGGATAAGGGGATTGATATTGACTCATCTTACATTGAACTAGATCAGCCGATAAAAGAAACCGGCGAGCATAAGGTAGAGATAGCTATCGAGGACACGAAAGCTACGATAGTGGTTAATATAGAACCATCAGAGTAGTAAAATATAAAATAATTTGGCAACAAAAAAGCTCTGTGTGACAGAGCTTTTTTGTTTTTTAATATATTCTATTACAGAACACTCACCCTCTTTTTGCGAGATGTAGTACCGTTAAAATTACGCTTGCGAACTTCTTCAAAAGAAACCTTTCCGGCTCTACGTGCGTAAATTGTATGATCTTTACCCAAAGAGACATTTTGTCCCGGCATTATTTTTGTTCCACGTTGACGCACTATAATAGACCCCTCTTTGGCGCTTTCACCCTCATAGAGTTTGGTACCTAAATACTGTGGATTTGAGTCAGTGAGGTTTTTTGCCGAACCTCCGGCTTTTCTGTGAGCCATAAATAATAATTAGATTTAGGGTATAATTGAATTACAGGCATGAGTATACAAAAAAACAGCAATAATAGCAATACTAATGATGAAGAAAACATTGGATCTATTCACACTTCAATAATAGTAATTTTGCTTGTACTTTTTGTAAGTTTTTCCGCCTTTGCTTTGGGCAGATTATCTGCTGAAAAAAATAGCAGCAAAGGCCTGGTTGTTGAAACAGTTCCGCCTAATATCTTTAAAGAAAAGGGAAGTAACAACGGAATAGAAGACGAGAAAGCAAGTCAAGGCGGTTCAGAAGAGGAGGTGGCTGAAGATCGTTTTTTAGTTGGCTCTAAAAACTCAGATAAATATCACTTTCCTTGGTGTAGCGGAGCCAAAAGGATCAATGAAGAGAATTTGATCAGTTTCTCTTCATACGAGGAAGCCAAAAACGCTGGTTACGTAGCGGCACAAAATTGTGATGGGCTTGAATAGTTATATGCTACACTGGAGTTAAATTTTCAACTTTATGATCGTTATCGATGTAGAAACCACTGGACTCGATCCTAACCGGCATGCCGTTGTCTCATTGGGTGCAGTAGATTTTGAAAATCCGGAGCACACTTTTTATAGTGAATGCCGCGTTTTTGAGGACGCAGAAATAGACGAACAAGCATTGATAGTAAATGGGTTTTCAAAAGAAGACATTCTAAACCCATCAAAAGAAGAGCCTAAAGTGCTGCTTTTGGCGTTTCGGGAATTTGCCAAACTATGCAAAGACGCAACGCTCGCCGGACAGAATCCAGGTTTTGATCTTAGGTTTCTTGAGAAAGCCGCACTGCGCGAACATATTGACTGGCAATTTGCTCGTCATGCGATTGATTTACATACTCTTTGCTACGCCCATATGCGCATGCATAAAAAACCTATTCCACTAAAAAACAACCACAGTGCACTTAATTTAGCGCGCATTTTGGAATATGTAGGACTCAATAATATAGACGTACCACATCACGCATTAGAAGACGCTCGACTGACCGCTGAGTGTATATCTAGGTTAATATACAACAAACCTCTTTTTAGTGAATTTAAATCTCTCGAAATACCAAATTGGGTAACATAATAAAAACAGCACTTATTGTGCTGTTTTTATGTCTTTGTCCTTTTAGTTCTTAAGACTATGCTTCCTCTTCAGTCTCTTCTTCGTCTGAATTACCCGATTCTTCTTCCGTCTCTTTTTCGCCGTTCTCGCTTTCTTCTTCAACTGCTTGGATCTCATCTCCCACAATCTGGATCAGCTGTGAGTAGCTATTGTACTGAACGCTACGACCGTTGAGAAAGAAGGTGGGCGTTCCAGTGGCACCAAGCCGCTGAGCGGAAGCTAAGTCTTCATCTATGCGTTCCTTAACTTCATCGGAAGAAAATGCATTTTCATATTCTTCCATATCAAGACCAATTTCTTCGGCGTATCCAGCAAAAATATCTTCTGCATTGTTGGCGCTAGACCATTCGTCTTGATTCTCAAACAGCATATCCTGCATAGCAAAGAATTCACCTTGTGCGCCCGCTGCTTCGGCTGCGCGCGCCGCAGCGTAGGCATTATCATGTATAGATACCAGTGGCAGGTGTCTGTACACTACACGTACGTCATCACCATACTGCTCAATGATATCCTGTACTACCGGATGAGCTTGTCTGCAGCCCGGACATTGAAAATCAGCGTACTCAACCAAAGTCACCTCGGCGTCAGGATTGCCACTTATCCACTCGTCTTCAGCAATAGAGATGTCCTGCGTCCCTCCGTTATCTAAAGCGTCGTCTGAGGAGAAAAGATTACCCACAAACAAAACCAAGCCGGCCCCTAGAAGCGCGATAAAACCCCACACAAAGACATTTTGCATAAACGCATCTTGTTTTTCCTTCTTAGCTTCTTCAGCTTTTCGTTCCAGCTTTTCGGCTCTTTTTTGGTTTCTGCGTTCTTTTTTTGATAATTGCTCTTCGTTTTCTGGCATATATTTGTATTAAATCTGTTAGTATTAAACCACTCAGACATAATACCAAAATGAATAAAAAACGAAACTACTGGCTAATGAAAAGCGAGCCAAACACTTATTCGATAGATGATCTTAAACAAGATAAAGTAACTGCCTGGGATGGCGTCAGGAATTATCAAGCCCGCAATTTTATGCGTGACGATATGAAAAAAGGTGACCTTGTTTTGTTTTATCACTCAAACGCCAAACCACCTGGAGTAGTCGGAGTAGGGGAGGTGTCTAGTAAAAGCTATCCAGATCCGACACAATTTGATGAAAATAGCCAATATTTTGATGCTAAGGCAACAAGAGACAAACCGCGATGGTTTTTGGTCGATATAAAATACAAGAAAAAATTTAAAGAGGTGATCTCGCTAGAATATATTAAATCTTTAAAAAAATTCTCAGATATGGAACTTACAAAGAAGGGAAGTAGGCTATCGGTCCAGCCGGTCAAAAAGCATCATTTTGACGCACTCGTGAAGAAGGGCCGCTAAAGATATTGTGCGACATACAATTTATGTTGTTTGTGGATATTTAATATATGTTTGCTATACTTCTTCGGGGTAAATAAAGAAACACCGGGAGTGATAAAGTGACAAACGAGACGAAAGTCTGCTTTAAACACGGCCGTCTCGAGATCAAGGAAGGCGAGTGGGTGCAACTATCCGAGAAGGAAGAGAAGCTTTATAGAACTCTTGAGAATCTAGGCCTAGAGACAAGAGACACAAAGTGCGATAGATGTAAGTAAAAAATTTCAAAAGAAAAGTTCTTTGTACAAAGTACAAAATTCAGTCTGCACCAATAGCCTCACTTCATAGAAGGGGGCTATTTTTGTATTTGATAAACGACGGATTTGATCGGTAGGGAGATAGGTAAAATAAAATATTAGATGTCGTACAATATATCTTTTGCGACATCACATAATAAAAATATACCTCGGCTAATTTATTCTACCGAGGTATTTTATCGCTTTTATTCAAGTGATCAACAACTGGCCAATTCCTCTATAATACTTTCGGGCATTTTACTGAATGAGTTCGGATCTTTTTTCATTTGTATGTACTGGTTTTCAACTCTATAAGCTTGCGCTTCAGCCTGTCCTTCGCAATCGTACCTCTTCCGTTTTAGAAATTGGGCGTGGTGAACTAATTCGTGAACTAAGTACTTATTACCTGTATCATCCGTATAATCGATTTCCTCTCTTAAAACAATGTAGTTGTACCTATTCCTATAAGTAAGGCTAATGCTAGACGCTGTGTCTACGTGAGGATCATCGGAGTCAAAGTAAAAAACCGGTATTTGGCTTATATGATACGTAGTATTCTCGTTAAGCCAAGTGATCAACTCCAACATCACATCTCTGGTTTCTTTGTATTTTTTTGTTTTTGATTGCAAATGTTGTTTGGTTAAAACAGACAACTGTAGAAGTTTGGGGCCGATCAATTGAAAACAGACCAGAAAAACAATAAATGAGTAGATGAAAACCGCAAACTTTCTCACAGTGAACACTTCTCCTTCCTTGTGGTGAACTCAAACTCCCTACCCTTCCCTATGATTAGTTTACAATATAAACTAATTCTGTCAAATTCTGTGAAACTTTATCTCTACTCTTTATTGTTAATTTAATTAAATTATAGAAATGATAGGGGGTTTAGATAGCCCGTAGGATCAGACAGAGGCAACCTGTAGACCGCTCCGGAGCATCCCCTGCTCGGCATAGTTGTTACTTGTACTCCGCTAGTAGCATACACCGTAAAGTGAAGATGAGGTCCGGTAGAATATCCCGAATTTCCTGAATATCCTATCACTTCTCCCTTCTTCACCGTCTCTCCCTTACTTACAGATATTCGGGATAGATGAGCGTAGAGAGTTGAAAGATTGTTGTTATGTCTCAAGAGGATCCAACGTCCATAAGAAGCTCCTCTGCAAGTCTGGTCAGTATTACCCGTATCGACAACCACCCCACTCTCCGCGGCTTTTACTCCGGTGCCCATACCAACTCCAAAATCAATTCCGTTGTGACCTCCCCCACTATATACCTGCGGGTTAGACGTAGCGAAAGCTGTATTGCCAAAATATTGGGTAATATTGACATTATCTACAGGCCAACCAAGCACACCAGGCCTTGCCGAGGGAACGGAACCCGGATCTACATTCAAGTTCAACTGGCTTTCTAGCTCCTGTATTTCAGCCTCAAACGCCTGCTTACGCGCCTTTCTTTCCCTTAGCATTTTTTGATATTCAGATTCTTTATTTTCTGTAACAGCTAGCAGTTGCGATTGTTCTTCTTTGTTTTCTACAACCAAACCGGCTTTGGCTTCTAGTTCTCCGCGCAAGGCCAATTGCTCCTCGCGCAATTCTTCTTGTTCTTTTCGTTTGTCTTCGAGCTCATTCTGTAATTTTGCCAACTCGTCTATGCTAGCCGAAACAGATTTCTGAAAAGCAAACAGAGAGTCCATCTCTCCCCAATAGTCCGAGAGATTGTCGTGACGCAGCATGGCTTCCACTAGAGATTTGTCACTTTCCTGCTGAACGGACTTTAATGTTTTAGAAATAGCATCTTTGTTCAGCTTAATATTATTTTTGACTTTAGATATTTCACCTTGCAATTCCTCGATAGCATCCTCAGCCACCGCTATTTTTGACTCCACTAGCTCAATGTCTGCGTTTAATTTTCTTTCTGAGATCCTAAGTGTCTGTATGGTATTTTCAAGTGTTTGCTTTTCTTTACTAAGTGTATTGATCTCCGATTGGTACTCGGCTATTTCTCGCTCCAATCTTTCTATATTCTCACTACGCTGCTCTATTTTTTCTTTTATTTCTTCTTCCTCTTGAGCATAAACAGACAAACCTATTGAAGCTAAAAGCACAATAAGAGAAAAGAGTAAATATTTTGAAAATAGATATAGTTTACTTTCCATTATTATTAGATATTCTTCTTGGCCTTTTTTAGGCGCTCTACTGTCTTCAGTTTACCGAGAACTGAAGCAATAGTAAATGGATCAAGAGACTGCTCTTTACCAGAAAGAGCTACTCTCATGGGCCAAAGCACCTCTCCTCTTCCCTTTTCTGTAGCATATTCCCATACTGCATTTTTTATAAACTCTGGTTTTTCATAAGAATCTAGTGATTCTAATAGATCGATCAATTTATCTAGGTGTGATCTGGTCTGCTCTGAAGGCGTGTCTTTCCAGTTTATTTTTTCTGGGTCTATCTCGGGAGAGCTCAATAAGTAGTCATACTCCCCTTCTGATGCTAGGCCTATAACATCTTCAAAGACTTCGGTCCTCTCACAAATTGCTTCTCTCAAGCTCTCACTTTCTTGTATTAATTCATAAAGCCCTTCCGGCAGATCATTTTTTCTTGATTTGAGAAAATTCATTAATTTGGTATCTCTTTCTTCTTTGGAAAGCAATTTTATGTGCTCTGAATTAAACCAGCGCAACTTTTCAGTTGAAAATATTGCACCGCCTTTTTGTACCCTATTAATATCAAAAAGATCTATCAATTCCTCTGTTTTAAACACCTCCTTTTCTCCTCCTGGATTCCACCCCAAAAGAGCTAGGTAGTTCAAAATGGCTTCTGGCAAAAAACCTTGTTTCTGATATTCCGTAATCGAAACTGTCCCGTAGCGTTTAGACATTTTTGAACGATCTGGGGCTAATATCATCGGAATATGGGCATAAAAAGGACGCTCAACACCCAAAGCTTCAAGAATGAGTATTTGCCGCGGAGTATTTGAGATGTGGTCTTCTCCGCGAATAATATGCGTTACGCCCATCTCCTTATCATCAACTACAACCGCCAAATTATACAGGGGCTCATTTTCACTTTTGGCTATCACAAAATCACCCAATTCCGTTGTGTCAAAAGAAACTTCTCCCCGTATTATGTCCTCAAATCGAATAGATTTGTTAGGGTTTTTGAATCGAATGACGCTCTGACGTTCGCCCGAGGGTTCTTCAGACACATAAGCGCATCCGGAATCTATGAGCTTTTTGATGTATTCTTGATATATTTCTGTGCGTTCTGATTGCTTATATAACTCATCATAATAGATGCCAAGCCATTCAAAGCCGCTCAAAATATCTTCTTCAAATTCTCTCTTAGATCGTTCTGTGTCCGTGTCCTCAAGACGTAAAATAAATTTGGCACTATTTTTTCTAGCGTAAAGGAAGTTAAATAGCGCGGTGCGCACACTACCTATGTGTAGTGGACCAGTTGGTGACGGAGCAAACCTAACTACATTTTGTTGTTCTTTGGTCATAAAAAATATTACTTTATTTCTCTTGATGCTTCATTCCAACATCAAATAAGGCGCGAGCTATTTTATCAGCGGCATTCTTCTTGGCAAATTTTAAAGCTGCTTCTCCCATCTGTTTGCGTATGGAGTCGTTAGAAAATATAGTATTAATTTGGGATAACACTATATTTGAAGTTAAGTTATTTTCTTCGATTACAATACCCGCGCCATTATGAGTATAAGCATAAGCGTTAGTTCGCTGATGATCTCCGTTGCTAACACTTATGGGGACAACGATGGACGGTATGCCCCACAGAGCTATTTCGAACAAAGAGGATCCGGCTCTAGTGATCACAAGATCGCTCGCAGCGGCCGCGTGCCTGAGGCTATTTGCGTCCAAAAATGCTACTGGCTTATAGCGTTCTTTGTGTTCACTGTACTCAAGAATGATCTCTTTGGTACGCTCGATTTCCTCAAAGTTACTCGGCCCAGTTTGGTGTATTATTTGATATTTTTTAACCATCCTGGGTAATACATTTAAAACTACATCGTTGATACGCTGAGCCCCCTGCGAAGCTCCCGTGACTAATATGGTCGGAACATCGTTATCTAATTCAAAAAACGACAGACCTTCGTCCTTTGTAGGTAAATCAGTAATATCTTGTCTTACAGGATTGCCGGTGTAAGCAATTTTTTCTT
Source organism: Candidatus Campbellbacteria bacterium (assembly GCA_034521025.1). NCBI lineage: Bacteria > Candidatus Campbelliibacteriota > Candidatus Campbelliibacteriota bacterium. Next base: position 91,545 of record JAXHMZ010000003.1, read on the forward strand.
CTGGGAAAAACTCTGCGGCCTGCTCATAAGAAACCGCCACTTTCTCGGCAAACTTTCCCGCCCACTTGTTAGCCCGTCCGGGACGAGAATCAGACTCGTGTACAATCACCGGAATTCCAAAGAAGCGAGCGGCAACCAGCACGGGGAAACTAGTATAGCTTCCCTTCGAAAAAACTACGTCTGGAAATACCCTATACATACGCCAGATAGCTTGTAGTATTCCCCACCCCATTACAAACATATCAAGAAAATTTCGTATCCTGCCATATCCTACCCTTCTTTTTCCTGCTACCACCTTACGAAATGAAATATCATTATCAAATAATAATTCTTCGTCATACTTCGCAGGGCCAAAATAATACATTTTTGGTTTAATGTATTTTTCCTCGTAGGCCAATTTGGTTAGGGATTCAGCTACGGCAATTATTGGAAAGAAATGACCTCCCGATCCGCCTCCTGTAAAAACTATTTTCATGAATTTTGTTTAGAGTATTTTGACACGTTTAAAATTATTCCAACGCTGCCTAAGGCTGTTAACATAGCCGTGCCACCGTGGCTAATGAACACAAGCGGCATACCCGTAAGCGGTGCCAAACCTATCATAGCTGCGATATTAATAAATGATTGAGACGATATAAGTATAACAAGTCCAAGAACTAACAGTCTAGCGAATAAATCCGGGGCTCTTATAGCTATAATAAGACCACGATAAGTAAAAAGCGTAACAAGGGCTATGATAATTACTCCCCCTATAAAGCCAAACTCCTCAGCGGCAACGGCAAAAACGGAGTCGCTTATGGGCTCTGGTAAAAAACTGAATTTTTGAATACTCTGTCCGTAGCCACGCCCAAAAACGCCACCTGACCCAACCGCGATCAGCGATTGCTGTATCTGATAGCTTTCATCCATAGTGTTTTCAGAAGGATTTAGGAATGTGTCGATCCTCTCGCGCGCATATGGAAACAGAAAAAGCATAGCGATCAGAACAGGTAATAAAATCGTTAAAAGCAGCGCTATATGTTTCGCCCTTGCTCCTGAAGTTATGAACATAGCGAACATAGTTATAGCTATAACTACAAGCGTTCCGATCTTTGGCTGCAGAATCAAAAGTAACCCAGATATACCAAAGATAATCAAGAGCGGTATAACCGCGTATTTAAAGTTAGCTATATTTTTTTTATGTTTTGCGATCAATGCCGCATATAGAATTACGACCGCAATTTTGTACAAATCCGCGGGTTGAAACGACAAGGGACCCAGATATATCCACCTGCTCGACCCACCGTGAAGAAAACCTACGTTCGGCAAAAGCACCACTGCCATCAGTATTGTCGAAATTACAAAAATTGGCATTGCCATTCTACGCCAAAATGTATAAGGAATGTTTGAAGCAATAATTAAAAAAATAAAACCAGACAACACTCCAATGATCTGTGTTTGCATCACGGAAGAAAAAGTTGCACCGTCGCGCGCGTAGAGACCCAGCGCAGCAGACATAAATACAAAAAACCCGAATAGTACTGTCGTTACTACTATAGCCAAAAACCACCTATCAGCTCTTTTTTTGGGTTTCAATGCTTTACTCATAAGCCGCCCACCAAAGCAATAACAGTTCCAAAAATAGAGCTAAGAATGGTTATGATCCAAAAGCGCATTGTCACCTTATAGCTCGGCCAACCAATCGCTTCAAAATGGTGGTGTATGGGCGCGACGAGAAATATCTTTTTACCTCCTCTCAATTTCTTTGAGACTAACTGTAAAATGACAGAACCGGAAGCTAAAAATAACGGCAGAGCAATAATGGGCAGAACCAACACTTGATCGGTTAGAAACGCAACTACGGTCAGACATGTCGTGAGACCGATTATTCCAGTTTCTGTCATATAAAAACGTGCGGGGGGTATATTAAACCACAAGAAAGCTAAAGTACCCCCGGAAACGACTGCACTAAAAGCTGCTAGGTCGATTTGATTCTGAAAGAATGCAATAACTGCATAGGAAAAAAATACCGTGGCTATAATTCCCCCGGCCAATCCATCGATACCATCAATAACTCCACCAGAAAACAAGGCGACCATCACTAGTGAGAAAAACGGTATAAACAAAAGCCCCAGACCAAGATCTCCCAAGAATGGTATCGCTATGGACGATACATCGAGTTTAAAAAAGAACCACGAACCGATAAGAAGTCCCATCAGAGCGATTAGAGGTATACGTACTCGCAACAGAGACAGACCGCCACCCACATAACCACCAGACGCGGAAACAGTAAGAAGGTCATCTAAAAGCCCCAGTAAGGATCCCAAAATAAGAGTCACAAACGGTATCCAGGTTTGATTACGTGACAAAAAATTAAGTTTTTCTGCCAATGTGTCCGGAAAGATAGCTCCCAAGGTCGCGAAAATAAAAACAGTAACCAATACTGACAACCAAATTATTATGCCTCCCATGCGAGGAGTACCGGTGTCCTTTGTTTTGTGGAGCTTGTTGAATATAGGCGTATCCCCTCCTGTTATAGAGCCGGTATTACCGGATTTTTTCTTCCACATTTTATTGGCATACAAAAAATCAGAAATGAATGGCGCCAATATCATACCGATCGAGAAAGCCGCCACCGTGGGAATAAATACTTTTATTACATCAAGAACGATCATATGTTTTTATAATATTCTTTAGTCGTCTGTAATAATTTTTCCACATCACTAAATCGACCTTCATACGTAGAACCGAGTACTACTATCACTACCGGCCTCATAAATCCAGCATCTACAGCCACAGCCAGGTTACCTCCTGCTTGTTTTGTGTATCCGGTCTTAGAGGCAAGCAATCCCGTAAGAGAGCTAACTGCATCATTAGTATTAGCGACCTCGAGGGTTCTTCCGCTCTGAGAAGAAACGGAGAGATCAGTATATCGGGTACTAAACATCGTATCCGATGATTCCAAAACCATATGTGAAAATAATTTAGATATATCTTTAGGAGAAGCCAAGGCGCCGGCTTTAGTTTCGTTATTGAGATCAAGGCCTGTAACATTGTAAAATTCGGCATTTTCCAAGCCAAGCTCTTCCGCTTTTTCGTTTACTTTATCAATAAAAATATCTAACGACTCCTTTTCCAAATCCTCGCTAACTTTTACATATTCTCCGGCTGTTTTTGCTATAGCAAAGGCGGCATCATTTGAGGAACTAACAAGGGCTACATCAGAGATTTCTCTGAAGCTCCACTTTTCACCTAAGCGTAAGTTACTGTCACCTTCAACATCTAATGCGTCTCTGCCGATCATCACTACATCATCCTCTGACAAAATGTCTTGGGCAGTGGCAATGGTCATTACTTTTGTGATAGAAGCAATAGGCATTGGAGTCTCTGGATTTTTTTCAAACAATACTTCTTCATTATTAAGGTCGTAGACATATATACCTTCTGCCTCTAACTCCAAGTCAGAAAAAACCTCTTCCCTTTCTCGCTCTTCTCGATTTGCCAAGATCTGAGATTGCATCTTTTGTTCATTTTCTTCGACTAAGTCTTTGTCATTTTCTATAACCGCCGCCTTCTGCTTTTGCATATTATTAACAAAAACCGAAGAGACTAACACCACGAAAGCAACTACAGTTAGCGTCGCAAACACCGTCATCGTTCGATGGCGATATAATAATTTTTTATAATTATCGAGAAATTTTTTCATATTAAACAAGACAACACCACCTATGAATCTTCTTCATTTTCATTTAAAAAGTTAATTAGAGCTTGACGGTGATTTTTATAGTCCGGCAACGATTCTTCTGACTCCAGCCCCATAAATTGTAACAGTTTTACAGTAGGATTATACACTACTTTTTCACCTTCTCGTGATTCCCTGATCAAATCTCGAGCCCGTAAAGTGCGTAATATCTTGCGTGAGTCCACTCCTCGCAACAAATCAATGTTTTTCTTTTCGATTGGCGCCATATATAAGATAACAGAGATAGTATCCATAGCAGCTTGAGAAAGTGGCGTTGTAAGTTCCTTTTTTTGTAATGCTTCAACTATGGGCGAGATCTCCTTGATCGCAACTAAAGTGACCCGGTCTTTTTCTCGAAGCAGTTTGATACCTCTATTTTTAAGAGAAAGCTCTAGGTCTGCCAGTGCCTCCTCAACCTCATCTTGGTCTCTTGAAATTAATCGAGAAAGCTCTCCTATTGTATAGGTTTCTCCTGTTGCAAAAAGTAGTGCTTCTATTATCTCTTCAAGTCTCATAGTTATTTAGCTCACGAATAGTTCGGCACTCTTACTTCTTGGTGCTTTAGTTTAATATCTCCATTCGAAGAAGTTTGCTCCGCCTCGAGGAAACCTTGTTTAACCAATTCCAGAAGAGCTACAAAGTGTACGACCACATCTCTCCTTGAAGATCTGCCGATACTCGCAAATTCTCTAAAGCTGAGTGCTATATGCTTTTTGATTCTACTAGAAAGACTTTCTAAAACATCTTCTAGGCGCACTGTCTGCTCCATAGTAACCCTTTCGGGAAGGTTTTTTTGAGGCAAGTGATCTCGTACATTCTTTATCGCTTCCTCCAGAGTTCTCGGCGCAATATTGTCATCCGGTATAAAATGTTTTTGGCTACTCTGTGGCACTCGACGTCTTAAAAAAACATTTTTTCCGTAAATACCCGCAAGTTGGTTGGACTTTATTCTTATTTTTTCAAAAGCTTCTAATCGTCGGGTTAGACTTTCTGTGGACTCTTCTTCCTCGGGGGTAAGTTCAAAGTTAGGCAGAAGAGATTTTGATTTTATCAGAAGTAGCGTAGTTGCAACGGAAATAAAGTCTGCGTCTTCTTTCAACGACCGTTCCTGTTCTCTGATAACGCTAAGAAATTCCTCGGTAATGTCTGCAAGGGCTATGTCGCTAATGAACACCTTTCTTTTCTGTACCAACTCCAACAAAAGCGGCAAAGGACCCTCGAATGCACCAGTTGAAATAACAAAAGCATTATCACTCATACATACACTATAGCTTTTTTTGCCTTTTCTTTCCATCCTGCAAACAAAAAGCCGTCTCTTGCAAAAAAGCAAGAAACGGCTTGGCTCTAGTAAAACTGGTCGGGGCGCATTTGCCTGAAGCAGGATTCACAGAAAATCTCCTCTTCTTTGCCAACTCCTTTCGTAGAATAGAGAAATTCTCCGACGTTTGAGCAACCCCTCGTAGCGCAGACAGTCTCTGAGTTACTTGGTTCTCTTTGTATCTCCTTATCACTGCCTTTACCCACTTCACTAAGCAATCGACGGAACCGTCTGTAGTCATTCAAAGGAAACCTCTCGTGGTATCTCGGCATTTATCCTCCGTTAAGGTTACTCAGAACTCAGCGTGTAAGCTCTCATCGGTAAACAAGCCTGATTTTACTGCGCACTCAATGCAGAAAAAGTGTGCAACGTTAGCTTCTCTGATGAATAGTACGAACTGGCATGCACGGGCGGGCTTATCGTATGGAGAGTCACTTCTTTTTCCACAGTGAACGCACGGACGGTATTTTACTCCGTCAACTACAACGACCTCATCAAAGTGTCCAGTTCTTTCATTGAAAACCCAGTCGTCACCTTCGTTTTCTCCGTGGGGTTTAACCATTCTGATCACCTCTTCTTTTTCTGGAACGAACTTCCTACTTGTGATTATACTTATATTTTAGATATTAGTCAATGGAAAGATTTTGCTTCAGTATCTTTCCTTTTTATAGAGATTCCGAGCTCCTTTAGTTGTTTTTCAGAAATTTCAGACGGCCCCTGCATCACGGAAGTATGCCCGCCTCTTGTCATAGGAAAGGCCTGAACTTCGCGTAGCGCATCTTCTCCTGAAAGGTTCATTATATTGCGCTCAATCCCTAAGGCGATACCTCCATGGGGCGGAGTACCGAACTCAAACGCCTCCAGCATATGCCCCACACTTTTTTCTATATAATCGTCATCCATTCCCATCGCTTTGTATGTAGCTCTCAGAACTTCAGGTTTGTGTGCACGAATACTTCCTCCGCCGGATTCAAAACCATTGCAGACCAAGTCATACTGCGTGGTTAGTATCTCCCCTATTTCATCAATGTCGCGAGGATTTTCACCGTTATCTACTCGCTCTGCGATCTTTAGCAAAGTTTCAACATGCTCTTCTTTTGGCTGAGAGAAAGGGTTGTGGCTAAAAGTCCAATCGCCATTATCTGTTTTTTCGAAGAAAGGAAAATCTACCACCCAAGCATACGAAAGTATGCCTTTCTCTTTTTCTTCTTCTGTGCGCAGATCAAATTTGTCGTCACCAAACCTATCGAGAGCTTCTTTGTAGCTTATGCGTGGGAATGGCTTTTCTTTTATAGAATATCCCATACTTTCAACTGTCTTTGTCATCATCTCTTCGACCAGTTCAATTACCTGATCTCTCGCCACGAATGACAATTCAATGTCAATTTGGGAATGTTCAAAGCCGCGATCAGCGCGAAGATCTTCGTCACGGATAGCGCGCGCTATTTGAAAGTATTTTTCAAACCCAGCGGTCATAAGTAGTTGTTTGTACTGTTGCGGTGACTGCGGCAAAGCGTAAAATTTACCTAAATGCAACCTCGACGGCACCACAAAGTCTCTCGATCCCTCCGGTGTAGACTCGGTTAAAATTGGAGTTTCTATTTCGGTAAATTTTTGGCCAAATAGATATTCGCGACATTTTTGTACAAACTGACTGCGCAACCTTATATTCCTTTGCATCCTCTCGGATCGCAGATCCAAATAACGGTATTTCAAGCGTAAATTTTCGTCGATGTCCGACGTGTCTTCTGTTACATCAAAAGGAAGTTCTTTGGCTTTGCTTATTACTTCTATGTCTAGTAATTCAAGCTCTATTGAGCCGTTTAGGTCCTCCGTTCGCATTTTTTCTGGACGCTCTTTAACTTTACCGCGAACCTCTACTGTCCACTGGTGTTTGACCTCCTTAGACTTTTCCACAGCCTCAGGATTTCCCGAATGAGCAACCGCCTGCACAGTTCCGGTTGCGTCCTTAAAATCAAAAAATACGATCTTTCCTTGGTCGCGCTTCACCCAAACAAAGCCGTTAATAAAAACCTCCTCTCCCACATAGTCTTTTAGGTCTTCTATATATTTTCTTTCCATAGATATTTAATGTTGAATTTTAAAGCAAAAATCCGCCCCTTGATACAAACCGATGCTTTCGTTTTATATCCAAGGGCGGATTTTCCGCGGTACCACCTTGACTTCTCGCTCATTACAGCTGTTTCGGGCTTACCCGGAAGGATCTACTCTCACGCTTGCTAGTGATTTCTACCTTCAAGCTCGGTTAGAGTCAGCTAACCTCAAACGCTTATGCTCTCTTTAGCTTATGAGATTTTTGCGAAATACGCAACTACCCGCGAAGTACTTGCTGCGCAAATGACTTGACCGTCGCTCTAGAATCAGCGGCCTCGAACTCTTCAAGGATCTCTTCTGAGACGTTGATCCCTTCGAGAGCCCCGCGGGTGTTTTCACGAAGGTTTATATGACCCGGATTTATTTCAAGCGCTTCGAAGTACAGCTCGAGAGCTTTCTTGTACACCTCCTCATCGTCGGTTTCTCGCGCTCTTTTGTGGAGTGCAAGAGCGTAGTTGTATATAAGGGAAAAGTGCGTATTGTTTAGCTCGTACGCTTTCTCATAATAATCTATCGCCTCACTCACCCTGTCTCGTCCGACCAAAAGAAGAGCAAGATTAAAGAGCGCCTGAAAATTGTTCTCATCGAGAGCTATACACTCCCTGAGCGCCTCCTCCGCTTCTGCTTCATCTCCATGATTGATGTAATACATTCCAAGCAACAGCTTTCCAAGCGGCGAATCGTTCTCCGTAAGCGCAGGAATGTGTTCTTCAAATGTGTTTGTATCTGCGTGCGCGAACGCTTCAAAAGCACGCAACACTATATCGTTTGTTTCCATGTTTCTCTAGCGTTATTATATACTCGAAATATATAATGATTTTATAATTTGTCAATGACCAAAATCAGTCAACCTGCCAGGTTGACTGATTTTTGTGCTACCCCGGTTAATACTTCCAACCCGGTTTTGAATATAAATCACCCCGAACCAAAGGTCCGGGGTGTATGAAGAAAGGTCAACGTGCGACCACGACAATCGTCCTCCAGAAGGTGACAAACTCACTCTTCCACGTCAACTTCACCTCTTGGCTCGGTCGGCTACTAGCTTTTCCCAAAGGTCCTCGATATCGACCTCTGGAAGCAAGCCACTCAAAGCGGAGAAACGCCTGCTGGCGCCTCGGGCCTTGGCTATATCACGATGCACGCGATCATGGAAGCCTACGTCCGTCGACACGAACGAAAGTAGTACCCCATAAGCCGCAGTCCATCCATCGGATTCCTCGTCGTACGTATCGAGTGCCTTGAGCGCTTCATCGATACGGTCGGCGTCTTCCGGTGGGAAGATCTCACGAGCAAACCTGCTGATGTCGCCAGGACCGCCGGCAAAGAGTGCGGGCCGTTCATCAAAGATGCAACGGAGGAAGATCAGTAATTGAAGCTGGAAGAGCTCAAGGTCTGAGTCTAGAGTGAGCTCTGGTGTTTCGGACGACATGTATTCCTCCTATTTGAATTGAGGCTTCGCTACTCAACACCTCTTCGCCCAATGCGAGTGTGCCGTAGCAGAAAACTCTTCAACAGATTCGAGAAACTTAGGGCAATTCCCTAAAGTGAAGGACTTTCTGCTACGGCAGACACAGCGTTTCGAAGTTCGATTGATCTAAGTGTATTATGCTATTATTTATTATTTTTGTCAATGCTGTCCTGCGAGCTAGTAAGTGAGGTTAGATGTCAATCGTTCAAGCCGATCTGGAGATCATAGAGCTCGCGGTAAGTGCCGTTCTCTTTTTCAATAAGTTCACCGTGCGTACCCTGCTCGACGATCGTGCCGGCCTTGAGTACAAGAATCTGGTCTGAGCGACGCACGGTTGAGAGTCGATGTGCAACGATGATCGTGGTACGCCCCTCCATAAGTTCCTCAAGTGTCTCGGTCAGATCATGCTCGGTCTTCGCATCAAGCGCGGATGTGGGCTCGTCAAGGATAAGTATCGCCGGATCTTGTAGATACGCGCGCGCGATCGCCACACGTTGTTTTTGGCCGACCGAGAGCTTCACCCCTCGCTCGCCGACCAGCGTGTTATATCCGTCAGGAAATCGCTGTATAAACTCATCCCCGTGCGCATATTTCGCTGCTTGCTCTACCTCTTCGCGCGTCACGTCCGGAGAGCCATACGCGATATTGTAGTGCACTGTACTGAGTTAAAGAGTGCGATCTCTTGTGATACCACTCCGATCTGGCGACGCACGTTTTCAAGATCGATAGATCTCGTGTCTATTCCGTCAATAGCAACAGAGCCGGAGGTTGGGAAATAGAATCCCGCCACCAGATCAATGATCGTACTCTTCCCCTCACCGGAGCGCCCCACAAGTGCCGTTCTCGTGCCAGCCGGTATAGTAAACGAAACATCAGTCAGTACTTCATTCTCTGTGTCATACGCAAATGAAGCATGGTCGAATACGATCTCGCCTCGCAAGGTCGGCGTCCCCGCTCCCTCCGGATGATAGATCTCTTGTGGCTCTTCAAAGATCTTTTCAGCCTCCAGAAGATTTGTCACATAATTCTGAAGCCATTGCCACATATCGTTGAATTCTATGAATGGGCCATAGAGGAGGCCTGCATACGCATTAAAAGCAACAAGTTCACCAACGGAAATGACTCCCTGCGTTACAAAAATAATACCTAGAACGTAGATCGCTATTTGCGTAATCAACACCAGCACTCGCTGAAAGAAGCTCATTCGCTCCCAGATACCGCGTATATGAAGAAATGTTCCCAATAGAGGTCCAGTAAAATTATGTGCGATGGTATTCCCTTCCCGGTTTTCGTATGCGGCAATTTTTACCTCTCGCACTTGTGATATGACATTATAAACAGTACCGTGAGCTTCACGCTGATATTGGTGATATGAGCGCTCCAGTGGGGCGAGCGGAGCAAGCGTCGATCGGGCAACGACCACGTACATTGCTACGGAAACCACAAGTATCAGAGCAAGCCATACATTAATAAAGAATGCGAACGAAAATGCCGCCACGAGAGTCAGAAGTTTCGGCGCGATCTGAAGAATGTCCTGCGTCACGCTTTGCATCGTAAACGCACCCATATTCATATTCTCCATCACTGAACCGAACCGCTGCTCTTTGTGAAATGACAGCGGAAGACGCAACAAATGATTATACCCCCGCACGCGAAAACTGATCGACATACGCTCAGCGAGCGAGAGCGACCTGATCGAGAGCGCCCAGTCAACCGCGTACGTGACGAGCTGTATGACACACCACAGCGCAAGGATCACAAATACGAACATCACTTCACGGCGAAAGTCCGACGGTAGATCGGCGATCGTCGTCGATGATGCGACCGGTGGTGATTGAATAAGCGCGTCCCAAGCGCGAAGTACGCCCAAGAATCGGCAGAACTCACCGCACAGGTGTGTCGCGCATATAACGACCGATCAGGCGAACCCCTTGAATAATGGTTCGTCGATCTGTGGCATTGTGTTCATGTGAATCGGCCACGATCCTTTTGGTTTACTCAGTCACCCCTATCGCACGACGTACTTCCGTCATTTTCTGTTCTGCCTGCTCGCTCGCCTTTTTCGCCCCAAGAGTGAGAACGTCGCTCACGTATGCTCGGTCTTTCAGGAGTTCGTTATATCGTTCACGAAGAGGTGCAAAATATTCTAATAATTTCAGAGCTAGCATCTTTTTTGAATCTCCATAACCGATTGAACCCTCGCGGTACTTACTCTCCAGATCTTCGATCTCTTCTTTTGACGATACAAGTTTATGAAGATAATAAACGGTATCGGAATCAGGATCTAAGGGCTCACCAAGTGGCGTCGAGTCGGTCTGAATCGACATCACCGCGTCGCGAAGCTCATCGTCAGAACCAAAAAGCGGTATAACATTGTCATAGCTCTTGCTCATTTTGCGTCCGTCAATACCCGGGATCGTCTCAACGTCAGAGAGTATATGCGGCTCTGGGAGTTTAAACGTCTCGCCATATGCGCGGTTGAACGCGTCCGCAGTGTCCCTCGCGATCTCGAGATGCTGTTTTTGGTCTTTGCCGACCGGAACTATATCAGCATCGTAAATCAGAATATCGGCTGCCATTAACATAGGATAGTTAAACGTCCCTGCGTTTATTTCCTCCCCTTTTTCTTGCGCGTCTTTGTATGCGTGTGCCCGTTTAAGGTAAGAGATAGATGTAAGGCATTCAAATATCCAAGCGAGCTCTGTCACCTCAGGAACGTCAGATTGTTTAAAAAGGGTTACTCTGTCCTTGGATCGAGTCCAACTGCAAGATACGCCGCCGCCACGTCAAAAGAGCTCTCCTTGCGAGCTTATCGGAACCACGAACGGTGGTTAGTGCGTGAAGGTCGGCAATAAAGACAAGTGCATCATACTTGTCCTGCAGTTCTACAAACTGACGCATAGCACCAAAGTAATTACCTATGTGCAAACGCCCGGTCGACTTTATTCCTGAAAGAAGTGTTTTGCTCATTAGCTACAATAGTATCAAATTTACCTGCCGGAGTGGAGACAAATAATGTTTTTTATTTTTGCTCTTCACTTTGTTTACCTTGCTCCTCCTCTAGATCATCGAGGATTTTTTGGATGTCACCAGCCATAATACCCTCTATATTAGACCAACTTTTCTTGATCCTATGGTCGGTTACTCTATCCTGTGGAAAGTTATACGTACGTATCTTCTCCGAGCGATCCGCTGTGCCGATTTGATTTGCTCGGCTGTCGGCATGTTTCTTTTCTTCTTCCTCGCGGCGCAACTCCTCAAGGCGCGCCGTAAGGATCGATATCGCTTTTTCTCGGTTTTTTAGCTGACTCCGTTCGGCACGTGAAGAGACGACAATACCTGTTGGTTTGTGTGTAAGGCGTACAGCGGTCTCTACCTTGTTTACATTCTGGCCACCTGGTCCACCGGCGCGCGAAAAAGCGACTTCGAGATCCGACTCATCAATCTCAACCTGTGCTCTTTTCCGAATCGGCAGTATAGCAACCGAGGCAGTAGAGGTGTGTATTCGTCCCTGCTTTTCCGTCGCGGGGACACGCTGGACGCGATGCACACCGGTCTCGAACCGAAGCTGCCGATAGACGTCTTTGCCATGGATCTCAAACGACGCTTCTTTATATCCGCCCATCTCTGCGCGTGAGTCGTCGACCAAATTTATCGTCCATCCTTGATTGTCCGCGTGGGTCAGATACATCTGCGCAAGTTCTTCCGCAAACAACGCAGCTTCTTCACCGCCAGCTCCAGCTCGCACCTCAAGAACGATCTCGCTGGGAAATTCTTCATCCTGTTCCTCTTCTTTGAGTATATCGTCCATTCGAGATAGAAGGTCTTCTTTCTGTGTGGCAATAGTGGACAAATCATCTTTAGCAAGCTCTAGTAGATCAGGGTCACTCCCTGCGCTTTCTTTCGTCTCGCGCTCACTTGTTTCCAAACGTTCATATTCTTCAGCCAAATATTTCGTTTTCTCGCTTTCTTTGTATTTAGTTAGGTCAGTATTTTCCATTTTATTTTGTATCTACAAAACAACCGATTATACTCTTAAATTACTTTTAATTAAAAAGTCGGCTATTGAAGAACCGACCTTAAAAATTATATTTATTTGCCCGAGGCCTTTTCTTTTGCGGCTTCTTGTCGGCGTCGGAATTTATCAACTCGACCGGCAGTATCCATAACTCTCTCTTGGCCAGTAAAGAACGGATGCGAGGCACTAGAGATCTCTACCCGATACAGAGGATATTCTTTGCCATCACTCCATTTAGCTGTTTCTTCAGTATTTACGGTCGAAAGTATCAACCACTGATCCTTAGTTGAGGAGTCTTCGAAAATGACGTGTCGTACGTTTTCTGGGTGAATGTCTTTTTTCATAACAAAATGGATACTACCACAGACTTTCGCAGCCCGCAATATTTATACTTATAGTGATTCTAGGGTGTCGATCTGCGACTGTAAGCGCGAGGCAATATTCATTACACTGTTGGCATAATTCACACCGCGAGTTTGCCAACCTCCTCCGGCGTAGTAGCGAGCCGCAGCTTCCCACTCGGCATCATATGTTCTTGCCGCAGCTCCCAGATCCTTGAGGAATAGCGACGAAGCCGTAAAGGCGTCACGAGGATTCCAAGGGTTAGAAGGAGAAACTCCTGTTACTGAAGATACACGGCTCTGGTACATCTCCCAAGTGGATGGGATAAATTGTGAAGGCCCCATGGCTCCTCCCCATCCAATGTTTCCTATAGGACAAGACAACGGCTGAGTGTTAGGGTCTAGGCCCAAACGATCCATAATACGCAGGTAAGGCGCATGATCTCTGTCCGGCTTCATAATTTCCTTCCAAGTTCTGTTTGGGGTTGAAGGCAAGTTACAACGACCAACATTCTGCCCCAGGTTTGATTCTTGAGTTATTATCGCGAGTAGAAACGCAGGACGAACACCTGTCCCTTCCTCGGCTATACGAGCGTAATCTAACGCCTGTCCAAAGTTAATGTCGCCTGTATCTCTAAGTGAAAATAGAGCTGAACGTATTTCAGAAGCTCTCGCCTGACGCTCCGCAACTATCTCCTCATAAGTTTGCTCTTTCTCCTTGCTTGCCGATAAAAGCTGCTCTTTTTGCTGTTGAGACACCTGGATCTTTTCTTTGCTCTTCTCTATTTGATAAGTAATATTTTCCTGCTCATTCTTTACCATTTCCAACTTAGCCTTTTGTTCTGCAGCTGCCTCTTGATATTCAGCGATTCTTTCCAAGTCCTCCAATATACGCTGTTTAAGCGTTCTCAAGGAGTCCGAATCTTTAAAAAAGTCGGATAGATTTTCGTTAGCTAGAAAAACCTCGATCATAGAGCTATCGTCTACTTCCCTCATTTTTTGCAGCAACCTAGACAAAGACTCTTTTTCCCTTAAGGTCTTATCTTCTAGCTCAGATATAGTTTCCGCCTTTACTTGTATATCGTTAGATAATTGATTGATCCGGAGCCTGCTAGCCTCTAACTGCAGTTGGGTTTCTCTAATTTGGGCATCAAGGACCGCAATTTCCTCTTGAATAGACGCAGATTGAGATCGTTGTTCCTGGAGCTCTTTCTTTTGCGAAGCTATTTCTTTGAGAACTTTTTCTAGTTCTGCCTGCAATTCACGCTCACGCTCGATCTTATCTGAATCAGTTTCTTGCGCTGAAACAGGCACCGCTGTAAACACCAGAGTTACTGTAATAGCTATTAATATGTATATGGGAACTTTCGCGAGCTTTAAACTCATATGGTTTTATTACAAGTCAATTCTATCATGTATTTAAAAACGCTTCCAAGGGGTGGAAGCGTTTTTAAATAGAAGTCTAAATAGAGAGAAGTTTGGTTACTCTGACTCTTCTTCTGATCCTTCAGAATCTTCTGAGGAAGATTCCTCTGTATCCTCTTCACCTACTCGTTCGATGTCATCAATGCTGGCAGGCTCTTCTGTTTCTTCAGGCTCTTCTTCTCGCGGTTCTTCGGCAAATACAACTGTTTCGTCTGGATTTGTCATTAACTCTACTTCTTCCGGAAGCTTAAGATCTCGAGCGTATATAACTGACTCAAAATCATTGAGCTCAGAAACGTCAACATTTATTTCATGGGGAATATCTGTAGGCAAGACTTTAATATCAAGTTCATGCAGTACCTTGATCAATGTACCTCCCAGACTCTTAACAGCTGGAGATTCGCCAACGAACTCGATAGGAACAGAAACTTCGACTTTCTTAGTTTTGTCGATAACATAAAAATCAACGTGTTCGACAAACTGCGTAACCGGATGCGTTTGAATGTCTTGGATAAGAACATCTTTTTCTATGTCATCCCCTTTGAGGGTTACGACAGAGGATTCGCCTTCTTTACTGAGAAGACTATCAAATTCGCTTCGAGAAAGAGTTATGGCCTCTGAGTTATCTTTGGGACCATAAAATACAGCAGGAATCTTTCCTTGACTCCGAAGCTCTTTTAATTTTTTACCGCGCTCGGTACGCTTTTCTACAGAAATTGTTGACATACAAACGCCATTATAGGGATTTATGCCAAAAAAGCAACAGTATTTCAGTAACTTTTGAACTCATCTTTTGCTGGAAATGTTTGCATTACTTTAGTTTTCAAGATTCAAAGGGATCACTATTCTTGGTATACTAAAGACATACAAGTTAATACCAGAACTATTATGGAAGAAGAACCCAAAGCTCTTGATTTTGTTGCAGTAGGCGACATCGTTACCGACTCTTTTATAGACCTAAAAGACGTACGTATAGATAAAGAGAAAGACGAGGGAGATCATGGATATGATGAAATTTGTTTCCGTTTTGGCGATAAGATCCCCTATGAAGACGTCGAGGTGGTACCAGCAGTAGGCAATTCGCCTAACGCGGCAGTATCCGCTTCACGCCTCGGCCTTAATACAGGCCTTATCACAAACGTTGGAGATGATATTTATGGTAAACAGGATCTAGAACAACTCAGATCGGAATCTATTGACCTTTCGAATGTAGAAGTACATGAAGGAGAAAGGTCAAATCTGCATTACGTTTTGCAATTTGGCGCTGAGCGCACGATCTTGGTTAATCATCAACAATACAACTATAAATTCCCCGAATTAGATCCGGCGCCAAAATATCTTTACCTTTCATCCTTGGCTGAAAACTCTCTACCGTATCACGAAGAAATTGCTGATTACTTGGAAAAACATTCTGAAACGAAACTTGCTTTTCAGCCGGGTACATTTCAAATGAAGTTGGGTTATGAAAAGCTAAAGCGCTTGTACGAACTTTCGGAATTGTTTTTCTGCAACAAACAAGAGGCTCAAAGAATCCTGGAAACTAAAGAGGATGATATAAAAGAACTCGCGAAAATTATGCACGAACATGGTCCCAATATTGCCGTAATTACAGATGGAGTTAACGGTGCTTACGCTTTCGACGGAAATGAGATGTGGCATATGCCCATGTATCCGGATCCTAAGCCGCCAATTGACAGAACTGGCGCCGGAGATTCTTTTTCTTCAACCTTTACTGCCGCAATGGCAACGGGCAAATCGATCCCTGAAGCATTGGAATGGGGGCCGGTTAATTCGATGGCGGTGGTGCAAGACATAGGAGCGCAAGCTGGTCTTTTATCCAGAGAAAAACTACTCGAACATCTAGAGAACAGACCCGAAGATTATCAGCCAAGTAAGCTTGAGTAAAACAGAAACAATAAAATAACCGGCTCATGCCGGTTATTTTATTGTTTTCTTGAGATAACCTTCCTTACCGCTTCTTTAATAGAGCCGACATCCATACCATAATGCTCGATCAATTCTTCTGGTTCTCCCGATTGTCCAAATCTATCAAATACTCCGACAAACTCTTGAGGAGAAGGGTGGCGCTGCGATAAGAATTCCGAGATCGCAGAACCTAGACCTCCCGCAACTTGGTGTTCTTCTACAGACACGACAGCGTTAGTTCTTTCGGCAAAACTGAGAATTGTTTCTTCGTCCAAGGGCTTTACGGTATGGACATTTACAACAGCAACTCTAATCCCCTCTTCTTCCAATTCATGTGCGGCAAACAAAGCATTGTAGGTCAAAGGACCGCAGGTAAAAATAGTAACCTCGGCTTCGTCAGGATCAAATAGTACATTCGCTTTTCCAAATTCAAACGGCGAATCGTGTGTGGTAAACAAGGGCGTTTTCTCCCGCGTGAGACGAATATACACCGGGGAGTTGGTTTCATAGGCCACGTGGGTTGCCTTCCTGGCTTCCTCAGCATCAGCTGGTACTATGACCTTCATATTGGGCTGAACACGCATAAGAGCAATGTCTTCAAGCGCTTGATGTGTTGCGCCGTCTGGCCCCACAGAGACGCCAGAATGAGCTCCGACGATCTTAACTGGTACGTTATTAAGCGAGATCGTTGTACGAATTTGTTCATTATTTCGCCCGGGACTGAACGCCGCGTATGAGGCAATATAAGGTATCTTTCCATAATTAGCTAAACCGGACGCTAGAGCAGCCATATTCTGCTCTGCTACTCCGGCTTCTATATAGCGATCCGGAAATTTCTGCCTGAATTTCTCGGTGCGCGTTGACCCAGCCAGATCAGCACAAACAGCCACCACGCTTTCGTCACGATCGCCCACTTCCGCCAAGCCGTCTCCAAAACCGTTACGAGTTGGTACTTGCTCGATCTCCTCTATGTTGAAAATGTTCTCAACCAATTTTTGTTCTTCTCTTATCATAGTTCAAAGTTATATTGCGTATCCTTTACCTCTCATACAAGTCTTAAAAGAGAATTCATAATATTCGGCGGCATTTACGTCCTCAGGGAGTGTCTCGGTCGCAGAAAGAGAATCCGCATGGCACTTACGCACGTCCTCCCTTTCGGCAAAAGCCGTGGTCATTTGCAGGAAAATAAAGATCAAAACAGAAGCCACAAAAATAATTCCTAAAACCAAAGGACTTAGATAAATAGGATTCTTCCTATCTGCCTTGATCAATTGTCTTATTCCAAACATCATAAACATAAGTTAAATATTAATCTCTCGTAGCTCCTCTAAGAACTTCTCAGATTCTTCCTTGGACGGAGGCTTGCCGTGCCATTCGTGGTCAAACTCCATACTCTTAATGCCTTTGCCCGGGATGGTGTGCGCAAGAACCATAGTAGGTCTCTCATAAATTGCCTTGGCTTGCTCTATCGCGTTAACAAACTCTTCTATGTTATGCCCGTCTACCTCAATAACGTGCCAATTAAATGATTCAAACTTTTCTCTCAGAGGCTCAAGAGGCATTACCTCTTCGGTCATGCCGTTTATTTGGATATTATTTCTATCGATCACTCCGGTTAAGTTAGAAAGCGCGTTAGCTCCCGCAAACATAGCTGCTTCCCATGTATTTCCCGCTTGCAATTCTCCGTCCGACATCAAACAGTAGGTTCGGAAATTTTTTTTATCCATTCTGGCTGCATATGCGATCCCCGAAGCCTGTGAAAGGCCCGAACCAAGAGGGCCCGAAGTACTCTCAAGTGAGAGCATTTTTTCTCGTTCAGGGTGACCCTGCAATCTTGAACCTAATTTTCTCAAAGTGTTAACTTCTTCCAAAGGAAAATATCCGGCGTGCGCCATAGCAGCATACCTAACCGGTACTATATGCCCGTTAGAAAGAATTAAGCGATCACGATCCTCCCACTCGGGGTCTTCGGGTCTGTGATTTAAAATATGAAAATAAAACGAGGTAAATATGTCAGTCATACCCAACGGACCAGCAGTATGGCCAGAACCGGCTTCAGTCAGCATTTCAATTATGGTCTGCCTGATCTCGTTTGCCTTTTTTTCTAAAGAATGAACTTTTTCATCTGAAAGGTGTGGCATTTTGAAAAGATATTATTACTTATTAGCCAAATTTCGCATTGCATCAAAGGCCTCTTTTGGTGATTCTGCTCCCAAAATAGCTGAGCCGGAAATGAGTCGTCTCGCTCCAGCATCACTTAACCTCTCCACGGTATCTAGGCTAACTCCACCATCTACACTTATAAGTATATCAGGAAAAATTTCCCGGACTTTCTTTATTTTGTGGACAACATTTTGGGAGAACGGCTCTCCCTGATATCCAATATTCTCTATGCCCATGCATTGCACAAAACCAATTTTGTCTATATATGGCGCAAGATCTTGAGGCTCGTCATCGATCTGTATAGCTATTCCACATTCCACCTGAAATTCACTGAGTTTATCTAAAATATCTTCCAGTTTATTCGTACTTTGATAGTGTATGACCATTCGGGAAAATCCGGCATTTATCCAATCATCTATCACATCTTCTGGATTGCTGACCATCAGATCAGCCTCAAACTGAATCTCTTTCCAAAAAGGCATGCCTTCTTCTCCAGCTAGGATCTTTTCAAATGTCTCTGGTTCGCCATAAGGCCAAGATAATCTTGGTACGAATTCACCATCACAAATATCTATTTGCACAAACGAAGATAGGCCATGTACCAAAGCCAGATCTTCACGTAGCTCTTGATAGTCTTCGGGTAAAACGGCTGGAATAATTTCAGTCATGTTCGTTTTCAATTTTTGTTATTTTCTCTATCCTGCGTTTATGTCTATCTTCGCCTGAAAAAGGTTCATCAAGCCAAATTTCTACTATACGCTTTGCTTCTTCAATAGTGATAAACCTAGCTCCCAAGGAAATGATATTTGCGTCATTGTGCTCACGTGAAAGGGTTACTATTTTCCCTTTATCTTCTCCGCCATAGAACACAGCTGCTCTAACCCCCTTGAACTTATTTGCAACAATAGCCTCTCCTTGTCCGGAGCCACCAAAAATTACCGCTCTATTAGTATCAGGTTCCTTCGAAACCTCTTCTGCTGCCTTGCTGATAAAATCAGGATAGTCATCATCTGGATTTAGCTCGTATGCTCCACAGTCCTCTACCTCATAGCCCAATGAACTCAGGTGGCTCTTTACCTCTTCCTTTGTTTTAAATCCCGCGTGATCCGTGGCCAAAAATATTTTCATAATCAAGCTTTTATTCGCGTCCATTCTAACACAAAAGACTCCTTAATATATACTAACTAGGTCTAAACTCAGGAGAATTATCTAGTGATCTATATGCTCCATAGCATAGTCGAGGTCGGCGTTTATCTTTTTGCCCGGATTAAAGATATTGTTAGGATCGAAAATATTTTTAGTCTCTACAAACAGATCATAGACCTTTTTTCCATACATCTGCTCCAGATAAGGCGACCTTATTAAACCGTCGTTATGCTCCGCCGTCATGGTTCCTCCGTATTCAAAAGTTAGATTATTCACCTTATCTAGCACTACAGGAATTTTGTCGCGTTCTGTCTTTTTAGAAAGATCCATAAGAGGAATTATGTGAAAATTACCCTCACCTGCGTGCCCGGCCAAGGTGGCTTTAATACCGTGTTTTTTTAATATGCCAAACACTTTGGGAAGAAATTCGGGTAAAAATTCTGGTTTGACACAAAAATCGTCAACAAATGGAGCCGTGCGTTTATCGCTCACCTCTTTTCGCAAAAGCGAGAAACTTTCGCGGCGCATGGTCCAATACTTTTCCGCCTCTTCTTCCGTATCCAGCTCCCTCATAATAATTTTATTATGCTCTTCGAGTGACTCTTTGAGATCGTTTATTTTTTGATCTAGCTCTTCTTCTGTATCTTCGGCAAACTCGATCAACATTGTTAACTTGGGCAAACCGAGCATTCTTAAACCAATTAGCGCCTCGGGCCAGAACTTAAGCGCAAAAGGTAAAAACGAAGAGCCGGCTTTCTTTGCAATTTGCGGCATAAATCTCAAACCAAGCTTGAGAGTCGCATCATCAAACGTTTCTATGGACTCCGGGTCGAGAGGCAATAATTTGTTCACCACTTCCGGCACCTCATCCCAAGAGTTAAAAAACAGTACAGTCAAACGTCGCTTGGGCTTTTCATGTACCAACCTCAGCCGTGTCTCAGCCCAAATACCTAAAGTACCTTGGGACCCGCCGAAAAGTTGCGTGAGATCAAATGTACCTTGTTCCCTATCGTACACATCCCAAAGGTTATAGCCCGCCGAATTCTTTGCCACATCAGGCTTAGCGGCTTTGACTATATCGTAGTTATCTTCCAGCAAAGAATGCATACGTCTATAAACCTCTCCCTCAAAGTTGTCCTGAGACTTTTTCTGCTCCAGCTCCTCCATATTGAGTTTCCTGAGAACGTACTCGTTACCGTCTGAAAACACAGCTTTGATCTCTTGGATAAAGTCGTTCATTTTACCATAGCGCAGTGTTTTTTCTCCGGCACAATTATTAGCTACCATGCCACCAAGAGCCGCAATGCTTTTAGACGCCGGATAACAAGGCAGTGACAGATCTTCAGGTAAAATAACTTTTTCAAAGTCTCTATAAAAAACTCCGGGTTGAACTCGTGCAAACATTTCTTCGGGATTTACCTCCCAGACGTGATTCATATATTTTGTAAATGACACTGAAATTGATTCAGTCAATGGACCTCCTGTCATATCTGTTCCGCCCGCTCTTCCTGTTAAAGAAATACCTGGTATCTCTTCACGCTTTTTATTTATAAAGTGTACTAATTCTTTTATGTCGTGGACATCCTTGGGAAAAACAACTACTTTAGGACGAACACCAAAGAGTGAAGCGTCATAAGAATACTCTTCCAGAGTATCGTCGGTAACATCCACGTCCCCTTTTATAGACTCTCTTAGCTCGTGCTGTATAGCCATAGATATTTTAATTATCCAAAAACTGACCTGCTTTAACAACGTGCTCAACTAAAGAATACGTATACCCCATTTCGTTATCGTACCAAGCCAGTACTTTTACAAGATTGCCGCCTACTACACGAGTAAATGTGAGATCTGCAATAGAAGCTTTTTCCGATCCGACTATATCTGAAGACACAATAGGTTCATAGGTCGCTCCAAACGTCTTCATCCAGCGTGGTTCCTGAGATGCATTCATAAGAATTTCATTCACTTCTTCTTTTGATGTGTCTCGCTTGGAGATAAAAGTAATATCTGCCACCGATCCGGCTATCACCGGAACACGAAGGGCTATGCCGTCAAATTTTCCTTCCAAATCCGGAATTACTTTAGTTGTAGCTATAGCTGCGCCAGTTGTGGTAGGTATAATATTTTGCGCCGCCGCCCGACCCTTCCGCCAGTCTTTATTGGGACCATCTACGAGTGACTGTGAAGCTGTATAAGCGTGCACAGTATTCAAAAGAGCCTTTTCTATACCAATTGACTCGTTAAGTATAGCAACCAAAGGCGAGCCGGAGTTTGTTGTGCAAGATGCGTTGGAAGTAATTTGCTTTCCCGCGAAATCTTCTTCGTTTATTCCCATAAGAACGGTGCCTCCGGATATACCCTCTACTTCCTCACCTTTGATCGGCGCAGATACAACTACGCGCTTAGCCCCCGCGTCAAGATGTTGTTTGGACTTCTCATAAGTTCTAAAGATGCCAGTGGATTCCACCACCACATCAACATCATAATCCCCCCAAGGTATTTCTTTGGGATCTCGTATGGAAAAGAATTTTGCTCTACGGCCATCGGAGACCAAGCTCTTTGCGTCTCCGTCTTCCTCAATATTAACCTCCTTCAACGGAGAAGTTTGCGCGGTATCATATTTCAAAAGATAAGCTAGATTTTCCGGATCTCCGAGATCGTTAATGGCCACAACCTCGATATCATCTCGCGTATGCGCTACCTTATAAAAACTTCTACCGATCCTACCGAAACCGTTTATTCCAACTCTAATAGACATAAATAAAAATAGTGAAAACGAGCCACCTTGTAACTCCCTTAGTATATCAGAGATTCTCTTACACCTATCCACAAAAAGAAGTAGATCACTAAAAAACGCCCGCAACAAAGTGTGAGCATTTAAGAGAATAAGGCAATTAGATGTGAAGTGAATTATTTTAATTTCTTTTTGAAAATCTCTGCCAAAACTTGTGGATTAGCTGACCCTTTTGTTTTTTTCATTCCTTGCCCTATAAAAAACTGAAATACATTCTCATTGCCTGACTTGTAATCAGTAACAACTTCTGGATTCTCCGCTATGACCTCTTCAACGACTTTTTCTAATGCACTCTCATCGCTCTGCTGCAAGAGATTTGCTTCTTCAGCTAGTTTTTTGGGTGATTCGTCCTTATCAAAAAGCAAAACCAGTGTATCTTTCGCGCCTCTACTAGAAAGCTCTCCTGAATCGATCATATTAATAAGCTCGACAAAGAGCTCAGCTCTAGGTAGTTGTATCTCCGAGTCATTTGATCTTATGCCCTGAAGGTCGGAGGTTATATAATTCGCGGCTAATTTTAACTTAGCGGCACTCCCATTTAATAAATTCGATACCTCATCAAAAAAGTCACCTAATTGAAAATCTAAGATCAACGTTTCGACATCTTCCTCCTTAATACCCAGATCGATCAGACGTTTCCTTTTTTCATTCGGAAGTTCTGGTATTTCAGAAAGTAAGCTATTTTTGGAAAATTCTTCTAGTTGCGAAATCTTTAATTTAGGAAGATCCGGCTCGGGGAAATACCTATAGTCTTGTGACGATTCCTTTTTTCTCTGAGTGTATGTCTCTTGTTTGTTTTCGTCCCAGCCTCGTGTTTCCTGCTCAACTGTCTCGCCGTTTTCTAATATTTCTATCTGACGTTCTATTTCAAAGGCAATCGCCTTCTCTACAGAACGAAATGAATTTAAATTCTTTACTTCGGTTTTGGTACCAAAATCCTCTGATTTTGATACCGAAATATTAGCTTCAACGCGCATCTCTCCTCTTTCCATATTTGCCTCAGAGATATCCAGAGTGCGAAGAAGCAACTGCAATTCTCGGGCAAAATCCGCAGCTTTTTTACCGCTTTTTATAACGGGCTCTGTTACTAATTCCATAAGAGGCACTCCCGCGCGATTATAATCAACCAGGGAATAATCTCCTTTGTCATGTGTAGACTTGGCAGTATCCTCTTCTAAGTGAATACGGGTTATGTCAACTTCACATAATCTCCCGCCGGTAACTAGGGGGTATTCATATTGTGAAATTTGGTACCCCTTAGGGATGTCCGGATAGAAATAGTTCTTCCTATCGAATTCTGTAAAATCAGCGAGGTTGCCATTCAAAGCGACTCCTACCTTAAGAACATTTTTTACCGCTTCCTTATTGATCTTAGGAAGCGTCCCTGGGTGTGCCATGCAAATTGGGCAGATCCGAGAGTTGGGCTCACTTGTGTGTGGAGCGTTTTCGCAACCACAGAACATTTTTGACTTGGTCTTCAGCTCCGCGTGAATTTCAAGCCCTATTGTGGGTTTATAGTCGTCTTTCATGGTTGCAATACTAGCATAGGCTCAAGCCAAAAGAAAAAGAATAGATGTAACCTCGCTGCGCAAAGGTGAGTAGTAAAAAATCACCCCCGATCGCGCAGTGCACGATCGGGGGTGTGATCGGGAGGGTTAGCCCTTACAAGGAATCACCATCCGTGCATACTCGTGCACAGTCACGGTCTCGCTTGTCCAGCGAGCTTCAACGTGTCCGAAACGACCACACCGGCCGACCGGACGACCAAAGCTCAATGAAGTGAACCCGGTCATCAACATTCCATCCGCAGGGGTGAAGTTGA
This sequence comes from Candidatus Campbellbacteria bacterium, assembly GCA_034521025.1. Taxonomy (NCBI): domain Bacteria; phylum Candidatus Campbelliibacteriota; species Candidatus Campbelliibacteriota bacterium. The sequence continues at coordinate 115,802 of JAXHMZ010000003.1, forward strand.
CAGTATTGGTGATACCGTTCTGGACCACCTCCTGCACACCCAAACCATGCGAACTGATGTCGGTAAGAACAAATGAACCCTCAGACAAGTGCAGTTCAGACACGTGCAGTTCTGCACTGTCAAAGCTTACCAGCGAATCATCCATGTATGTGTCATCGAACACCAGCGGAAATGACAGGAACAAGGTAAGCATTTCAGGCGAGTCCACGTAAACGTTGCTCACCACTCCACCTGAAGCATCAATGGTCACGCTCTCATCCGAGAAAAGACTAACGTCCCTCGTGACGCTTATCGAGCCAGACTCGGTGAACGTGAAAACTCGCACGCTGTAGTCTCCCGGTGGAAACGTAAATACCTGAAACCGATCGACGAAATTATTCATCGTATCGACTGGTTCGCCGTCTTCGTTGTAGATGACCAAGCTATTGATAGCCTCGCCATCAGGCGTAGAGCTTACCACCTGAACCTCGAGATCGAGAAAGTCTCCCGATCCTTCCGGCGCTTCGACGACCGAAGAGCAAGCGCTGATAACGAAGGCGACCAGTACCAGCAAGAAACCTGTAAAGTTCTTCACTTTTCCTCCCTTTCGAAGAACGTCACTTTTGCCCTATGCAAAAGTATTACTGGCATGTAATATACATTACTTTAGTATATTTGTCAATAGTGGCTGTAGTTCGTAGTTGAACATTCTAATTCTTTTGTTTCACTTTTTATTATTACCTAGTTCACTTATTTTTCTTTTCTTCCAGCTCTTTTGCTAAAAAATCAGCGAATTTTTTAACACTTGCATCATCAAGAACAGAAATTTCACGCACTGTTTTTTCGGTATGAGCTATGAGTTCTTCTCTTTTTTTATTAAGCGTATCTTGGTCCACTTCATCTGATTTGGTAAGTAAAATAATTTCGTGTTTATCGAGCAATTTTTCATCAAAATTTTTCAGCTCGTTTCGTACAGAATCATAAACTTCAACCACATTTTCATTTTCTAGAGAGACACAGTGAACTAACATTTTTGTACGACTGATATGGCGCAAAAATTTATGTCCAAGCCCCTTACCTTGTGATGCCCCTTCTATAAGGCCTGGAATATCAGCGATTATAAATTCATAAAAAGTACCCAGGTGCGGTTCAAGAGTCGTGAAGTTATAGTTTCCTACTTCAGATTTTGCGTTTGTAAGAGTATTCAAAAGAGTAGACTTGCCGGCATTTGGAAGGCCCACAAAACCCACATCAGCAATAAGTCGAAGTTCAATGAAAAAGCGCGAATGTTCACCCGGTTTTCCGTTGGTTTGCTCCATCGGATTTATGTTGGTAGAGCTTTTAAAATGAGTATTGCCCAAGCCGCCTTTCCCTCCCTTTAGAACAACCATTTCCTGACCTTCTTCTAAAAGTTCAAACTGTGCTCCATCCAACTCGCGAGTCAAAACTGTACCAATTGGCAATTCTACTATCAGATCACTGCCGTTTTTGCCGGTTTGGTTTTTACTGCGACCACTATCGCCTTTTTCAGCCTCCAAATTAGGAGAGTGGGTATAACGTGTAAGAACGGAAAGGTCTTTAACTGCCCGGATGACGACATCGCCGCCACGACCACCGTCTCCTCCCGACGGACCAGAAAATTCTTTCCCTTTGAGATGGAGCCAGCGAACTACACCATCTCCACCATCTCCGGCGCTTAGATCTAAAGTAATTTCATCTACAAATGTCATATCAATTATTCAGTTTCAAGGGCTTTATTAGCTAATTCAAAAACGCCTTCTTTTGAACTAGCTACTCCAATAAAGCGCTTATTGTGTACAAAAAAAGCGTCTTCTACACCGGAAGCGTTGACTAAATCGCCATCTCTTTTACCAGCCCATTCCTCTGGTAATAGTTTCCTAGCGTCAAAGGGAGTAGAAATAGATTTCGGCACTGATACTATTTCCCAATTACCATTCTCTGAATCCGGTTTAATTACAAACAATATTTGCGGATTATCTTCAACAAACTCCATATAAGGGTAGCTCTTTTCTAAAAATAAAATGCGCTCATCGTTGATAGAAGAATTTTTGTATGCATCCTCAACAATGGCGAATGCTTCGAGTCTGGCTTTAGCCTGCGCAATTTCTCTATCGAGCACAAGCTCTGCAATATCGAGAGCCCTAAAGAATGCTTCATTTTTAGTATAATCTGGCGCTTCTTTCCAAGTGGGGCGTAGACCATAAAAAGCCGACTGCAGGTTGTACCTAAAAGAAATATCTACATCAGTCTCACCCCAAATATCTACTCCGTTGTCTAAAGCGTCTATGGTTTCAGCAAGTCTTTCGTCTACAGCTTTTGCCACTTCCTCACTTCCGCATACCGCGCCGCCAAATTTTTTCCAAACTAGCCCAAAAGCGGCAAAAGGTATGCCATTCTCCCTTTCACCTGCGCCTCCTTTTTGATGGTGATCAAACCGATTAGATCCTGGATCATAAACGCCCCCAACGTCAGCAACAAAATCTGCTTGTTCAATTATGTCCTTATCCCGAGTACGTATTATTTCTATATCAGTTTGATCAACACCTTCGGACAACAAGTATTTTTTTAATGTGGCCGCGGCAAATAGATCGTCCGCGTGAAATGTACTATTGTGTACTACGATCGTTTTAGACATTTTTCCCTTTAGAATTACTTCCCAACTCTACCGTTGAAGCTAACAATGACACGATGACCGCTCCAAATACAGCAGCCCAAAAGCCATCAACCATAAATCCGCTCACAAACACAGCTACAAAATAGAAGAAGAATCCATTTAACACAAAAGAGAAAAGCCCTAAGGTTAAAATATTTATAGGCAGAGTAAGAACATAAAGTATGGGCTTAAGGGTTACGTTAAATATTCCCAATACAAAAGCAGAAACCACCGCTACCCAAAAACCGTCAATTTCCACTCCGGGCAAAAGCTCGGAAACTAACATCAGCGAAAGTGCCGTTATAAGCCATTTTAAAAGTAATCTATCCATATTTTTCTATAATTAATTTTATGAAGTTTTAGGGTCGCTTTCGATCATTCTCCACCCTGAATTTAGCATTTCTTTAGCTTTTTTATACTTCATCTCTTTAACAACATTTCCGTCGGTTATTTTTACAATATCATTACGACCAATTTTATCTTCTTCTGTTCTCTGTATAGGCGTAGAGGGGGATTCGCCTTGTCTCTCACTGGACCGTTTCGCCATCTCTAGCCGACTCCTAACTTGCTCGGCTTCCGCCTTAAACGCGTCAGGATCTATGTTCGGCAAAGCTCCGATAACACGGCTCTTAAGAGTTTCATTCAATTCGCGGAATAGCCGCAATGCTTCCTTCTTATACTCTACTAACGGGTCATGCTGACCGTATGCCCTCAGATTAACACTGGAGCGCAAATAGTCCATCTGGTCCAAGTGATCCATCCATAGCTTGTCTAGGGTTTGAAGATAAAGTCGCTTCATAACATTCCAGAAAGTTTCCTCTCCTAGCGCTTCTTCTTTTTCGTCGATAAGATCAGCCACTTTCTTATCCCCTTCCGCCAACTCAAATATGAGATCCTCTATATCGTCAATGTCACCTGTGAGCACCTTTAGTCTTTTCTCATAGATAGCGCTACGTTGCCGATTAAGAACATCATCATACTCAAGAGTACGTTTCCTGGAATCAAAATTGAATCCTTCTATTTTTTCCTGCGCGCTCTCGAGTGAGCGAGTGATCATTTTGTGTTCAATGGGCTCGTCTTCCTTCACTCCCAATCTGCCCATCATTGAATTTATAGGGCCAGAAGCAAAAACCCGCATAAGTGAATCCTCCAGAGATACATAAAACTGAGTTTCGCCTGGATCACCCTGCCTTCCAGCACGACCTCGCAATTGATTATCAATACGCCTAGCCTCATGCCGTTCCGTACCGAGAACAAAAAGCCCGCCGAGCTCTAATATCTCTTGTCTTTCCTCCTCTGTTGCGCTTGGACCACCAAGTTTGATATCTACTCCTCTACCGGCCATATTGGTAGCAATGGTAACTCGCCCCTTTTTACCCGCTTCTGATATAATCTCTCCTTCTCGTGCATGGTTTTTGGCGTTGAGCACCTCATGCGGAACCCCCTCCTTTTTCAAGAAACTCGAAAGAAGTTCGTTTTTGTCAACTGAGACAGTACCTACCAATACCGGCTGTCCTTTTTTGTGTAGCTCTTTAAGTTTTCTGGCTACAGCTTTGAATTTTCCCTGCTCGGTCTTAAATATTTGATCGTTCCTGTCAATGCGCGCTATTGGTTTATTGGTCGGAATTACGACCGTATCCAATCCATACGTTTTATAAAATTCTTCCGAGGAAGTTTCGGCGGTACCGGTCATGCCGGATAGCTTGTCATACAATCTAAAGAAATTTTGATAGGTAACAGAAGCAACTGTCTTTGATTCTTTCTGAATAGCGACCCCTTCTTTTGCTTCGATCGCTTGATGAAGTCCGGCGCTATAACGCCTCCCCGGTTGCAACCTACCAGTGAATTCATCAACAATAATTACCGATCCATCTCTGACCATATACTTATCATCTCTTTTAAATAATGCTTTAGCCCGAACAGCTGTTTCCAGATGATGAACGTATTTTATTCCTCTTTCAGTATAAATATTTTCTACACCCAACGCTTCTTCGGCTTTCGATATTCCTGATTCAGTTAAGGAAATAGCGCCTAATTTCTCATCCACTGTATAGTCTTCGTCTTCCTTCAGTCTGCCTGCTATAGTAGCGAACGTCTGATATAGGTCCTCTGATTCCGCGGCGGGAGCTGAAATTATCAAAGGGGTGCGCGCTTCGTCTATCAATATAGAATCCACCTCGTCAATAATGGCAAAGGGGTGTTCTTTTTGCCGTATTTGTTCCGGGACGTATTCCAAATTATCGCGCAGATAGTCAAAACCAAACTCACTGTTCGTGCCATAGGTAATATCAGTTTCGTACGCCTCACGTCGAGAGATCGGGCGTAAAAATTCATCTACTACTTTATGACTTCCTTCTTCGTCACGTTCTTCATCCAACTCCTCGGTATTCTTTACCTGTTCTTGGTCGTATATAAAGGAAATATTGGAGGAGTTTATGGCACTTACGGAAATACCCAGAAAATCATATATTTCTCCCATCCACACAGCGTCACGTCGAGCTAGATAGTCATTAACAGTAACTATATGCACCCCTTTTCCGTTAAGCGCGTTCAAATATGCTGGCAAGGTTGCCACTAGAGTTTTCCCTTCACCAGTGCGCATCTCAGCAATTTTCCCTTGATGAATTACTATTCCGCCGATCAACTGAACGTCAAAATGCCTTTCTCCGTGTACCCGCTTAGATACTTCACGTACCACCGCGAATGCCTCAGGTAAAATATCATCCAGAGTCTTACCGTCAGCTAAGGCCTTTTTAAATTCTGCCGTTTTCCCCTGAAGATCAGCGTCAGACAATGAAGAAATTTCTTCTTCCAGGTCATTTATCTTTTTTACAGTAGGCTGAAGGGCTTTTATGGCCCGTTTGTGCTCATCTCCGAATATCTTCTTGAGTAGCTTCATACAAAGGGAATGTTATCAAATACAAAGCATTTTTAACAGCTACAAATTAAATATAGGGGGTTTAATAAAATAAAAATCTAAAGGATCAGTCAAAATTTCCGATAAATTTAGCTTCGGCTTCTATTTCTATACCAGTTTTATCAAACACACATTTCTTTATCTCGCGAGTGAGGTCTCTAATATCATTGGCGGTTCCGTCATATGGATTAATAATAACCAAAGCATGTCTCTCGTACACCTTAACGCCTCCAACAGACGATCCTTTCATTTGGCAAATCTTTTCTATGATCCATGCCAGTGGGATCTTAACTTTCCCTGTTTTTGTCTCAAAGCCCGGCAGATCATCATAGTTCCTCCTAATATTTTCAAATTGCCTTTTTGGTATTTCAGGATTTTTAAAAAAGGAACCGACCGTAGGAAGTTCCCTCCAATCCGGAAGCTTCTTTCTTCTAATTTTTACCACTAATTCACGAACATCCTCCGGCGTTAGTTGTGAAAAATCTATTTTTTCCTTTTCGATTTCAAGTTGAATATCTTTGTAATCCAAATTTAGATTCCCGTTCTTCTGTAGCTCCAAAGTAACTTTCGTAATAATAAAGTTATTTGTTTGTTTGAATAAACTGTTGCGGTAAGAAAAATTACACTCCTCTTTTTGAAATACCTTATTCTTTTGTTCGCTAATATCAAAAGCCTCTACGGAGACAACGTTATCTTTCAGCTCGGATCCATAAGCGCCGATATTTTGGACAGGCGCTGCACCCACAGTACCCGGAATAAGTGATAGATTTTCTAATCCATATAACTCCCTTTCGGCACTTCTCTCGACCAACCTGTCCCAATTTTCGCCCGCTCCAGCTGTAACTTGAACATTATTTTGATTATCTGTAAAAGAAATTCCCCTGATATCATTTTTTATAACCAACCCCTCAAAACCCTTATCCGAGACAATTATGTTGGATCCGCCCCCTAGCACAAAAATTGGCAAGTTCTCTTTTTTAGCCCAACGCACCGCCTCGGCGACTTCATCTATATTAGATACCGAAGTAAAAAAGCGGGCATTTCCACCCACTTTCATAGTAGTCATATTTTTCAGCAAGACGCTCTTTTTTATATCCATAGTTACAACTAGAGGTGACCGGCGGGTACGAGCTCCAAATGTCAAAATCTGAGTGCAGCCGCCGGCCACCTCTGGCTATAACCACACGTAAAGTATAACAAACATTTTTTGAATTTCACAAGCAAAAACACAAAATCCCCCGGAAGGGGATTTTGTGTTGACATTTGCAGGAGCTCGCCTGCACTCGGAGTTAATCCTAACAATATTGTTCTACTTTGTCAACTTTAGTATCTTCAAACGGCCAACTTTTCAATCATTAGCTCGAGTTCTCCTAGTATCTCTTCGTACTTCCCCATCGGTTCTTTTTTATAATTCACAAACTCATCGACAACTTCACCATTGCCATCCAAAAGAAACACCGGTTTTGTGCCAACTTTTCCCTCTAGACTTACCGACATAATTTCTTCTGGAAGAATATGAGTACCTTTAGCGAAAGTAATTGCCCTGTCTTCCTTTTCGATCCTCCAATCCGATACGTCCAATTCATACGGACTTTCGTTTCTTACTTCCACCCACTCTTCGGTAGCATCGTTTAAAGCTAAGCTATTAGTTTCTACAACTTCTATTTTTACTCTATCGCGGTAAGTATTGTTATCATGCTCTACCAAAAGGATGACGCTGTAAAAACCGGGCCTGTCATACGAATGCCTAACTACATCGCCTCTGTCACCTTTTCCGTCACCAAAAGCCCAAATTAGATCTCGGCCCCCGACCTTCTCACCTCCTTCGAATTTGGCTCTGCCGATAAAACGAACATCCTCGCCCACAAAAGCCCTTTTATTTTCTCCGGCGCTCAAATAAAGATCTTCGTCCTCAAATGGCCATTCACTTTCTAGGTTACTGAACGAGTCCTCGCTATCTGAATCTTTTGTATCTTCCGACGCGCCTTCTTCCTCATTTGGCGGCTCAAAAACAGTGGTTGTATTTTCTTCACCGGGAGTTGGCAGTCCTTCTATCCAGTCCGCATTCTCTTGTTTTTGCAAGGAAGCTCCATTTCCACCGGCTCCCCACTCAGAGTCATACTGAACACTATCAATAATATTTCCGGAGGCATCTTTGAAGGCAATTAACTCCCCGGTGTTATTTAATGAAAAGACGCTGTCGAAAACAGCGCCTTCATATTGGGGGAAATCCTGGAGGAATTTATCAGGGTCATCTGCTAATACCGCGTGAGAATTCGCGCTCAGATCAGTGCTGCCTAAAAAGTTCTCAATTCTGTGATTGGTGTCGTTCTCAAAGAAACCGAGCTCAGTTATATTTACCGATTGAGCACTCCCGTTATATATTTCTACCCACTCAAAACCACTGTCTGTTCCTTTTCTGTCGTAAAAAATTTCCGTTATTTCAATTTGCGCGAAAGCAAAGCTTGGAAGCGCGTAGCTACTCAATAAAATAGCGATAAATATAAGTTGTTTTTTATTCATTGTTGTAGTCCTCGTCTACGCGTAGGATCTTTTTTAATTTATTCTTTGGGATTTCATTTGTTTTTTCTAAAGATTCAGAATTGTTATTAGTAAAGCTATCTCTATTATCTCGCAATGGTTTCTGTTCTGATTTTTTCTCTTTGTCTTTAGTCTCTTTTGGTGGTCTGATCTTTTCTTTATTACCAACTTGATCGCTTTTCATCTTCTCATCGATCGCCGGAGAAGCTGGTTCGGGAGCGCCGGTCAGATTCTTTAAAGCTTCGCGTAAGCTGTTTCGGTGATTCTCATCGCCGACCTTTGGCTTGTCATTGTTTTTTGTCTCTTTAGGTGTTTCTTCTCGGGGCGCTTTCTCTTTTTGTGTTGTCTCTTTTTTGTAATTCGGCTTTTTGTCTTGCCTAGGGGCTTTTCCCTTGTCGATTCTCTCAGAATGAGAAGATTCTGTTTTTTCTTGACTCTTCTTAATTGTGGATTCAACGTCAGATCTCGGTGTTCCAAAGTTTTTGCGACTATGCGCTATAGCGACGTCACGATATGAAATACGAGGCTCCTCTATGGGTGGCATCGTAGTAGCAGAAAAAGGAGTTGAAGAAATACCATCTACCATCAACTTAAGATAGACCTGAGCAAAGCCAAGGTTGACCATATCCTCAGCGGTAAACTGCGGAGCAAACTCCTTTTCTAGAATTTCCGCGTCGTAAGCTCCAACCCTGAACGAGATCATAGTCCCAACGTTACCAAAAACGGCCGCGCGCACCTCCTCAGACATCTGTTCAATATACTGGTGAGCTATAGTTAAATTGAGTTTGTATTTGCGGGCCTCGGAAAGAATGTTAGCGAAACTTTCATTGGCAAAGGATTGAAATTCATCTACGTAAAGATAAAAATTGGGCAACGTACTCATTATCTCGGGTGAGCTGTCGGCACGCGACATAGCAGCAAGGTATATTTTTGTTATCAGCATCGACCCTAACAGGTTGGCGTTTTGCTCTCCGACCAACCCCTTTGAAAGGTTGATAATTATGATCTTTCGTTTGTCCATTATGTCACGAATATCAAACGACGATTTTGGCTGTCCGATGATATTGCGTATCAGTGGATTGGAGGTAAATTGTCCTACCTTGTTTTGAATAGCAGGAGTAGCTTCTTGCGCGTAGCGATCCGTGTAACTGGCAAATTCTTCTTCCCAGAATGATTTAACAAGCGGATCCTGAACGTAATCAACTACCTTTTTGCGGAAATCTTTATCGGTATACATTCTATTAATATCGAGCATTGTCGTTCCGGGATACTCAAGAAGCGCCAAGATCGTATTTCCGAGTATGTATTCCATCCGAGAGCTCCACGCGTCAATCCAGATCTTTTTGAATGCGCTCATTAATCCGTCTAATACCAAGTGGCGTTTATCTTCACCTACATCCTCCATCACATTAAATGAGATGGGATGATCCACGTCGAAAGGAGCGAAGTAAAGAACGTCATCTACCCGTTCCTCAGGTATATACTCTAATAATTTCTCCGCTGTTGAACCGTGAGGATCCAGAAAGGCAATCCCATTACCTCTTTGGATATCCTGGATAGCCATGTTTTCAAGCAGGGTGGATTTACCCATTCCAGTCTTACCGATCACGTAAACATGTCGCGTGCGATCTTTTGCCTTAATACCGAACTCTACATCTTTATTCCGGTGATCCGTTCGGGCAAAGTAGGTTACTCTTTCGTTATCCATAATTAAAGATATTGTAACAGAAAACAAAAATTCATAAATGTAAAATACGTTATCTATTCGCTTTTTTGCTCAAGAGCCTCTAGCGTATAAACGTTTCCTGGGTCCCAAAGCATCCAAGAATCCAGTCCTGCCGCATATGTAGCCTCTATTTGCGCTCTTACATCCTCGGCATCATAGTCTCCTCCGTAATCAAAGTCCTGTAACCACGGTCGAATTTTATCGGCTTCATAGGATTCTTTTGTATACAGGGTCTTTTTACATTCCGGCGGCAGTGGCTTCTCTTCAGTATCCGTACTACCTTCAGCTGACTCCGATTCTTCATTTTCCTCAACTTCGCACTTAATTACCTCTGAGTCCAAGGTTTTAATAATGCTGGAGTCAGCAACGGCTCTCTCCACCGCCGAGTCCATTACATACTTTATGAGCGGACCGGGTACCTCATTGGGGTTACTCCAACCATTGAATCCGGTCGGATAATGAGAGGGATAAACCATCGGAGATACGTAGTCAAAGTACGGAAGAGTTTTCTCCAGAACTTGACCAATTGACATATCATCAAAGTTGGTAGTTGTCATACCAAAAATATCAACCGAAGTGACAACGTTGGGAATTTCTTCTTCCAGAGTTTCGTCCAAGTACTTAAAAAATGTCTCCAAAGTATTGGCCTTGCTTGCAGTCCCTGTATGTGGGAATTGGATATCTTGCAAATTGCCATCAGTTGGATAACGGACATAATCAAAGTTAAGCTCATCAAAGCCGATATAATATGACTCCTTAGCTATTTCAACTGTGTGCTCCCAGGCCTCGCGAGCACCGACATCAATAAAAGCTAAACCTTTATCGTCTCTCCATACTGAACCGTCAGATGCCTTCTGAACCGCCCACTGAGGATTCTTCTCGACGTAATAAGGATCTTGAAAAACCGTTATTCTACCAATGACATACACATCCTTTTCATGAAGTTTGGATATAAATCCTTCCATATCTTTTGCTCCACAGCGGCTGTTTTCCCAGAGCCCTAAAAGATCTTTGTTCTCAGGAACGAACGAGAGTGTTCCAGTGTAGTCCTTGATATCAATAACTATAGAATTTATCTCTGTAGTATCAACGATCTCTATAAATCTTTCCCTGAATGATGGAGTACCTGCCGCGCAACTTGTCATATATACAGCCCTAACAGACTCCGGAGTTTCAATATGCCTTGTATCAGACTCGTCTTTTTCTTCTTTATTATTCAACAGATCTCCCAATTTGTTAGCCACTCCCTCACCGGATCGATGTTCTATCTTGTAAGCAAAGAGTGAAGAATGATCAGCCAGTGCATACAAAAAAGCTCCCAAGCTGATCACTAAGACCATAACGGCAACTAGTAATTTTATCACTTTCCTTTTTTTTCTTCGTTTTCTGGCCATACAAAATTAATCTCCGCCCTCCATTGCCATTTCATTTGAACTGCTTCCATCGCTAACGCTAATTTTTCTTTCTTCTTCCGCAGAGGGGGATTTTTTAGCCTGCTTTTCCGTCGCTTTTTCTCCCTGTCTTTTTTTGCGTTCAATTTTCGCAAGAGCATGTACATACCCGGAGTAAAGAGAATATACCGAAATACCTAAAATAAAAGTGCCTAAAACAGCAATAAAAGCATCATTCCAAGAATTCGGAAATCCCAAAAACGGTAGTAAGGTTAAGAACAGCGACAGAACTGCAATAGCGGCTAATGCGTAAAAAGAAACCAACATGTCTCAAGTATACACTATTTTCTACCGCCAATCATGAGGATAATTTCCCCTTTTATATTTTCTCTTTCAGAAAAAGTGAGCAAAACTTCTTCGGGGCTACCTCCTACGATTTCTTCAAAATACTTGGTTAATTCACGCAAAACGACAACCTTATATGTACTATCCAAAATATCAGATAATTTTTTTAAGGTTTTGATAAGTCTATGCGGTGATTCGTATATTACTACGGTGCGCTTGGACTCACTGATCTCTTGAAATAAAGTTTCCCTCCCCTTTTTATGAGGCAAAAAGCCTAGAAAAAGAAATTCACTCACGGGTAGTCCGGCTACACTAAGAGCAGCTGTTAGCGAACTCGGTCCCGGGATCGGCTGTATTTTTACTTCCGGAAGTTGCTCGCGTACTTTTGCCACTAATTGCGCACCCGGATCAGACACTGCTGGTGTACCCGCGTCTGTCACCAAAGCAACGTTTCTACCATCTTTTAAAACCTCTAACACTCTATCGATCTTTTTGTTTTCCGTGCGAGCGTTTAAGCTTTCCGCTGAAGTCTCAATGTCAAAGTTAGCCGTAAGCTTTCGCGTAACGCGAGTATCTTCACAAAAGATCAGATCCACTTGCCTCAGAGTGGAAACGGCTCTGAATGTAATATCTTCTAAATTGCCTATCGGAGTTGCTACTATATAGAGATTTCCCATAAAACTACAATAAGCTTTCTGCTACCTTGTATACATCGCCGGCGCCAATCGTCATAACAACGTCATTCTCTTTGGCGTCTTTGATTATATGATCCTTTGCCTCTTCAAAAGAATCAAGATACGTAACATTTTCGTGATGTTTTTCTATTTCTTTAACCAGATCTTTACTACTCACGGATCCATCGTCTTTTTCACGAGCCTTATAAATAGGAAGTATCAAAACCTGGTCGGCATCTTCAAAAGCAAGAGAAAAATCTTTTAAAAACGACTTGGTGCGGCTAAAAAGGTGCGGTTGGAATACCGCTATTATATTTTTTCCGGCAAATTTTTCCTTAGCCGCGCTGAGTGTAGCTTTAATTTCAGTAGGATGGTGAGCATAGTCATCATATATTAAAACCCCATTATCGCTTTTGCCTTTTTCTTCAAATCGGCGCCAGGTTCCCGAGAAGTCTCTGAGAGCTTGCATAGATTCCTGTCTTTCAGCACCCAATTCGCGAACGATCGTTAATGCCACAGCCGCATTTTTGCGGTTATGCTCTCCCGGTAGCGAAATATTAATTTCATTCAGTACTTCTCTGTAATCAACAACACGCGCCTCCACTCCTTCTGTCGCTTTTGCGGCATTTTCATCTTCTGAATCAACGATTATTACACCATCCTTGCTGACCTTCTTTGCGAGTTCACTAAACGCCCTTATCACATCATTAACGTCTTTATAATAATCGAGATGGTCGGCTTCTATATTGGTAATAGCCAAAATATATGGCTGAAGATGACTAAAAGATTCTCTGTATTCACAAGCTTCTACTAAAAACAGATCGCTATTGCCGGAAACATAATTTGATTTATGGCTTTTCAAAAGACTACCGACGACAACCGTAGGCTCAAGTCCTCCGGCTATCATAGCTTCGGCGGTCATAGCTGTAGTAGTTGTTTTTCCGTGAGTCCCTGAGATAGCTATTGTCCTATGAGAACGTGAAAGATAGCCAAGAATTTCGGGATAGCTAAATACTTTGATCCGCAACTCACGAGCTAGCTCTAATTCCGGATTGTCATCAGGCACGGCTATGGTGTAGACAACCATATCCGCGTCTTTTGGTACATTCTCTTTTTCTTGACTGTAAAAAATTTTCGCCCCGAGCAATTCTAGTTCTTCGGTTACTCTGTTTTTAGACAAATCAGATCCGCTAACCACAGAACCACGCTCAAGAAACATTCTAGCTATTGCTGAAACTCCAATACCGCCGATGCCGATAAAATGTATTTTGTGCTTGAGTTCAACTTCGTTCATATTTTTTGTGAAATTCTACTATTTCTTCGAGCATTTTATTTCTATCAACCTTTACTTTATCGAGCTCTTCGATAGATACCCATTTGATCTCTCTGACCTCCGTAGGGTCTATTATACATTGTTTAGATTCAGATACCGCATAGAAGTGGTGCACAGTAACATTTTTATGAGGCCTAGAATCTTTTGAAGTGGCAAAAAGCGAAACAGTATTGAGATTCAAACCAACCTCTTCTTTAACTTCCCTTCTTAAGCCTTCTTCCAACTCTTCGTTTTTTCCAACAAATCCACCGGGAAAAGTCCAGACATCATTTCCGTAATTCTGCTTGATCAATAACAACTCATCTCGATAGAAAATGCATCCCGTAGCCGCCGACCTCTCTCGCCTGTCGAAAAAGAGCCAGATCAATAACAACCTATGCAATACACCAATAGGTACAACTCTTTTTAGAAATTTTTCCAAAAACTTTATAGCTTATTGATAATCTCCCTAAACTGCTCACCCCGATCAAATTCATTTTTAAACATTCCAAATGAGGCGAATCCCGGAGAAAGAACTACGGCTGTACCCGAGTCAGCCAAGGAAAGAGCGGCCTCTACGGCTTCTTTCATAGAAGAAACGGGTTGAACGTTTTCAAATTTGCTTGCCGCAAGATCTGCTTGTAAACGCTCCGTTCCCTTTCCCGATAACAACACTATCTCTGAGGCGTTGTCTTTTATGCTCTCGGCAAATTCTTTTATATCAAGCCCCTTATCCGAACCGCCGGCTATTAATATGATCTCGTATTCATCCTTAAGCGAATCAAGCGCCGCAATGGCCGCTTCAGGAGTAGTGGCGGTCGTATCGTTAAAAAACGTTATTTCTTCTTTTACTCTTATCTTTTCCAGTCGCCCGGAGACGCCAACAAATTCGACTATATGTCCCTTCGCGACCTTTTCATCAACTCCGAGAGCATACAGTGCTTCTAAGGCGAGTCTCGCGTTAAATCGATTATGGTCTCCGGCAATTGATAGCTCGGGAACTTCTCTAAGGTCATCCTTCGAACAAACTCGAACGTTTTTGTGCGGCGCCGGCAAATTGTATTTTTTCATATACTCATAAGCGCTGCTCCCGATTATAAGAATATCGTCTGTTTTTTGGTTTGCGTATATGGCTGACTTATCAAAAAAATATGCTTCCATATCGTTCTTGTAGTAATCCATATGGTCCGGCATAAAGGTAGTAAAAACAGAGATGTGGGGAGAAATGCCACGACTGCGAAATCCTTGCAATTGCCAACTGTCTAATTCAAGTACGGCTATATCCCCTTCTTCCGCTTGGTTTAAGTAAGCAAGTGTTGAGACACCCTGTAAGTTTCCGCCGAGAAAGATATTCTTTGAAATGTGGCCTGCGCTCTTTTCTGATTCAAGTGCTCTAAATATCATTTGCGCCACTGTCGTTTTCCCTCTGGTTCCGGTAACACCTACCACTTTTGCTCCTGAAAGATCAGCAAAAAGCGCAGTGGACATCTCAACTGGGATATCGTTTTTTCTCGCCTCCTCTATATACGGAGAATCAAGAGGCACCCCGGCCCCCTTGATAATAAGATCTTTGCTTTGAAAATCCTCAAACCTATGACCACTTAATACAAACTTTATATTATTAAAACCCTGAAGACGCTTTAAGGACGGCGCCAATTCTTCTTCAGTTTTAATATCCGTAACAGTCAGATCGGCTCCCTTTTGAGCCAAAAATTCAACATCTCCAACCCCACGCCCAAGCAAACCCAGCCCCATCACTGTTATTTTCTTGTCTTTAAAGTAGTCTTTTTTATCCATGGTATTAATTGTAAGAGATTATTCGCAAGCTGGGTTTAAGAAAGGGGTCGGGAAAACATTTGTTTTCCCGCGTCGGAGAGCAGTGTAGCAAAGCGAAACGTTGAGAACCGAGGGTTCTCAAGGAGCCAAGCGACGCCAAGCCCCATCACTGTTATTTTCTTGTCTTTAAAGTAGTCTTTGTTGTTATTCATGATGCTGGTTATATGAGACAGTTCTCGGATATTTCTCTTTTCCCGAAGTTTCTTATGCCTTAATAGTATCAAATAAATGTAAAAGCCGAGACATATAGAACGTCTCGGCTTTTGAGAGGCAGTTGCTACTCAAACTCAGGAATACCTTCTATTTCGTGATACACACTGAGATCAATGAATCTCCTCTCTCTTTGGCGTCCGAATGGATCTCTCAGAAAAACAACTTCGTGTACATATCCATTGCCCGGCAAAAGCTCACAAGAAAGTCGGCTTCTGCCAGTTGTAATCACTTGTATGCGCGAATCAGCATTGCACACAAAGCATCTATCTCTCTCCATCAATGAACTACAGAATAGATTGAAGTCTATTCGTGTCGGTCTTGAACGAAGATCCGGGTGCGAAGTCGGCATCATGCGACCTCCCCTGTATAGGGCGCAAGCGCGTTCTGAAGCTTTTCAGAAAGCAAGTCTTTTGTTTTAGCCGATACGGATCTGTGTACGCGGTAGAGGAAAAACCCACCTCCAACTTGCCATTCGTCTCCATTGATTTTCTTAACCCTCTGAAGACCAAGTACTTCGATCGGATGTACCGTTAATTTGTTGCCGGAAACTTCGTTCCAAGCGAGTGCATCAGACAAATTCAAATCTAGGTAAACATCACGCTCTTTAAGCTTTTTGGTAATCTTACTTACCGCCTTACTACGCTGTCCTTGAATGATGCGCTCAAAATCATCTGGATAGTAAGCTCTTGTAAGTCCAAGACCTTTAAATCCAAATTTCGCAGTTTTGCTGCGCATCAGATCCTGAAGAGCTCGCTCTTCTTCACGTACGTGTCGATCGACACGATCGAGTCCTATGAACAAAAAAAGTGCAGCGATTTTCACACGCGGATCGTATGCAACATCGTCGTGTAGTGTAACAGTATCCTTTTTCGAGAGTTTATAGTCGCATACTGCAATTGCCAACCCGGGAAACTGCTCTGACATGCCTTACCTCCTAATGTACGTTTCTTTCCTGAACTTAGCACAACACTAGTTTTTATTCAAGTCAATAATAAGGGTGCCTCTTTCCAAATTTACTCTAAAGGTATATTATCAAGTAACAAATTCAAAACAAGTCAATACCTATAAAAGTATTCTTGAACAACTGAAATGTAAATTTTTTCAATCCGATTCGTCTTAACAATTAAGAATTCATTAAAGCCACCATAATAAATATGACAAAAATTTCTAGCGCAATAATAAACGGTATCACAGGGATTATATTACTGATCCTATCCCTGCGTCTGGTTTTACGTCTATTTGGCGCAAACCCAAACGTTGAATTCACTCAATTTACTTATAACGTAAGTGCTTTTTTTCTCGAGCCATTCCAAGGTATATTTCCTACGGCCAGCCTAGAGGGTGCAACGTTTGAAATTTCTACCCTATTTGCAATTATTGTTTATGCACTAGTCGGCTCGCTATTAACCGCCATACTTGACTCACTCTCAGATAGAAATAAGGCGTAGGTTCATTCTTGATATTTAACTATTTAATGTATTCCTGATTGATCTTTACCGAAAGATAGCTCAACCCCAAGAACGCAAAGCCCAAAACAACGAGAGACAAAGGCCAGCCCAAAGAGTTCGCAAAGTATTGCTCTGTTATATAAGCCAGATGCAACAAGAGAAAAATAGTACTAAAGATCAAAACAATACGACTCTTAATCACGGCTGATAGAAATAGCCCGCCCACAACTAGTGGGAAATACAGCAACTGCCACAAAAAGTAATCATATGCCTGCAAGAAGGCAGCTCCCAAGAACATCAAACTGCCAAAGAATAAAAGTAGACCAGTTAAGCGCCTGTTCCAAGTGGCTTGAAATTTTTGCGACAAAACCAAATACCCTATCCCGACAGCCATAGACAGATATTGATACGCCCACCTTATCTCATACTCGCTCTCAAAGATATTATCAACTGTAGCGTGGAGCCACAGATATAAAGTTGAAGTACCATTCAAAATAGCAAAAAAGGTTAATACCGCACTCTTGTGCGCCAGACTTAATAGTCCGTAAGAGATCCCAAGAACAGCAAAAGCGATAACTCGCAACCATATACTTTCAAGACCTAATTCAGCAAAAGTCGTAAAGATACCGATCGGTATCAAAACGCCTCCAAGAAAATGAAAGGCCGCGCCAACGTCTTCCCCACGCTCTCTTTTCAAGAGAACTGAACCTAGAGTCCCTAGTAGAAAGCCTAATCCCAAAGTAATCACAACTCTAGCAACGGAACCAATATCTTCCCAAATTTGAACCACAAATAAAGCAAGACCTGTTATAACGATCGCCGCTCCTAAAATAGAAGCGATCCTTGTTAGGGAAAACCCTCCATCACTTCTCCCTTCGGACATCTCTGAGTCCTCCTCTACTTCCGCGCTCTTTGCCATAAGACTCTCTAGTTCGCTACGACTCACCTCACCCGAGTGCAATTTTTCGGAAAGTTCGTTGAGTAGATCTTCCTTGTACATATATTTAAAATTCTTAGTTTATACTATTCAGCTAAAATCCAACCCATAAATCGAAATCCGTCACCATAATATCCTCTGTAGTTGGCATTAACATTGATGAGGTTTTGTTTTTGCCTCCTCCCTCCTTTCGTCAAATAGTAACCGCTGGAAGAGTTCGAATCATAAAACAAAAAGAACGAAACGCCACCGTCATATTCAGGTCCAGAAAAAGAAACACCATCGGGAGCAGTTAATAGACTACTCAGCTCATACGAGCGTGCTTCTTCAAAGGCGATCTCTCTGCTTTCGTTAGTGCTTGTGTTGTGCATGAAAAAGCGAACCTGAAAGCCTTCTTCATCTTGCGGTTCATCAAGTTCGTTGTCGCTAATTCTCTTGTTAACTATTGAAAAGCGTTCATCTAAATATTCATCACAGCTTAAAGTTCCCGGTTCGTGGCGTGTGTTATTTTCACAGGTTGCATATACAAAATTATAGTCACTACTCAAAGAAAAATATGGTAAATATGTAGTCAAAAAGATCACCAACACAAGAAGTAAGGGCAACAACAAAGCCAGAACAATAACTGTGTTTCCTTTAAAAAATTCTTTCATATTAAATATTTACAAGTGTACACAAATAATACTTAGTTTGTGCACATTTGTAAACGCGCAAAACTAGAGCACAGGAGGAATCTCCGCTCTATCTAATAGGCTTCTTTTCAATGTGCGCGAGTCCTCGGCTCAAAGCTTCCGGGCTCGTCATTATCAGGTAAACGCGCCCTTAGAAGCATTTACCGCTCTATTTGAATTTGAGTTTTTTAAAGGGTGCGCGATCCAAGACTCGAACTTGGGACCTCGTCATTATCAGGTGATCGCGACCTTAGGAGCAATCACCGCTCTATCCAATAGGCTTCTTTTCAATGTGCGCGATCCAAGACTCGAACTTGGGACCTCGTCATTATCAGTGACGCGCTCTAACCATCTGAGCTAATCGCGCACATTGAAAAGAAACAATACATCTGAGCTAATCGCGCACTCTTTAAAAAACTTTCCTGCGACTGAGTAAATCGCGCGCAAAAAATGAAAAGCATTTAATAAATTGCACCGAATACAAGTAAAAATATATCAGTTTTCAGCCCTAAAAACAAGAAAGCCCCGAAGCTAATTAAAGCTTGGGGCTCTTTGAAAAGGAACTAGATGATTCCAACAGCTACGAACACAGCGACAGACAGTGCCGCGACTGCGACAAGAGACATCAAAAAGGCCTTCTTGTTCTTGTCTTCCCTGTTCATTTGTTCTTCTAATTCGAACTTTTCTTTCATTATTTACCTCCTTCAAGGTAGAAGTGAAGAGACAGTACAAGCATAACGATTACCAAGAATGTCCAGGTAAAGAGTACGCTTGTAATCGCCGCAAGAAGTGTTTTGTTAAGTACGACGAAATCAGACAGATCGCCGGACAAAAACACAACCACACCGATAAGAATCTCGAACAGTAGGATAAGCACTGGAATCATTTTCAAGGTGTCCGAAAAACTTCCGGGATTTTTGCTGTAGCCCATGATAGGCCTCCTTTTCTTTTTTTACTATACCAGTAATCCTGCTTTTGTCAATACTTAGTACTCATAACCTATAAAGCCGCCCCTTGCGAGGCGGCTTGTTATTTTCTGCACAATTTCTTTTGCTTCATTCATCTCGGTGTCGCTGTTTCCGAGAATAGCGGAAAGATTTTGGATTGTTCTTTCAAACACACGCGCGATAAACGCACGTATCGACTCGATAAATCTGAAAATTCAGATAAATCAAAAATTAAATATTCCACGACCACCTTCCGGTAGCCGTACCTTGTTACGACTTAGTCCCTGTTATTGAGCTTACCTTCGTCCCGCTCTAGGCGGACCTTCGGGTACTCCCAACTTCCTTGACTTGACGGGCGGTGAGTACAAGACTTGAGAACGTATTCACCGCGGTTTGCTGACCCGCGATTACTAGCGATTCCGACTTCAAGAGGTCGAGTTGCAGACCTCTATCCGAACTGAGGGTAGGTTTATAAGGATTGGCTCCGCGTTGCCGCTTAGCAACCTGTTGTCCTACCCATTGTATCACGTGTGTAGCCCAGAGTATCAGAGGGACATGCTGACCTGGCGTCATCCTCACCTTCCTCCCAGCCGTTAGACACGAGAGACATGTCCTGCGCTACTGACAGGCAGTCTGCAGACACGTGTAACGACGATGAGGGTTGCGTTCGTTACCCCACTTAAGGGAACAATTCAAACCACGAACTGACGACGGCCATGCATCACCTGCCAAACTGTCCGAAGAGGGCTCTAGTTTCCTAGAGCTTTCAGCTTGGTTTCAAACCCTGGTGAGGTGCTTCGTTTAGCGTCGAATTAAACCACATGATCCACCGCTTGTGCAAGTCCCCGTCTATTCCTTTGAGTTTTAGCCTTGCGGCCGTACTACCCAGGCGCCTAACTTAACGCGTTAGCTTCGTCCCCCAGAGGGTCGATACTCCGAAGAACCAGTTAGGATCGTTTAAGGCGTGGACTACAGGGGTATCTAATCCCTTTCGCTACCCACGCTTTCGTGTCTCAGCGTCAGAAATGTGCCAGTGTGCTGCCTTCGCTTTCGGTGTTCCCCATGATATCAACGGATTTCACCCCTACACCATGGGTTCCGCACACCTCTCACATTCTCTAGTCTAACCGTTTCCCCTGCGATCTTCGGGTTAAGCCCGAAGGTTTAACAGAAGACTAATTAGACCGCCTACACACCCTTTACGCCCAGTAAATCCGGATAACGCTCGGGGCACTCGTATTACCGCTGCTGCTGGCACGAGTTTAGCAACCCCTTATTCATGTGGTACCGTCAATAAACTTTTTCCCACATAAAAGATCTTTACATCCCGAAGGACTTCATCGATCACGCGACGTCGCTCCGTCAGGCTTTCGCCCATTGCGGAAGATTCTCGACTGCGGCCACCCGTAGGTGTATGGTCCGTGTCTCAGTACCATCGGTGGGGGTCAGGCTCTCACCTCCCCTAGGCGTCATAACCTTGGTAGGCTTTTACCCTACCAACTAGCTGATACCCCGCAGGCCTCTCCTTTAGCGATAAATCTTTACCCCGAAGGGACTATCAGGTATTAGCCACGGTTTCCCGCGGTTATTCCTGACTAAAGGGTGAGTACCCACGTGTTACTACCTCGTCTGCCACTGCCCCGAAGGGCCGTTTGACTTGCATGCCTTATCCACGTCGCCAGCGTTCATCCTGAGCTAGGATCAAACTCTTTGAAAAATGCAGGTCGCCCTGCACTTATGAATGAAGCAAAAGAAGCTATGCAGAATCTTTTGCTTTCAACCGCGCAATTATAGAAATATATAGTTGCGCGTTCCGAATACTTTTCAGTATCCGGTGGACTTGTTTGCTGTGTGATTATTCAATTTTCAAAGTCCTATCATATATTGTATCGCGCAAATCCGCGAAACAAAAGTCCACCAATTCGTGGACACCCTCAAGTATACTGAGATTGAGCTCGAAGTCAAGTAGGTATATAGAAGATTTTATGAGCATAGGATTATCCCCTTCCCTCCTTTTGATGTAGTGTTTTAACCACATTCTCAACGACTTCTTTCATTTCTCTAAAATCTTTGTAGTTCCACCATTCTTCACGCTCCTCACCAAACAAAACATTGCTTACACTAAACACAATAAGATATGGTTCTTTCACATACGATGTACTATCCTCTACTCTAACTAGATACGTTGTAGTTAAATAAGAAGCATCACCCACGCCCGTTTTATATATTGGGTCGCCATTGTCAGTATATCCGAATTCATTAGCTATACATTCTTTATACTCATTTACCGCATAGTCTATTTTATACCAACGATCTGAAAGTCCTTCGTATACAACACCACCGCCCAAACCTCCGCTATTATAGATGTCACGACTTAATCTATGGACTCTGACAGTAAAGGCATTGTAAGGTCTATCTTTTTTATCTCTTTTCAATATCACGCGATGGTAAGAACTGTGGTCGCTGTTTACAGTCTCAAATTCCGCACTTGACGGAATTTGTACATTATAAGAATTACCCAATGATACGAGACGGCTTTCATCGCTGACATCAGAGCCGTTGTCAGCAATACTTTCTTCTGAGTTAAAGCAGTAATTCTTCTTGCCGTCGTCATCTCCTGCTTCTTCTTTATTAGATTCAGCAACCTCTTTTTCAGCAGAAGGAGTAGGCGGTTTATCGTCATTATGAGATCCCGCAAAAAACGCTAAGGTCCCAACCACAACAAGAGTAACTAATAAAACCGGCAAAAAATATTTCATGAACGAAAAATACCATTATAATAAAGTACTGTCAAGGTAAATCGGGAGCTCTTTGTTGTTTCCGTGATTCGTTCGATTGCGTCATTCTAAGAGTCTTACCAAAGATCTGATTAATTGATATAGACGTTGAGGTCAAGTAATTGAACCCCGGAATTTTCCGGGGTTCTTGTGAATCTGACTCTTAGCTGTCTACAGCCTGCTTTCGGCGATCTGTTCCGGACGTATCTCTTCATTGTTTACAAGCGAAAAACAAATACGCCCCACAAATTCACCTCCCAAAACAATTTCAACAGTTACAGCCGCTCCGATTATGTCAACCTCTCCTAGGTAAAATCCTTCAAGCAACGTACGATCATTCAATCTGACAGGGGGAGCTTTTTCTAAAAACATAACCACTCCTCTCTAAGGAGAGATTCTCACCTGCCCATCTATTTGTCAAATCTATAAACGTTTTGGTTTATTTCTAGTTAGAGCCCTGCGAGTCAAATATCTCGCCAAGAGGAGTACCGTTTACAAATATCTCAGCGCTTTCTACAGTAGAAAATTGAAGTACGGTTTGTCTGATCTGTTCTTCAAAACGAGGATCGTCACAAACTCCACCCACACTTACATCGCCTTCTATATACACAGTAGCGACTCCGTCTTTAACTGACGCGCTTTCAACGCCCAAATCGGAATTATCAAGCGCATTATAGTATCCTTCATACTCATCTCCTGTAATTGAAAACAATTCGCCCAAAGCTGCTCTTAGCACTCCGGCTGTAGGCTCTATGTCACGACTAATTGCGACCATCTCGTCACCACAACCAATTCCTTCGCCTTCAACTGCCGCTTCAACGTCAACCAAAAAGATATCTACAGAGTCTGACAAACTCTCATCTTCGTCCTCCGGGTCGTCCGTGTCGTTATCTACCACGCTATCTTCTTGTTCTTCGGAATTGTTAACACCATTTACCGGCGTGTCTGTGTCTTGGCTCAAATTAGCTATAACAAACACTAGAAGCGCGATTGCCACTATTCCTATAATGATTGTAATTATTTTATTCATATTCAAAGCTATGGTTATTATTTCTGCTTACGATTGTAACGCCATCTTTCGATCGTTATCAATAGCGGACTGGCAAAAAAGATAGAAGAATAGGTCCCGGCTATTACACCAACCAAAAGGGTAAGTGCAAAAATTTGTGTGGTTGAGCCGCCAAATACATAAAGGGATAGAAGCGCCAAGCTCGTAGTAAGAGAAGTATTTATCGAACGAGTGATCGTCTGGTCTATTGAATGTCCGATCGTTGTTTCAAAGTCTTCCTCGTTATTCTTCTCTTCATTTCGACGCAAGTTTTCCCTAATGCGATCAAAGACAACGATCGTATCGTTTACCGAGTAACCCAAAATAGTCAAAAGCGCTACCACAAAAAGCGAATCTACTTCGGCGCCAGCCACCACACCAAGTATAGTAAACACACCGGTCGTGACTGTTATGTCATGAATTAAGGTGGCTATTGTAGCACCTCCGTACATCCAAGACGAAATAGGTTTTGAGACATGCCGGAAGGCAAAAGCCACGAACAGAACAATAAGCACAACCACTATACTTATCGCAATTATAGATTTTTGCCGTAATTCAGACCCGATAGTCGGACCAACCGAACTTTCTCTGTCGATAGTAACTCCCTCAATCGATGTAAGAGCGTTCGTAACGCCCGCGTGTATATCCTCGTCCAAGAAAGGCGTGCGAATCACAAATCCACTATCACCGAACTCTTGGACCATCGCTCTGTCTTCAGGCAAATTCTCCGAGACAGCCTCCGTTATCGTCTCCTTTTCTACCTCATTACCCTCCACCGATACTTCTATTATAGAACCACCTGTAAATTCAACGCTAAATCTCAATCCAAAGATCAAAACGGAAAGCAATGAAAGGACTACCAGTGTAAGGCCAATTCCTAGAAAAATTTTTCTGTTGCGTGCTATAAACATATTATTTTGAAAATCCTGAAGCGAACATTTTACGTTTAGACTCGCTGTGCTTTTCTGAAGAAACGGCGTAAAGGAATGTCTTTGTAACTACCAAGAGCTGAGATCATAGAGACCAGAACACCAATACCGAACACAAGAGCAAACCCCTGTACGATCGAGCTTCCAAAGTAGAAGAGCACAACCGCCGAGATCAAAGAAGACAAATTAGCGTCTCGAACTGCCGGCCATGCTCTGTCAAAGCCATCCTGAATCGCACCTAAGCTCCCCTTTCCACTCTGAAGCTCTTCTTTGATGCGTTCAAAAATGATCACGTTGGCATCCACCGCCATACCCACGGAAAGTATGAAAGCGGCAATTCCGGAAGCGGTTAAAGTTACAGGAATGAGTTTGAAAAGCGAAAGCATGACCAATGTATAGAACACAAGAGCAACCGCCGCTACTATCCCGGGTAACCTATACCACACGATCATAAATCCGAGTATCAGAGCAAACCCTATAATACCCGCGGAAACTCCGTCATCCAGAACCTGTTGGCCGAGAATTGGCCCCACGGAATTAGTAGAAACCAACTCAATCGGAACCGGAAGCGCTCCAAAACTCAGATCACGCGCGCAACTTTCTCGCTTCTTCGGGAGTAAACTGCCCGGAGATCACCGCCTCGCCGGTTGGTATCTCCTCTCTTATGACAGGAGTTGAGATAACTTCTCCATCAAGAAATATTGCCAAAACCTCCCCGACGTTATCACGAGTGATCTCAGCGAAAAGATCCCTTCCTTCACTATTAAACCTAATGTTAACTATAGGCTCACCGGTTGTCTGGTCGAACTGAACAGAAGCACTTTTGACGTAGCGTCCTGTGAGTTCGGTCTTCTCGTAAAGATCCTCGGGTGATAATTCAAGCTCGGCTGTGGTTCCGTTTTGGCTTCCTTCAGAGCTCTCGCCTTCAGTTGTCTCTCCCTCGGAGTTACCTTCATTTATATTAAGGCCTTCCAGTTGAGACTGATCAATTTCAAGTTCGCTTTCGTCTTTTCTCAACCGAAATTCCAAAACCGGAGTTTCGCCTATCATAGCGATAGCTTCATTGATATCCGTCACTCCGGGCAAGTTCAACAATGAGCCTGTTCTCACCTCCGGCTAATCCTCCCTTCTCCACTTGTACACGTGGCTCGGAAACACCAAAAAGATTGACACGACGCTCAATAACGTCGCGCAGTGCCGACATAGAGGCCTCTACTTCTTCCGGAGCTACCTCGGATGTATCCGCGTTATATATAAGTTGCGTTCCGCCGGATAGATCAAGTCCGTATTTGAAAGCAAATCCCGAAAAGCGAGAATCTTCTTTTTCAGAAAGCACAACAAAGGCCCCCAGGAGTATTCCGATCAGTACTATCACTACAGATACAATTCTCGCGTTTCTCATCATAGCGGCTACATTATACATTTGTTTTATCGTCTGACAAGGTGTCCTTATTATATCTCCTTAAATATTTTAGAAACTTGTCATGAAAGAGTTCTCTGTACACGTAGGCAAATAGAGCGCCGATTATAAATCCGGCAATTATATCAACAGGCCAGTGGACTCCAGCAACTACCCGCGCTATTGCTATCAAAACAGCGATGGCGAACAAAAAGCCACCCAATTTTTTGTTGTAGTACAAAGCAGCAATTGCGAGCGCTCCATAGGTAGCCGCGTGCCCTGACGGAAACGCGTCCGCCCCACCGTGCTCAAATAGAACCGTTATTTCATCAAAAAACAACGGCGGGCGCTCTGTCAGAAATAGTCTTTTTAAAACTTGCGTATATACAAAGGCCGCGGTTGCCGGAGCGAAAATAGCGATAAAAGGATAGACAAATTTTCTCCCTTCTATGTACAACAAATACAGCAGTACGCCGATCGCAAGCGTTAATCCGGCTCCTTCAGAAAGAAACAGAAAAATAGCGTCAAGGATCTCGCCCTTCCCCGCAAGAGTATTAAGTAATAAGAATAGTTGTATATTTAGCTCACTCATTGCCCTTTATTATTCTCTTCAATAGACTTGGCAACATTTTCAAAAAGCTTGATTACCGTTATCGGACCGACTCCTCCCGGCACAGGTGTAACCAAAGAAGCTTTTTCATAGACCTGCCTATCTACATCCCCTGACACTTCACCGGCAGACTCACTGGTCCCGGCATCTATCAATACAACTCCCTCTTTGACCATATCCTTATCAATGAGACCAGCCTTGCCGACTCCGGTAACGATCAGATCAAACTCTCTGAGGCGATTCAGGTCCGAGTCGACTGTCAAACATCTCAAATGCTGCGCCTTTGTTCTCCAGCAAAAGAGAAGACTGGCTTCCCTACCAAATTTCCATAACCAACAATGGCTATTTTTTTATCTAGAAGGTCTATATTATTGC
Source organism: Candidatus Campbellbacteria bacterium (assembly GCA_034521025.1). Lineage (NCBI taxonomy): Bacteria > Candidatus Campbelliibacteriota > Candidatus Campbelliibacteriota bacterium. The sequence continues at coordinate 142,551 of JAXHMZ010000003.1, forward strand.
GCGACAAGATCTCTTCCACCGCTGCTGCTACCGGTGGCACGAACACATTTTCATTTTTCCGGTAAAGCTCGAGCGCGTTCGGAGAAAGACAGTCAATATCTTTTTCCTTTGGCACAATATCCAAAAATGTTTCCCGATTAAAGTACGAAGGCAGAGGCAGCTGCACCACTACCCCGTCAGATCTTCCGACTACGAGAGACTGTAGGATCTTTTCAGCAACTGATTCTATAGTGTTTTCGGGTAATTCATGAATATGAAGATCAACTCCAATTCTCTTTGCCACTCGTCTTTTGATGTTCAAAAAAGACCTGGTGGAAGGATCCTCACCAAAACTAAGAAAATCAATGTGCGGTTCTTTGTCGTACGCGGCGAAAGTTTTCTTTAGTTTACTCTCTATATCTCGCGCGATTTTTCTACCATCTACTATCATATAAGAATATCTGCTATCTTATTGCCTATTTCCCTAAAATCACTCTCGTCCTTTCCTCTGGTAGTTTCCGCCGCGGTTCCTCAGCCGAATTCCGGAAGGCTCTGCGGACTTCTTTCATCAAAAGGTATAGTGTTTTTGTTCGTAACGATTCCTTCCACCTCCAATTTCTCCGCTGCCTCATCACCCGAAACTCCTTTTCCTTCCTGCCAAGTATCAACGAGCAAGAGGTGCGTGTCTGTGCCTCCTGAAACCAAACGCAATCCTCTTTCGCTTAGCGTGTCCGCGAGTGCCTTTGCGTTTTTAGCCACGTCTTCGGCGTAAGTCTTGAATTCAGGCTTTAGTGCTTCAGTAAAGGCTACTGCCATAGCCGCTATCTTATTCATATGAGGCCCGCCTTGGATCCCGGGGAAAACCGCTTTGTCTATTTTCGCGGCATATTCCGGAGAAGAAAATATTATCGCGCCACGCGGACCGCGAAGAGTTTTGTGGGTGGTGGTCATCACGGTATCGGCAACCGAAAAAGGCGATTGATGAACACCACCTACGACCAATCCGGCAATATGTGAAATGTCCGCGTGCAGATAAGCCCCGACAGAATCGGCTATCTCTCGCAACTTCCTAAAATCTACCTCGCGCGGATAAGCGGTAAAACCGGCAACTATCATCTTGGGTTTCGTCTCTACAGCGATCTTTTTTAGCTCGTCATAATCGATCATCTCTGTATCTCGCGATACTCCGAATTTCTCTTGCTTCCAAAGCTTCCCGGTCAAGCTCACCTTATGTCCATGCGAAAGATGCCCTCCGTGCGAAAGATCTAGGGCCAAAATAGTTTCACCCAAAGGAACCAACGCCGAATAAACCGCGAGGTTCGCTTGCGCGCCCGAGAGCGGCTGGACATTCACCGACCACTCATCAGAAGAAAGAGAAAAAACCTCTAACGCTCTCTCCCTCGCCAGGTTTTCTATCTTATCAACTACAGCATTACCTTGGTAGTATCGCTTCCCCGGATAACCTTCCGCGTATTTATTCATAAATACGCTCGAAAGGGCTTCCCGAACCCCACTCGATACGTAATTCTCTGAAGCGATCAAGTTGATCGTATTTTCTTGCCTTTCCTCCTCTTCTTTAATAAGTGAAAAAATCTCGTCCATAAAATTGGTGTGTATAGTGGCGATTGTACCAAAAGCAAAAGTATTTTACTATTAAGGGAAATTAAAATTATGCAAAATAACTTATCAAGCTCAAGAGGGTTTACATTAGCAGAATTATTGGTTGTCATCGCCATTATAAGTGTTCTTTCGGCAATCGTACTCGTAAACGTTGGACCCGCGCGACAAGACGCCCGCGACGCCCAAAGGCAGACGGATATTTCACAGATATCTATTGCGCTGAAACTATACCGCGAACATAACGGAAGTTATCCCAACTACGATGGAGAAATAGACAGCAGCAGTACCGTCTATTCTGCCTTAGAAAACTTTATGGAAGAGGTTCCGACCGATCCCCTAAATGATCCAGAGCATTACTATTATTACAACTCCAATCACCAATGCGACCCGGGACCAAATGGACCGGTGGTGTTTGCTAGATCGCTGGAATCAAAAGACGGCAACTTGAATGAAGTGTGCCCCGACGGCTGGGGTAGCCAAGGAGGAGCTTCTACCTCAACAAATCCTTACATAATTATGCTTCGCTAGTCATTGACTAACCGATTACTCCTCCAAAAGATCGGGCTGACTTATGACTTCTTTTGACTCCCGCCTATATTGGCGCATACTCATCAAGATCCCCAAGCCCAAAAATTCAGTGAGAAGATGAGAACCGCCATAACTCATAAATGGCATAGTCAATCCCGTAACAGGAAGCATTCCGATATTCGTTCCTACGTGGACAGTAAAGTGCGCAATGAACATCGTAGCCAAACCTACGGCAAAAAACGTTTCAAAATTAGTCGCCCCCTCCTTTGCGTTAACAAAAATTCGCCAAATAACAACCCCAAAGAAAAAGAACAGTATCAAAGCACCGATATAACCCCATTCCTCAGTAAATGCCGCGAAAATGAAGTCCGATTCGTATTCGGGTAAAAATTGCAGACGTGACTGAGTACCATAGCCGATTCCCTTACCCGTCAATTCCCCGGAACCGACAGCGATAGCGGATTGGTAAGCGTTATATCCATCACCGGAAATATCAGCATACGGGTGAAGGAAAGATTCAACTCTCTCTTTTTGAAAGTCGTCAAGCACAAAAGTCCATAGCCCTATAAAAGCGACAGCCCCTACCCCAAACAAAATTGCAATATGTTTTTTCGATATCCCGGAGACCAAAACCATACCGAACCAGATAGCGAGAATAATTATTGAAGATCCAAAGTCCGGTTGAAGAAATATCAATATAAAAATGATAAGCGCGTATAAACCGGAAATGAAAATATGACGAAAATCGCGTATTTCAACGTGTCGTCTGGAAAAATATTTTGCTAAAACCAAAATAAGAACCAATTTTGCCGGATCAGACGGCTGAAACGCTAGAAAACCCAAGTCAAACCAACTCGTAGCACCCTTAAATGTAGACCCCAGAATGAAAAGCAATAATAAGAGAGCGACAACTACCCCGTAAAGAAGCATTATAAAGCGTGTCTCTCGCAAAAAACGCATATCAATTGTACTAACCAAGACAAAAACAATAAACGCGACGCCGATCCAGATTATTTGGCGCGTAAAAAATAAACTCGTCGCGTCAAACGAGTACATTGTCACAAGTCCAGCCGCTACTAATGGTATTACACCAAAAAATATCAGCCAGTCGTAGTTATTTTTAGCTATCCTGCGAAACATTGTTATAACGCGGTACCACCTCTATTGTTGAAGGTCCCAGTGTACAAACCGCCGTACCTATCTCTTCGTATATCCCCTCCAGATCTTCAACACTCACTGCCTCAAAATAATAGTTAGGAGCGGTGGCAATAGAAGATAGAAACTCTCGGTTGACATCATTGCCGAGGCCGATGGTATATATTTCTATTCCTTCTTCTTTGGCTATTTGAGATTGATTACGAGCATACTCTTCGCCCCCGGGATCTTGGGGCCAATTCGCGATACCGTCGGTCAAAACTACGATCACGCTGTTTCTCTCACCCACTTTAAAGTCGGGGTCGTTTACTATCTCACTCCTGGCGTCACTTATTCCCGCCCCTATATTGGTATACCCAGTTTCATCTTTCGGCAGTATTGAAATATCTCTGACTCCCTCTGAGACCTGCTCCCTATTTGAGGTCAAACCTACATCAACAGAACTTTCGGTGGCATAGGAAACCACGCCAGATTTATCGTTTTCGCTCAAATTATCCACAAAGGTACTCGCGGCATTCAAAGCGTCAGTTATGGGTTGCTCCGGATTACCTCCGTCATCGTTCATGGAACCGGAACGGTCAATTGAAAGCATAGCTGATACCGGCTGAGAGCAAACGCTTGGCTCTACCTTAAACGCTTCCGGCCAAGTAAACGTAATTCTTTCACGCTCGTCACTTGGCAAATAAGGAACGATTGTCCGTGAAGCGGCGATCGCTTTTTCGTTACTGTCATAAACCAGCGCGACAGCACTTACGTCTTCTAGAGGAGCCACCGAAGTATTAAAGAGAAGTGCTCGCAATTTTGGATTTGTTTCCGAAGAAATCAAAGTGGTGTTTTCAACTTCAATCGGAACTTCATCAGCATCAGAGTGAACCAGATATAATTCCTCGCCAAAAGAAAACTCCATATTATCGGGCTCCTCACTCATCTCTATCGGGCCTACAAATATAGGTATATTGGAATTGGGTAAAGCGTGTGTTTTCCCAACTATTTCTTCTATTTTCTCTCCGCTTGAATCAAAAAATTCAAACGAGTAAGGCAAAGATTCAGCGCCGACCGCTCGGTTTGGATTTTCTACATAAGCTACCGCCGTATACACACCGTCAAATATCTCAAAATATTTGCTCCATTTTACGGTCAGAGATTCAGCTTCAAACTCGCAAACCCGACGACACTCGCCACCACAGTCCACGCCTGTCTCTTGACCGTTTTGTCTGCCGTCAAAACAAGTAGGTGCTTCGTAAAATATCCTAAAGGCCTGCACCGAACCGATCACGACCAGCGCTCCGACTACTACGGATGTGTATATGAGCTTTCGCTTTTGTGCCCACGGAGATGGATCCATATTCCACAGTATACCAATTTATATCCAATCTCTCTAACATTATTGTGATAAAATATGTGTATGTTTAATGATCACAAAGGTTTTACTTTAGTTGAAATATTAGTAGTAGTCGGTATTCTCGGACTTTTAGCTTCCGTAGTATACGCAAACTTAGGAGGCGCAAGGCAAAGCGCAAATGACGCCAGACGCATCTCGGACGTCACCTCTATTTCTGACGCATTTGAGATGTACTATGCAAGAAACAGAGAGTTCCCAGGAGCTGGCAAAATAACAAGCTCTCTCGATAATAACTGGAATTCAAGCTATCTCGCCCAAGAACTTGTACCTACGTATATGTCAACAATGCCCACAGATCCTATAAATGGAAGTGCTGAGGGAGATATGCAATGTACTGACTGCGCCGGATACCATATTGCCGTGAACTACTCAGGTGACGGATATAAAATAACCACATTTTTGAGTGACGATGATCACCCGGAAAAAGACGGCAACGCTTACGGTCTCGGCCCATACTTTTCCATATCTAAAAACTGTGGAGCCGGAAGCAGTTGGAATAGCTGCAAATAAAAAACCGCCTCTAAGGGCGGTTTTTGAGTTCTCAGTTCTGGCGACTAGCTACTTTCGCCTTATCGACTATCATCGCCTCAAGCGGGCTTAACTTCCGTGTTCGGAATGAGAACGGGTGTAACCCCGCCGACAAGTCACCAGAACAGAAAACTCAATTTCAATGGATTTTCGCAGGTAATTGAACAAACGCGTTATATTCAAAGTTCCTAATAGGAATCGATGAATTAGTACTCCTCGGCTAAGTGCATTACTGCACGTGCACCTGGAGCCTATCAACCTAGTCATCTCCTAGGGATCTCAAACGATTCTTAATCTTGAAGTTGGCTTCGAGCTTAGATGCTTTCAGCTCTTATCCATACCTGACATAGCTACGGAGCAGTCCACTTGGCAGCAGAGCTCCCACACCAGAGGTCAGTTCATCCCGGTCCTCTCGTACTAGGGACAAATCTTCTCAAGAATCAACGCCTGCAGCAGATAGGAGACCAACCTGTCTCACGCAAATGTAGCTAATAAGTTCGGACTTATCAACGCCGCCATTGACTGGCGGGATCGGACTGTAGCTTTATCACCTACCAAATTTTACTCAAAATGGTGGGAGATAGCTGACATTCAGTCTCTACGGGCTTGAGGTTAAACTCAATTCCCTCGGTATTGCCCCCACCACTGAATGGTGCGGAGTTTTACCGATATAAGTCAGCTTAATCATCTGGAATTACTTCCAGAGACCGCCGTGACGGTTGGATCTATCAATATTTCATAAACGAAAAGCTCGATTTTGTGTCGTTATGGTGGGTTCAGATTGGTTCAGAAGTTAATTTCTCAATTCACTCCTGAACGGTCTGAACCCAGCTCGCGTACCTTTTTAATTGGCGAACAGCCAAACCCTTGGGACCTTCTCCAGCCCCAGGATAAGGTGAGCCGACATCGAGGTGCCGAACACCGCCGTCGATATGAACTCTTGGGCGGTACCAGCCTGTTATCCCCAGGGTAGCTTTTATCCGATGATCTCCGGCCGCATCTAACGCGTACCGTCGGTTCACTATGCTCTGCTTTCGCACCTGCTCGAGTTGTACCTCTTGCAGTCAAGCCAGCTTGTGCCATTACACTATCAGCACGGTTTCCATTCGCGCCTAGCTGACCTTAATAGGCTCCTCCGTTACTGTTTGGGAGGATAGCGCCCCACTAAAACTACCTACCAGATACTGTTTCAGAACGTTTTTGCCGCTCTGGTTAGAAGACATAGTCCGAAAGAGTGGTATTTCACTGACGACTCCACGATCCCCGAAAGGATCGCTTCAAAGTCTCCCACCTATGCTACGCAGTCGAACCATGCCCCCAATATCAAGTTGTAGTAAAGCTCCTGGGGTCTTTTCGTCTAGCTGCAGGTAGAGGGCATCTTTACCCCCATTGCATTTTCACCGAGCAAGTCCTCGAGACAGTTCCCCAGTCGTTACGCCATTCGTGCACGTCTGAACTTACCAGACAAGGAATTACGCTACCTTAGGACGATTCA
>JAXHMZ010000004.1 GCA_034521025.1 Candidatus Campbellbacteria bacterium
ACTCGTGAGCTACCTCACGAGCCAGCTCACGAGTTCAGATCGTAGCATCTTCTCGGTGGCATTCAGCCTACTGCTAACTCAAAGTCGTTTGTGTCGACACCGGCTTTGTACCTCGGTGCCTCACATTAAAAACTTTCTCCTCGCCAATCAGCGTTTTGATCTTCTCTACCAACTCATCCCGCGTGGCGCGTAACTCTTCATCCGTTTGCGGATCGGCGATAGCCCATTCTTCAAATTTCTCGGTGGAAACATTGAGGGGGCAGGGCATCCGAAGAAAATAATATGACTCGGCGCTTTGAAGCATTTCGTCGGTCACTTCTTTAGGGGCAAGCGATTCCGGCGGTACGGCAACGCCCCATCTCTGCTAAAAATTGCTCCCAGTCGCGGCTCCACCTCGCGGCAGCGGGCATCGTGCCCGCGCTCTTTGCTATTGCTCTGGTGGCAAAACGATCTAAGATCACCTCGGCCATTTGGCTTCGCTTTTTGTTTTCCGCGCAGGCGAAAAGCACGACCCGCACGGCGTGATCGATGATCTCAAGGTTACAGCTTTGATGTTCTTGGCACCACGCCTCGGATTTTTCCGCCAACTCTTTCTGTTTGTATTTCAAATGGCATTCCGAGCATTCGTATAGTTTGTATTGTTGTTCAGTCATTGATAATAATAGCATTTTCTGGGTGGTATCGAATCCTCTCTGGTGGAATTGGTAATTGTGACGTAGTCGAGCATAAACTGTTAAAAGGTCTAAAACATTGACATCAAAATCTATGAATGTTATTGACGGTTCAATGAATACGATTTACAAAACAATTTTATCAATAACAATATTTGGTGTTGCAACAATGCCACTGCTTTCTTCTGCCTACGTTAATGTTGATGGCTATTATCGAAGTGATGGTACATATGTGTATTATGTTACATAAGTGAACTAAATGCAATCCGTACTATAACTATGGCTATGCGGTGATTTGTACAACGATACATACAATGATCCCTCATATGATAGCGATTGGAACTCTCCTTCTTGGAATACTGATCCTGATTACTACCAAGGAAGGAGTATATATGATTCGAATGATAGCTTAAACTCTGGGATAAATTCGTATGATTCATACGATAGCTATAATTATAGTGGGCATGACACGTATGATTACAACTATGATGGATACGACTCATACGATTATGAGTACGATTCATATGATTACAACTATGGTTATGACTCATACGATACTTACGACTACGGAGGATATTAAGGCAACATCTAACTAAGTAGTACCACTATACAAAACCGCCAAGCGGTGGTTTTTTGCTTGTGAAAGCCCTATTTACGGGGTAGGATTGGGATAGTATGCCAGAAGAGGAAAAGAAAAAGCTGGAACGACAGCTGTGGAAGGTTGCGGACGCACTGCGTGGCAAGATGAACGCCGACGAGTACAAGAACTACATTCTTGGCTTCATTTTCTATAAATACCTCTCCGAGCGACTCCTAAAATACGTCGATGAAAAACTGCTTGCCAGCGAAAATTTTACATACAAAGAGATAACCGAAGGAAGCGAGGAAGGCGAGAAGATACCTCGAGCACATCAAAGACGCCTGTCTCGGGCATCTTGGCTATTTCTTGCGCCCGTCAGAGCTGTTCTCTTACCTCGTAGCCAAAGGGCAGAGGAGGAAATCGAGGAGACAGAACACGTTCATCCTCGAAGACCTCAAGAATATCCTCACGAACATCGAGCAGACATCCGCCGGTACCGAAAGCGAAGATGACTTTAAGGGTTTGTTCGACGACGTTGATCTGACCTCCAGCAAGCTCGGCGCACGAGAAAACGACAAAAACGAGGTTGTCATCGAGATCCTTACCCACCTCGCCGGCATCGAGTTTCATATAAACGGCAGCGACCTGCTTGGCGATGCCTACGAGTATCTCATCGCGGAGTTTGCCGCCGGTTCAGGCAAGAAGGGCGGCGAGTTTTATACGCCTGAAAAAGTATCAGAGCTTCTTGCGCGCATTGTGACGGCGGACAAAAAGCGCATCAAAAGCGCCTACGACCCGACCTGCGGATCCGGCTCGCTCCTCCTGCGACTTGACCAGTACACCGATGTTACCGACTACTACGGCCAGGAGCTCAACCCGACCACCTATAACCTCGCGCGGATGAATATGATCCTTCACGGTGTTCACTTTTCAAACTTCGATATCCGGCTTGGCAACACACTCACTGACGATGCACACCCGGACTTGCAAGCGGAGGTGATTGTCGCTAATCCGCCGTTTGGGGCAAATTGGAAAGGCCATACCGACCCCACACTTGCCCACGACGAGCGATTTTCCCAGTCCGGCCGTCTTGCCCCAAAGAGCGTCGCCGACTATGCGTTCGTCACCCATATGCTCTACCACCTGAGCGAGAGCGGCACCATGGCAGTGGTCCTGCCGCACGGCGCGCTGTTCCACTCTGGTGCGGAAGAGGAAATCCGCCAGTACATCATCGAGAACCAGAACTATCTCGATGCGGTTATTGGTTTGCCGGCGAACCTCTTCTACGGCACCTCGATACCGGCGATCGTGATGGTCTTCAAGAAATGTCGGCAAGACGATGACTGCATTATGTTCATCGACGCCTCAAAAGAGTTTGAGAAAGGCAAGAACCAGAACTACCTCACCAACGAGAATGTCGAGAAGATCTTCAAGACATACTACGAACGCAAAGATGTCGAGAAGTATGCACACTGCGCTTACCTCGACGAGATCCGTGAGAACGACTTCAACCTCAACATCCCGCGCTATGTTGACACCTTCGAGGAAGAAGAGCCGATTGATATTGATGCGGTAGCGAACGATCTGAAGAAACTGCAGTCAAAGGAGCAGAAAACACGGGATGCGATCGCAGGTTTTTGCGATGAGTTGGAGATAGATAAGCCGTTTTAATATGAACAACACCGAAAGCAAAAAGGATCAAGTAAGGCCAATATATTCAGAGCTGCAAGGGTATCTTGAACAGTCACCTCTGGCGGATAACGGTCAGAAGTATATTTTTGGTGAAATGACTTTAGCTAATCAGGTAAATGCTGCCATTGACGAGCTGGCCGAAATAACGAGTAAGGATTTTAATCGGTTTAAGATTGAAATAAAAAACATTGACTCGGGATAGATATCACAACGACCAAAGACAATTATCGACAGTCTGAAACGAGTTGGCTGACGGAGGATGAAACTCTGACGCTTGATTGGACGAGCCTGCCTATGCAGCGGTATTTATGTCTTTAGAACTGTCATTCAAGTGGCAGACCATCAAGATGCCATTACTAATGGATCAGTCTGTGCAAGTTCAGATGATTTTAGAATTTCAAACAAAAGTGATGATAAAGCGTTAACGAAGGTTGAAAGTGGAAGCTCAGAGGAAAAGTTTTTGGACGTGAGTCAAGGGAGCTCATGAATTCTTCTGTCAAGAGCATTGGACTAGTTCTGCGTTAGTGGCATTCTGCCGCCAAAGCCAAGCGAAGAGTTGGCAGAGTTTTATATTTATATTACAGGAACATTTATAAGATTGATCTCCAGAAAAGCTAGAAATAGTAATTACTAAGTCCCAACAAAAGAAAACCCAGAATATTCCAAAACTCCGCTTTCCGGGTTTTGAGGGTGAGTGGGAGGAGAAGAAGTTGGGGGATTTTATAGTTCAATATAGGCTTGGGGGTAACTATTCTGAATACAGATATTAACTCAGGATACCCTTTAATGAAAATGGGGAATTTAGGTAGAGGCAAGTTTGTATTGACAAAGATTGAATACATAAAAGAGGACGAAGAAATAAATCCTAGAGATAGATCGCTAAAGGTGATATTGCTTTTGTAGCACCAGGAACACTTTAGAATCTAGTGGGCAAGGTTGCTATTTGGAATGGAAGGAATATACACTTTTGCATAGATGATAATTGGGCGAATTTAATTCTAGGATTCAAGTTGTAACTGCTTTTCTGAATTAGAGTTATTTAACTCGCAGCAAGGTATTGCGTTTGCTAAAATCTATTGCCACATGGAGCAACGAGTCAGTTGCCGCTATCTCAAACACAAAGCGACAGTGTTGAAGATAAAAGCTTCTGTAATTCTTCCATCACTTATGAACAACAAAAGATCGCCGACTTCCTCAGCTCCGTCGATGAATGGATCGAGTATCTGCGTTCAGAAAAAGCAGCGTGGGAGAAGTACAAGAAAGGAATGATGCAAAAGATTTTTGCGCAAGAGATTCGTTTTAAAGATGACGACGGAAATAATTTTCCGGAGTGGGAGGAGAAAAAGTTGGGTGAAGCTGCGTCTTTCAAAAAGGGAAAAGGTATATCAAAAAAAGGATCTCTGTGCAGAATGAAAACAAATGCATCCATTATGGCGAGCTTCTTAGCGAATACGACGAGCTAATTGATGAAGTTGTTTCCAGCACAGATATTTCAAAGGATGACAGTGTTTTAAGCAAGAGGGAACAGACACTCATGCCGACATCAGATGTTACTCCTAGAGGCTAGCCACAGCCATGCCTTAAAAGAAAAAGGGGTATGTACTGGGTAGTGATGTTTAAAGTGCAATCGAATGATATATTGAACACCTTCCTTAGCTACTATATTCACAAACAAAAAAGTGATCATGCGGCTGGTCACTGGTGTAACCGTATATCATATATATGCGTCAGATTAATAAGGATGAGTCTTGTCTCGGCCATCCTATCTGAACAACAAAAAATCGCTAACTTTTTGACTTCTCTGGATAAAGTAATAGAATCCAAGGAACAGCAAATCGCCCGAGCCGAGCAATGGAAAAAGGGCTTAATGCAGAAGATGTTTGTGTAAAAATATGTATATTCAGAATGTAAAAATTAAAAATTTTAAAGGTTTCGAAACTTAAATGAAGGTGATGGAATAAATTTGCTTTATCCTGATACTACCAAGATAAAGTTGGTTTAAACATTCTTATAGGTGAAAATAATTCTGGTAAAACTAATTTTATTGACGTACTTTCTAGGCTTAATTGAAAAAATAAAATTTGTTGTAGAGGATTGGAATGTGAAAATTACAGATCAGATAATATTTTAGTAGAGGCAACTTCCTCTGAAAACAGTACTCCATAAAATAGAAGGTACTGAACAAAGGTCTACGGTTCACAAAAGCGGAAATTTTTTGAAAGTAAAATAGAGATAATAAAAGATCAGAGAGTCTGGAATGCAAAGTATAATTTCGAAGGAACTTTAGAACACAAGGACTATTTAGTTAATAGTAATATGGATAGAAGTTCCATTGATAACAAGTTATCGCAGCTTTTGGCAAAAATAGAAGAGACAAGAAAACTAAACAAAAATTTACAGATATTTTTAGAAAAGTTTTTGAAGATTTTAGTGATTGGGGTGGAAAAGTCTTATGCAAAAGCGGGTGATGTTATATCTTACAAGATATCAGATGGTGAATATTTTGATATTGATATGAGTTTAGGTAGTGGGTTGTTAAATCTTTTTAGAATCATTGCGGCTATTTATTTCGATAAGAAAATAATAGTAATAGATGAACCAGAGGTTTTTTTACATCCATCTGCTCAGATTAAGTTGTCGGAGTTACTTTTTGAGGAGTCAAAGAAATAGGACAAATAATCATCTCTACACATTCACCATATATGTATCAACTTCCAGTACGGTCTGGTGCCCGTTTAATTCAGTTTGAAAATGATTTCTGGTAGTGGTATTTCGACTAAGGACGTAACAGAAGACTGGGGTGTGTTTGGAGACAAGAGTCCTACTTGGGGTGAGATTAATTACTGATGTTTACAACCTATATACAGTCGAATTCCACAATGAGCTATATGGTTTTATTAAGTCTCAGGCCTATCAAGCCGGACATCTCAATGGAATAACGTTTGATGATTGGTTACTTCAAGAATTAAAAAAAGAAGATAAACAAGCAACAAAGCGAGATTGGTATGAAATAGAAAATGGACAGAAAGCACAACGCTTAAAACAAGTAACTAATCCGCAGTTATATAAGACATACAATTCACCATCCAGAAAACTCACACAATCCTACATTTGAACGATCAAGAATTCCGAGAGTCAACAGATTTTTTAGTAAAAATTGCACATCAATTTAAGTAATATGCCCCACCAATCCGAGCAACAGCTTGAAAAGACACTGCTAGATCAGCTTGAACAGCTGGGGTTTTCGAAGATCACGTTGCCGGACACATCCTCGCTCGAGGTGAACCTGCGTACTCAGCTCGAGGAGTTTAACGAAACGACGTTCTCGGATGATGAGTTTAAGCGGATACTGAATCATCTCAACAAAGGCGATCGGTATCAGAAGGCGAAGACACTGCGTGATCGGTTTCTCCTGAAGCGAGATGATGAGAGCGACATGTTCGTGCGGTTTTTCAACACTGATCAGTGGTGCAAAAACCAGTACCAAGCTGCCCAGCAGATCACCCAGAAAGGGCGGTACGAGAATCGCTACGACGTGACGATTTTGGTGAACGGCTTGCCGTTGGTGCAGATCGAGCTCAAGCGCCGCGGAATGGAGCTCAAAGAGGCGTTTAACCAGATCCAGCGGTATCACAAGCACTCCTTTACCGGCACATTGTTTGAGTACGTGCAGATCTTTGTGATCTCGAACGGCGTGAATACCAAATACTTCTCGAACAACCCGAAGCAATCGTTCGAGCAGACATTTCACTGGACAGACAAAGAAAATAACAAAATCACCAAGCTCGAGGATTTTACCGAGGCGTTTCTGGAGAAGTGTACGATCTCGAAGTTTATCGCTGAGTATATCGTGCTCGCTGAGGCGGCAGAGATACCGATGGCGCTGCGGCCGTATCAGTACTACGCCGTGCGGGCGATTGAAAACCGAGTGCGCGAGACAGACAAAAACGGCTACATCTGGCACACGACCGGCTCCGGCAAAACACTGACATCGTTTAAGGCGAGTCAGGTATTGAGCGGCATACCGGAGATCAAGAAGGTGCTGTTTGTGGTGGACCGCAAGGACTTGGATATTCAGACGACGCGCGAGTTCAACTCATTCTCCGCCGGATCAGTGGACGGGACAGACAAGACCAAGACGCTGGTGGATCAGCTGAAAGATCAAGACCAGAAGCTGATCGTGACCACGATTCAGAAGCTTGATATCGCCATAAGCCGTGAGTCGTACAGAAAGCAGTTCGAGTATCTGCAGGATGAAAAGGTGGTGATCATCTTTGATGAGTGTCATCGGAGCCAGTTCGGGCAGACGAACGCGCGGATACAGGACTTTTTCAAGCGGGCGCAGCTATTTGGATTTACCGGCACGCCGATCTTTGCCGAGAACCACGTCGGCGGTGTGACCACGGCGGATGTGTTTGATGAGTGTTTGCACAGGTATATCATCACCGATGCGATTGCGGATAATAACGTGCTTGGCTTTTCGGTGGAGTATGTCGGGAAGTATAAGCAAAAAGATCCGGACGTACTGGATGCGGACATATTCTCTGATGTGGAAGTTAAGGCCGTGGATACTAGAGAGGTGTTAGAGAGCGAGGAGCGGTTGGAGAAAATTGCCGACTACGTGCTCGGCGACTGGAAGCGTAAAACAAAGAGCGGCAAATTTAACGCGCTGTTTGCGACGACGTCGATCGATGTATTGAAGAAGTACTACCGGATGTTTAAGGAAAAGAAACCGGACAATCTGAGTATTGCGACTATTTTTACTTTCAACGCGAACGAGGATGAGCGTCGCGGATATGCTGGACGTGGACGTGTTTGGTGGCGAGGGTGCTGTGGTCAACCAGCACTCGCGAGATTTTCTGGAGGACTGTATCAAGGATTACAACGAGCAGTTCGGGACGAATTTTTCGACCGATAGGTTCTAGCGTATACCGATGACCTTCAGCGCAAAAATAAAAAGCAAGCAGGTGGATTTGACGCTTGTGGTTAATATGTTTTTAACCGGCTTTGATAGTGAGCGACTGAATACACTGTATGTAGATAAGAATCTGCGATACCACGGACTGATCCAGGCGTACTCGCGCACGAACCGGCTTTCAAATTCTGATAAGCCGCACGGAAATATTGTGTCTTTCCGGAACCTGAAGAAAGCAACGGACAAGGCGCTCGCCCTTTTTGGTGACGAGAATGCCAAGGAGGTGGTGTTCAAAAAACCGTGACGAGGAGCAAAAGAAAGAATTTGATGAGAAACTCGACAAGCTTTGTGAACAAACACCGAGTGTTGAGGCAATTGACACACTTGATAGCGAAGAGAAACGATCTGAGTTTGTGAAGACATTTAGAGATCTGTTACGGATCAAATCATCACTTGAGACATTTGCGGAGTTTTCGTTTGATGATCTTGAGATCAGTGAGCAAGAGTTTTATGACTATCAAAGCAAGTACCTAGATATTTACGAAGAGCGCAAGAGCAGTGAAGGCGAGGCTGAGTCAATTTTGGACCAGATTGATTTTGAGCTCGAGCTGACGGTTCGAGATATCGTGAATTTTGACTATATTATTCAGTTAATTGCTGGATTAAAAAATATTAAATCTGACTGAATTGCGAGAGAAGAAAGACGGAAGAAATATTGCGAATATTTGATCGGGATGTTCGTCTTCGCAAGAAGAAAGATTTGATCAAAAAGTTTATCGAGGAGAATTTGCCGAAGGTCGATAAGGCAAACGGTGTAGAAGAAGCTTTCGAGAAGTTTTGGGAAAGTGAGCGCTCCGATGTTCTAAAAGACATGACAGAGAAGGAGAATATAACACGCGAGCAGTTTGAGGAGCTTGTCGGTGAATATCTATACACCGGTCGACTTCCAGAAGAACAGGCAGATTGCAGACGCCATTGAAGGCGGGCCGCCTCCTATTTTGGAACGAAAGAGCGTCATCGGCCGCATTAAATCAGCGATTGAAAATATCGTCGATATATTTGAGTGGGAAAGATAAATAAATAGGTCAACCTGCCAGGTTGACCATTTTATATTACGTCAAATCGCACTGTTAGGTTATAATCCAGTTAATTTATGCTTTCAAAATCTGATTATTTACAATATTTAAAACATCCGGCTTGGGTCTGGCTGAAAAAGCACGACAAAAGCAAACTACCGCCGGTGGATGAAGATCTGCAGGCGCGATTCGATGACGGCAATCTCTTTGAGTCGTACGCGAACCAACTATTCCCGCACGCTACCAAACTAGAGTGGAACGATTACTCTGACTACAAACTACTGCCTCAAAAAACCATGGAGGCGCTTCGCGAGGGAGCGTTTGTGATTCAGCAAGGTAGGTTTGAGGCGGGCGATATCACCTGCATCGTCGATGTTCTCGAGCATGTTGAGTCCAATGTATACAATCTCTATGAGATCAAAGCGAGCACCCAAGCCAAGCCCGAACACGTAGAGGATCTTGCTTTTCAAACTATCGTTCTTGAGAGATGCGGGCTTGAGATCAAGAACACTCGAGTAATTCACGTAGATAACACATATATACGCAAAGGAGAGATCAGTGTAGAGGGGCTTACCGCAACCACTGACATAACCGAAAAGGTAAAAGCACAGATACCAATTACGGAGAGCGGTATTGAGGACGCTCTGTCTGTTATCAGTCAACCGGACATGCCGGATCCTTCACCGCGCTATGCTTCTTCGAGGGGTTTTCAGGAATGGATGGATGTATTTCGATATCTGTATCCAGATACTGACAAGCACAGTATTTATAATTTGCCGGGGATAAGGCCGAAGCTTATAGCTCAGTTGGAAGATGCCGGCATTGAATTTATTCATGATATACCCGAAGAGTATCCGCTCGGAGATAAATCGCTCCAATACATAAAGCTGTTGGAAGAAGAGGAAAGCCGAGACGCAAACGAGATCAGAAATTTTCTTCAGTCTTTTCAATATCCGCTCTATTTTCTGGATTATGAGACGTATGGATCTGTTATACCTCCATTTGATGGTATGCGTCCGTATCAGCAGATACCGTTTCAGTACTCTCTACATCGGATCGATGCGCCCGACGCGGAAGTGGTACATACCGACTACTTGCACACGGAATCTAGTAACCCCGCAAGCGCCATAGTGTCGCGACTAAAAGAGGACATCGGGTCAACTGGTGCTGTAGTAGTCTGGAATGAGAGTTTTGAGAAAACATGCAACTCTCTGTTGGCGGACATGGTGCCTGAAGAATCTGAATTTCTCCATGATCTGAATGACCGAGTGGTTGATCTGATGGTCCCGTTTTCAAAGAAGTGGTTCGAGCACAGAGATTTTCTGGGAAGCGCGTCGATCAAAGCCGTGTTACCTGTCTTGGTTCCGGAACTAAGCTACAAAGAATTAGAGGTGTCGGACGGAGGTACTGCTCAGCGCCTGTGGGCTCAAACCATTTTACGGGGAGAGAATGATAATAGACAGGAGCAGGTATTGGAAGATTTGCGCGCCTACTGTGAGCTCGACACCCTCGCGATGGTAAAAATCTGGCGGATATTGCAAGGTTTGAATTGAAGTAAATATGATCTACACACAGAAAATACAAAAAGCGGTTAATTTTTGATAAGATATTAGCATATGAAGCCGGAAAAACTCCAACTCACAGTGAATTTTATTAAGCACGGTAGACAGGTCGTTGCGTATTCACCCGCGCTAGATATTTCTACGGTCGGTAAAACTGAGAAAAAAGCGAAAGAACGATTTGAAGAGCTCGTAGACATCTTTTTTGAAGAGATTGCTGAGGAAGGAACCACAGAGCAGGCGCTCAAAGAGCTTGGGTGGAGGAAAGTAAAGAAACACTGGCAACCACCAGCAGTATCGCAGGAGTCTGTTGACGTTAATGTGTCGATGCCTGCCTAGGTTGTAGTAACTCTATGCCGGAGCTCGGTTCAGTTCACTGGAAAAAACTCGAAGCGTTTGTTCTGAAAGAAGGATGCCGGTTTAAGCGCGAAAAGGGCGATCATCGCATATATTGGCGAAAGGATCTTAGCAGACCTGTGGTAATCCCGCGCTACAAGGAATTGCCGCCATTTGTTGTACAAAACAACCTCCGTCTCATAGGGGTCAGTGCAAAAGAGTTCCGCTCATTTCTTCGGGCGAACAAAAAATAGAGGGGTATAAGAAAATTATGCAAAAGTCGGAATTTTGCATACATTTGGAAGAGATGGAACAAGGTGAGGAATTGAGCAAGTGAGTAAAGCCGGCCAGTTGGTGGTGTATAAAGAGGCCTAGGAAGTCTGTCTAAATGCTAAAACCGAGTAGGCTTTAGTGTTTAACCAGTAGTTTGAGCGGCTTTGCGTCGAGAGTATAATGAGGCTATATGGCGAGAAAAGCAAAATTTCAAGAAAATACAAAACAAACTCCTAAAAAGGGCAGGAAAGAACTTTCTCCAACAGGTCGAAAGGTCAGGACTAGCTACGAAACAGCGGCTAAAAAACTGGGTCGTACTTAGGCGGTATGCGATTCCTATCTCACAATTATTAAAAAGCTGTACCCCGAAAGCGCGAATATTATTCGTAATGAAGCAGACGAGGACTTTTCAGCAATTCATGAATATGCTCTTTATCTCGTCGCTTTGATTACAGCCCGATCACACAGAGACAGGGGTGAGCTATCAACTGTCACTACGTCTTTCTTGAAGGAAGCATTCAGAAAAGCTGGATAGTAGACCGAGTCATTAAATAAAGCGGCCGCCCCCCAAGTTGGCAACTTTTCAGTTTCAGTTGAGCCTTAACTCGAACTATTTCTGATCTGACGTAAAGAGGTCAACCTGCCACGTTGACTATTTTTTATTACGTCAAAACGGGCGGTTGGGTTATAATCCAGTTAATGAAAAAGGTGGTTACTATTGGCGGCGGTGGAGGGCACTCTAAGGTTCTTGAAGCGATCAAGGAAATCCCTGATATTCAAATTACCGGGATTTGTCCCAGTACTGATTCGGGCGGTTCGACCGGTGTTTTGCGGGAAGAATACGACGGTAGTGGATACACCGGGGATCTGACAAGATGCATACTCGCGCTTTGTGACGATGAGGTTCTCGTAGACGGGCTTTCTTATCGTTATGAAAGCGGTCCTCTACATACTCATTCTGTAAAAAACTTGCTTTTTCACGCCCTCGAGAAAGTGAGTGATACATATACGGCTCTCGAGGAGATTTGGAAGGTGTGTGATTTGGGTGTTCATCGCGTACTTCCGGTGACTACCGAAAATACCGAGCTGTGCGCGAGGTTAACCACAGGCAACACGGTAACAGGAGAGACCAATATAGATACTATTGCCAAGAATCCGCTTTGGAATCCTAACTTTCATTCGATCTCTGATATTTATCTCAAGCCTGAGGTTCGAGTTTCAGACGTGGCGGCAAATGCGATCAAAGAGGCTGATTGGTTGATCGTTTCCCCTGGGAATCTGTATTCAAGCACACTTCCTACCTTGCTACCTTTGGGGATGAAGGAGGCCATCGCGAGCTCTTCGGCAAAAATTGTCATTATTTTGAATATTATGACTAAGCAAGGAGAGACGGACGACTATACGGCAGAAGATTTTATAAAAAGGATCGAGGGCAGAGTGGGGAAGAAAGCGGACTATATCTTGCACAACAATGTCCCGATACCGGAGGACGTTTTCTTGCGGTATTCGCTTGAAAGAAAGGTTGAGCTAAAGACTTCCGATGGAGAGGACCCAAGGATCATCCCGAGCCCCCTCGCTACATTCACTGAGTCAGGACAGATCTTTAGTAGTCCAGAGGTCATACGAGAAGAGATACTTAAGTTACTACAAAATACTGATTCAAAATAAGTTGACTATTGAGAGTTTTGGTGTTTAATGATCTTTCACTAGATTACTATGAGGATTTGGGATATTGATACTAAGCACTTGTGTCGAAAACATCTGCTCGGAGAGCACAGAGAGCTTCATGGTTTGTGGAATGTTCTCACAAAGCACGGAGGTAAGGGCGGGTATTCAAAGCATCCGGAAACCAAGCGCTGGGTAGGTAAAACGCGCGCTTTGTACGAGCGACACGATGCACTCGTCAAAGAAATGGAGCGGCGCGGATATAATCACTGGTCACCCTTGGACGAAAAACTTGCAAAAGGCAAGAGCGAGCAATCTGTTTATATAAATACCTTAGATGAGCAAAGGGCTTTATTGCGAGACAAGCCGTGCGAGTGCTTTATGGAGCTAGATTAAAATTAGTGAGCAATTTTTGTCTCTAGAAAAGCAGGTGTGTATAAGTAGATCGATTGATCTATTAAGTACGGTGAGCGAGTGGTATAATACGTACGGTCGGTGTGTGTACTTTATAAGAATAAAAATGATTTTATATGAAACTATCAACAATCGATTGGGTCGCGCTCGTTTTGGCGATCGTCGGAGGTGTGAACTGGGGTCTAGTCGGTGCGTTTGACTTTGACCTTGTAGCTACACTTTTCGGTGATATGACAGCTCTAGCTCGTGTTGTGTACGTACTTGTCGGACTTTCCGCTTTGTGGCTTATCTACACAGCTATGAAGTCCTCAGGTGGCGAGCAACAGCAGGATTCATTTGGAAACTAGTTACACGTCGTGAGTATGGTTTATATAGCCACGCGACAAAAGAAAAATATCCGGTAT
Organism: Candidatus Campbellbacteria bacterium; assembly: GCA_034521025.1. NCBI lineage: Bacteria > Candidatus Campbelliibacteriota > Candidatus Campbelliibacteriota bacterium. Next base: position 13,586 of record JAXHMZ010000004.1, read on the forward strand.
TTTCCGGATATTTTTCTTTTGTCGGAGCACGAAACGAAGACAATGTTTTGTATTAATAGTGTATAATGTATGTATATGAAAGGATACATAACAAATATAGAAAAGGACACGCTAGAGAATGATATGTTCCGAAAAGTTCTCTATACGGCTCCCAATAGCCAACTGGTGCTTATGAGTATCGCTCCTGGTGGCGAGATAGGGGAAGAGGTGCATGATGAGCTCGATCAGTTTATTCGATGTGAAGCTGGCGAAGGTAAAGCTATACTTAATGGAGAAGAGCGTGAGATAGGCGATGGTTTTGCAATTGTTGTACCCGCCGGCGCAAGGCACAACGTAGTTAACACATCTTCAGATACGCATCTTAAACTTTACACGGTGTATTCACCACCTGAACACCGCGACGGAGTTTCGCACGAGACAAAAGAAGTAGCAGATGCGGATGACGAACATTTTGACGGAGTAACAACAGAGTAGTAGATCAATGCTCGCGGTGGAAAAGCCAGAGAAAGATCCTTTGGTGTAAGAAATACAACAAGTTGTCTTAAGCTTCGCAGTGACAAAAAGCGAGCAACCTCTACTATGTTGCTCACTTTTTATAAAAGAACCAACAAGAGATCTATAGAAAGTAGTTAAGAATGCTGAGAGCGTAGTAGGCGCCAATAGCGAGAAGTGCTAAGTGCTCGATTCTATTTGTTTACAAATAGGTATTTTTCCGGCAGAGTAAACTAAACCTGTTGTTTGAAAGGAGTCAGTCGTGAATGGAGCAAATACGCACGGGAGAACGGTAGATTCCTTGACGCGCGCGAGCAGATGGCACAAAGATGCGACGGCTAATCTATTCAACTATGAACCTGGTGACCACATTTATCGCGAGATGGACGAAGCCGATACAGTGTTCAAGGTTGTAAGTGGACTGGTTCTACTAACGCAGCCTTTCGCGCGTACAAACTATGAGTTCAGTGATAAGTGCGCGTGCGTATGCGGTCCGGAGGACACGTTCGGAGGATTGTTTGGAGATGATGAGTATCGCGAAGACGCGACTACCTTGGTTCAAACCCAAGTACAAGCGTATCGACTTGAGGATGTACCAAGTGAAGTATTGCTTCCGATGACTCAAGAAGCGGCTCGTAATCAGCGCGAAGCAACAGCTGTTGTGCACGGAGGATCGGTGCGCACTCGAGTTGCGCGCATGCTCGCACTTCTCTGTCGCAAATACTTTTGCGATAACGATGTTGTTGTGAAGATCACACACCAAATGCTCGCAGAGTTGATTGCAGTCACGCGCGAATCAGTTACACGCGCGTTGAATGAGCTGGAAATGTACGAGTACATTACCTTGAAACACTCGAGCATTGAAGTGCACGATGCGACCGCACTCGAAGAGATCCTCCTTAATGGACTGGACTGACCCTACAAGCACGGCAAACGCCGTGCTTTTTTTATAACAAAACTTTCGGATGATTCGGTAGGGGGGGGGAGGCAGTGAGAGCAGATATGATCTTATTGTCTCAGAGGATAGTCTGGCAATCGGGGGGTCTATTGTGCCCTTAAACTAAAAAGAGAGATCTATAGGAAATAGTTAAGAATGCTGAGAGCGTAGTAGGCACCAATAGAGAGAAGCGCCAAGCCCTCTATCAGAGCCGCCCAAATCGTAAAAGATGGGGAGGCAAGCCATATGTGAAGTCGCCAGACAGCAATGGCAAAGATTATCAACTCATCTAAGAGATAGAACAGGACAAATAGTCCGATCAGCCCCGTATAGCTCGGGGCTGATAATCCGGCGCCCGCGAGCATACCGGCGAACATTACCGGCACTCCTGCCGAGCAAGGGAATTCAACTATTGTGATCACAGCCGCAAACGCTACTATCGCGAGGATCAGAGTAAAGACACTATTCTGGTTCTGGAACAAACCCTGGACCCACTTGGTGGTTTTGTTTATCAATGGTGATTGTCCGCTCTCGCAGGTAACACCGTGGCGTTTGAAACGCAAGTATTCTTTAATGAAATAAACACCTCCGGCGATGCCGATCGCGGCCAAGGTGAGCTCTAGCCAGAACATATGCGGTGCTAAATAGGAGAATAGCTGGTGCCACAATAGTATCAACAGGCCGTAAATAACGGCGGTAGTCAGTACAAAAGCTCCGCCATAAAGAGCTATTTTTCGTCGGGAGCCTAGAGTTAGAACCAAGCCCAAAATTAGTATCAAGGCGCCAAGTGAGCACACGTTGAAGCCATCAAGAATACCCAGCGTTATCGCTACAACCGGTAAAGATAGCTCACTCAGGTTAATGTTCAGACCAAGTAGAGAAATAGAATTATCGCCATCCTCTCGCTCGGTGCTGTTTTTGTTTTGAGGAAGACCAAATTCTTGCTCCAACAATCCGATGATCTCTTGGCCCGTGCCACTGGGGTTGTCAAAGCCAACTATGTAGCTATCGCCGATAAAGGTCAGTGGAACCACTCCCAGGTATTGCTCAGCTCCTGTTTCTTCGGCTCGTTCTCGCAATAGATCGTGATAGTCAGCGTTAGAGATAGGGTAACGCTCGATCTCTACAGACGGATAGTCTTTGGAGAGTTGGTCCAAGAAACGTTGTTCGGCGTGGCAGTGCGGACAAGTGTCGCTATAGAAAAACTGCAAGCTGGCTTCTTCGGCCGACTGCGAATTGATTTGTTCAGTCTGTGCGCGGGCTGTATCTACAGCAAATACAGCAAAAAACATTAGTGCTATTAAACCGACAAAAGTAAAAAGACGAGTTAGCATAGCTTTTAGGGATTATGTTTTTAAGCCGGCTTAGTTAGTAGTACGCTCAACTCACTAGACTACTTTCTCGTGTGGCATTAAGCACGGTCAGAGCAAATATAGCACACTTTTAATATTAAATACTAGTGCTCAGGACAGATCGAAAATTCCGTAGGCATGCTTGTTAAAATTTAAGGTTTGCCAGTTAATATATTTGGCTTATGCTTGATAGTATTATGAGTCATGGCGACGCTAATTTGTACTTACGACGGTTCTGGGTGGTCACCTTTCTCTTGCTACCGCTCGTTTTGGTACATCCAAAGGTCTCGGAAACCCTTAATCTCACGTTCTTTGATCTCGGAAAGTGGGTGCAGTTCGGGATCGCGACCGTGATCTTTGGTTTCGCGCTCGTCTTTTTTGAGCACGCTTGGCATGAGATAAAGGCACGTCAGTATGGCATGATGACGCTTGTCTCTCTTGCTGTGGGAGCAGGATATCTCTTTTCCGTTGCCTCGACTTTTATTCCCTCACTCCATGCTGAGTTCTATTTCGAGATCTCAACCCTCGTCTGGGTGCTTCTTTTCGGTCATTATTTGGAGGCAAAATCGAGCGGAGCCGCTGGGAACGCTCTTCAGGAAGTAGCCAAACTTTTACCCAAAAAGGCGCACAAAATTTCAGATGGCACTGAAGTTGATGTCGATATCTCCGAGCTAGAGGAAGGAGACACAGTGTTGGTGAAGCCGGGCGAGAAAGTGCCCGCGGACGGAACTATTACAAAAGGAAATTCTAGCGTTGACGAGTCGCACATCACCGGAGAATCAAAGCCGGTCGAAAAGAAAGAAGGAATGGAGATCGTTGCCGGGTCAATTTGTCTTGATGGCTCGCTCACGATCGAGCTAGCTCGGGTCGGGGAGAGCTCGACTGTCGGGCAGATACAGAAACTTATAGAACAAGCGGGCAAAACCAAACCACGTTCGCAAAGGATGGCAGACAAGGCATCGGCGGTGCTGACGTTCGTCGCCGCTACGACGGCTCTCCTCACGCTTCTCGTCTGGACGTTTGTGATCGGCGAGCCGTTTGCCTTCGCGATAACGCTCGCTATCACGGTACTTGTGATCGCTTGTCCGCACGCGCTTGGGCTCGCTATTCCAACGGTTACCACTATCACTACATCGCTTGCGGTCAAAAACGGTTTCTTTATCAAAGATATGTCTCAAATAGAGATGATACGAAAAACGGACTACGTGGTGTTCGACAAAACGGGTACGCTAACGAGCGGGGAATTCGGAGTAACTAAAGTGGTGAACATTGCGGCAGATAATACCGACGAAGTACTCAGAGTAGCGGCTTCATTGGAGCAACATTCTTCCCACATAACCGGCCATTCCATCTTGAGAGACGCTCGCTCTAAAGAGATCGATCTCTCGGAAATTTCTAATTTTCAAAACGTATCCGGAAAGGGTGTAAAAGCCGAGATCGATGGAAAAGAATACGTTGCCGGCAACGCGGCTTTGCTGGATGAATTGGGTGTAAGCTATAAAGAGCCGGAGGACGTATCCGGAACACTTGTATATGTTGCAAGCCACGAGGCATTGCTCGGCTATGTCGTTCTCTCGGACGCGGTTAAGGAGTCTTCGCACAAAGCTGTCGAGAGTTTGCACGATATGGGTATCAAAGTAGCGATGCTAACTGGAGATAACGAACAAGTGGCACAAGCCGTTTCGGCTGAATTGGGTATTGATACGTATTTTGCCGACGTGTTGCCGGAGGATAAGTACAAACATATAAAAGAGTTGCAAGAACAGGGGCACACGGTCCTTATGGTCGGCGATGGAGTAAACGATGCTCCTGCGCTCACTCAAGCTGACGCGGGTGTTGCGATCGGCGCTGGCACGGACGTGGCAGTTGAAGCGGGAGACGTAGTGCTGACCGATAACGATCCACTCGACGTGGTTCGTCTTATAAAACTAGCAAAGAAGGTGTACGTAAAGATGGTCCAAAACCTCGTATGGGCGCTCGGGTATAACGTGGTGGCGATCCCCGCGGCAGCCGGAGTGTTCGCGGCGTGGGGATTTTTCCTACGTCCGGAGATCGGGGCTCTCATAATGAGTCTTTCAACGGTTATTGTCGTTATCAACGCACTCACGCTCAAACGCATTTCGTTGGAGGAATAACAAAAACCAGCTAACGCAAAGCGTTAGCTGGTGGTGGACTTTTAGATGTACACGCTGTCGACTATATGTAGATCTCTGAGTGTAGACCTTAGAGTGTGGATGGCGATGCGGCTATAATAGGAATTTTCAGCTCTACAGCGATTCCCATCCAATGCCGCATAATGGGCACAATACCCTTCTCGCCATAGAGGCAGAGTAAATCCACCTCCTCCCGAAAAAACTTAAAAGGCGACGCAAGAAATCTCTGGGTCTCTTCGGTTTGCTCAGCGATCTCCACGAGCTGAGGCGTAAAACAAGAAAAGAAAGGGAATACCGGCATTCTCTTCCTGTCTGCGAAGAGTAAGTGACAGTGTATGGCTGTTATTACGCTTTTGTCTTTTTCCCCCACGATCTCGATCTTCTCGTTTCTGAAATCAGAACTCTCTGTTACCGGATAGCCGATAAAGACACGTTCGTAAGCCACTCTCTTCTCCTTCCAACAAGCGAATCTAGCGCGATTATGTATTATTCAGCTTTTCAAAGCAAGGTGTGCCGTGTTTTATAAAAGGTACTTTTATAATTATCTTGGTCTTGGTTACTGCATCTCACTTTGTGATAGATACGTTGAAGATTTTTAAGATTCTTTTTCATGTTATAATGAACACAAGGAATTAATAGATATAACTAATACAGAAATATGTTGAATAGAATTATAGAAGAAACAAAAAATACTATTGTGGCTACGGTCAAAGGAGCGGCTGATATACTCGGTACGCTCAGGAGCAGCGTAAAAGACTTAGTGGTAGATACGCTCAGAGACGCAGGTGAAGTTACTGGCGCGGCTATTGAATTAGTGTCCGGTGTTGTAAAAGGAGCAATAACGGGTGCGTCAGAAATGGGAACTACTGCCGTAGAAGCGTCATCTGATGTCGTGAGCGGTGCGGTACGCGGTGTCTCAGAGGCAGGCGGAGATATTGCAACAGCGGCAAAAGAAGCAGTTCGCGGTGTCGTACAAGGAACTTCAGAAGTTGGTGGCGATATCGGTAATGCCGCGGTAAATGGAGTTCGAGGAGCAATTAAAGCGACTCAAGAGATCGGTGGAGATACCGGAGAAACCGCAAGGTCCGCTGTGCTCGGTGCCGTTAACGCGGCTGATGAGATCGGCGATGAAGCGGGTAGGACTGTGCGTGATGCACTTTTGGCTAGCGCTGAGTTGCCAAAAGATATAGTAGAAGCAGCGATTGGAAGAAGAGACCAGGGAAGCCAAGGAGAACAAGAAAGCCAAGAAGAGTAAAAATTATCGTAAACACCTTAAGAGGCAAAAGCAGCGGATCATTATCCGCCGCTTTTGTATTTTGGCTAAGTGTGCTGTATATTAAAAGTATTAATAAATATTAGAAGAATTAAACATTTATATGGATAACACTAAATTGTATAGTTTCCTAATGATCGCCGTAATGGTGTTTGCACTTGGATTCTTTAACGCAGTAAATGCCGAAGGACACGAAGAAGACGCTGACACTTCGGTTGAAACAGAAACTACAGTTGAAGGAGAGGTAGAAACTACACAAAGCGATAGTGAAAACGGAGAAGGCGCTGAAGCCGACACTCGAGACGCGGATAGCGACGATGATGGATTGGATGACGGATCTGAAGCGTCTGAAGCCCAAGTTGAAGCTCAAGATTACAATTCGACCCGTTCAAATAAACCTGGAAGCATTGTAGATCCGCAAGATCCCGATGATGACGGAGATGGCGTTCCTACTGTAGAGAGCAGAGCTGGAGCGACAAAAGAGATCGATAAGGCCTCTCCAAAGATCATGCGGTTGCGAGGGATTGATAAATCAACTCCTAAACTTTTTCAAAGTTTAGAGATGAGCGGTGCAATTTGTCCGGCAGAAGAAGACTGCGATGACTCAGACAGTGACGTGGAGCCGGGAAGCGCTGACCATGTTTTGAGTGTCAGGGCTTCCGGTGAAGAGATGCGCGGAGCTAGCGAAGAGGCCAAGGCGGAAGTACGTGCACGTCTTCAAGAGATAGACGAAATTACCGATGCCAATGATTTTGGTGTTCAGGTAGCGAGCGCCGCTCTCAGTGACGAGAATGTAGTAGACATAACTACAGATGATGAACAAACAGAAGTGCGTTATAAAACGAGAATTCACCTGTTTGGTTTCATCCCTACAAACACGGAAGTAACCGCGCGAGCGGAGTCCGGAGGAGAAGTTGAGATAGACTATCCTTGGTATGGCTTCCTTTCTCGAAAGGGCGATCAAGGATCATTGTCTGAATTGGTCTCAGGAATAAGGGCTGCTCATGACGGTCTTATTTCGATCTCGGTAGAGGAAGAAGGTGCGCCGGTCAACAGAAGGGAAGACACTGAAGACGATAGTGAGTAAGCTTTTTTAAGCAAAAACTAAACAGAAAGATCAATTTAAATGCTTCAATCTATAGATTGAAGCATTTATTTTTGCGCTATTATTATTTAGCCTATTAGCCTATTAGGTAAATAGATTGATATATACTTGTAGAGTAAAGCCGGCCAGTAAACAGAAAATCCCAAAGTAAACGAACATTCGTTCGTGTTTCATATACCTGAGGACGTAGCGATCTATCTTCCTTTCTTTGGCTATATGCATATGGACCGACAGTACAACAAGCGCGATGATTATCTCGCCGGTGACTGTTAGCCCAAAAGATACTACCTCTAACATACCTGACACTGTACAGCAAAAATAAGACCAAAAGCAACTTGCAACTTGTGAATAGCTGTACACATTTTCAGAACTTTGTACGTACGACAGCAAAACGGTACAATTGATTTATGTCCCCTTTTTCTTCTTTCTTTTTAATACTTTTGGTGGCAGTTATTTTCTCGCAGATATTCACAAGGATGAAGATACCCTGGGTAGTGTCTCTCATCATAGGTGGAATTATATTGGGTCCTAGCGGACTCGATATGTTTGAGCCGGATCAAACCATAGAGTTCTTGGCTACTATTGGGCTTGTCTTTCTTATGTTCATGGCCGGACTTGAGTCGCGCCTCACCAGCACAAAGGGAATGAAAAAACGCCTTGTTCTTACCAGTCTCCTTATCGGTGCTGTGCCGGCTCTGACGGGTATAGCTATAACGCTTGCATTTGGCTACGAGATGGAAACGGCGGTCCTCATGGGAATTATTTTTATGTCCTCGGCTATCGCGCTTTTAATACCCCAACTGCAGTCGCAAAAGATCATAGGTACCGATATAGGGAGAGTTCTCGTGGGATCAGCCGTGACGGTAGATGCTCTGAGTTTGGTGCTTCTTTCAATATATTTGCAGTCGGTGACAACCTCTTTCTCTCCCATAACCCTCTTGATGTACGGAGGTCTTGTTGTATTGATCGCCTTTATTGGTTGGCTTATTCCCAAGGTTCGCTGGCTTGCTTTTTCGGTGCGCCAGCCGGTAGAGCAGGACCTGTTTGAAAAAGAACTTCGTTTTATCGTACTCGTGCTCATTGGTTTTGTGGTTCTTTTTGAGGTTGTGGGACTGCACTCCATAATCGCGGCCTTCTTTGCGGGCTTAGTTCTTTCTGGAACAGTCAAAAACAGTCTTATCAAAGCAAAGCTGCATGCGATCAGTTATGGTTTTCTGGTGCCGGTATTCTTTGTAGTGATCGGCGCGCAAACAGATCTTTCTGTGTTTGGTGAAGGGTTTGGGGCATTGTTTCTTACTGTCAGCATAGTAGTCGGATTGATTGCTTCTAAGACTTTCAGTGGTTGGCTAGCTGGGCGTTTGGGAGAATTTAGCAATAGAGAAGGGGTGTTTCTGGGAGTAGCGTCAATGCCTCAGCTTTCTACTTCACTGGCGGTAGCGTTCTTGGGATTCGGTGAAGGTCTTTTAGATCAAAGCCTTTTAGCCGCGATCATAGCTCTGAGTATAGTCACGGCAACGGTGGCTCCGATAGTAGCTACAGCTTTGGGTCGTGATATCGCGCCGCAAGAAGGTGTTGCCGAAAAAACAACCGACGGCGAAGAAGAGTACGCTGAAAAAAGCACGTGATTCTTTGGGAATTGGCGCCGCTTGATCAATGTTAATCCTTTGCCTCTTTAAAGTGCTTGATCCCTTCTATTACGCCTGAAGCATAGTTGCCGTCTTCGTCGTACTGACCGGACGCGACGTAAACCAACTCTGAGATCTGCGCTGCTTTAGCGATATTCAAAACTTCTTCTTTGACTTCATCCGGAGCGTTTTTGACAAGTATTCCTTTGTATCCGTAGGTGAGAGGTAATATGTCATTACCGCTATCGCCGGCGTATATCACATCCTCTTTCTCTTTTTCTAGAGTAACCCTGATATATTCAAGCGCCCCCAGCTTGGTCGCGGTTGTTGGCAGTATGTCGAGAAGCCCTATCTTTTTATGAGGATCAACGCTATACACTATTTCAATTCCTTCTCTGCCTTCGAGCATCTGGTGAACCGCTTTTTCTATTTCTTCCTTATCTTCCTCGGTTTTAACGTAGAAGCTGATCTTAAATTCATTCTGCACCTCTTCTTCCTGGTATTCTAATTCTTCGATCGCGTCGAGCTTCAGCGATATCTCTTCTCTATCCCATTCGGGGTGTTTTGTATATACGTAGTCTATCCAGTTCGGGTCAAGCGAAAGTTTGTCTCCTTCGCGTTTATAAACCATCGTTCCAACCGAGGCGAGAAGATAGTCGGGCACTTTCAATCCAAATTCTTCGTAAGCACTTCTTACCATCTCTAAGTTTCTCCCCGTGGCATAAACCAGGGTGTGGTCAAAGTCTTTGACGAATTCATAAAATCTCTCAAGCGAAGAGTTGTTGTCCTCGAATCCGTTCGGTATAAGTGTTCTGTCTAGGTCGCATGCGATTATCATATAATCCGTCCAAATGGTTTCTTATTTTCAATTGCCGAATGATAGGCGATCAAGTATCCGGCCGCGCTCATTCCTAAGCGTGAGACTCCCATAGACGTGCAATCTCTGCCGTGATAAAACTCCGGAAATCTAAAGTTATCACGAGCGAGAATTTGCGCAAACCTTTCCACCTCCGAGTGTAGATCATGGTTTCCGCCGGCAATATAGAAGCCGTGTACCATCGGCCAGCGTCCGCCGTTGTGGAATTCAAACGGTTTGTTTTTAAAGTGGAACAAGTAATTGGCTTCAAGTTTCTTCCAGTCGGGTTCGTCTTCGTGGATCACCGGATAAAAAGCGGGAACAATAGGGAAATCACTATTCACGAATTCCACTCCGATGCTGTCTATTATATCTCGACAGGCCTCCTTATCAGCTAACTCCAACATCATAAACAAGCTGACCGCAAAGACATCTTTATGGTGATAAGTTCGGTGCGGGTTGAAGCTAGCGATCGGAAGTGGGGGCACATACGACTCCACCATTTTTTGGTAGAGACTTTTATGATAGACCATATCACTGTCTTTGTTCTCCTCAGTGGGTGTGTAGTTCACCTTTATGATCTCCCTTAACTTACTTGCCTTTTCGGTGTAATACTCATCGCCTGTGCGTTTTGCAAATAAAGTCAAGGCGATCAGGTATAGCAGTTGATCGAACAGGACATAACCTTCATGTAGGTATTCATCTGCCCAGTCGCCCCCTTGGGGAACATATATCAGACCTCGTCCGTTGAGCTCGAGGCATTCGAGATAAAATAGGGCTTTTTCTATGTTTTCTTTATAAGTATCAAAAAAGTAGTTGTCGCCGGTAGCTTCTGTGAAGCGCATCATTCCGATGACGTACCAAAGAGTCGCGTCAACCCTTCCCACGGTTGTCCCGTAACTTATCTTTTCTCCATTCAACGAAACGTTGCTCACAATGCGTCCGGTGTGGTCTTGAAATTCGCTCAACGTCTCCAGGGTCTTTTTCGACGTATCTATCAGATCTTCCTCCTCGGACATCAGTGCCCCTAGCGCGCAAATTACTCCATCGCGACCCCAGACTCTGTAATAGTTATCGTGTTCCTCTGTTGTTGCGACGAAGCCTTTTGCGGTGGAAATTTCTCTGAGCAATTTGACCGCTTCTTTTTGTGTCTCTTCTGCAATACTCACGTTACGGATATATTAACACAAGCAAAACGCGTATGAGAACTTATTGTGTTTATTGTGACTTTCACTTCTATGCATACGCGTTTATCTTCTTAGCAACAAATGAGATAGTTTGTTATAGTAGTTTTTATGAATTTGCCAACTAGAGAAGAAGCGCAAGAGATCCTAAACGAACACGTACAAAATGAATACCAGCGTCACCACTCAAATATGGTAGCTCTGGCTATGGAGGGGTACGCCGATCTTTTTGATGAGGACAAAGATCTTTGGTACATCACGGGTCTTTTGCATGATCTGGACTTTGAAGAATATCCAGATGAGCACCCGGGAAGGTCATTAGAGTGGTTCAAGGAATGGGGTTATCCCGAAGAGTTGATACAAGCGGTGGAAGCTCATGCTTATGGATACAATGGCTATTCTGTGATTCCTGAGACGAAATTGGCGGCCGCACTCATGGCTTGCGATGAGATCAGCGGAATATTTTATGCCTACCAAAAGATCAATCCTGTTCCGTATAGTGATATGAAGGTGAAATCTATAAAAAAGAGACTAAAAGAGAAAGATTTTGCCGCCAAAATAGAAAGGGAGACGATCTATCTAGGGGCGGAAAAACTCGGAGTAGAACTAGATGAACATATTGAAAATTTGATCAAATTTTTCTCTCCAATAAGGTAAAACTAATTAAGTATCTCTCATTGACACGATCTAAATTCTATTATAATTTAGTAACTGAATAGATTATCTAATAGTAAAAAGTAAATGATGAAAGCGATATTTAAGCGAATAAGTTTGGTAGTTTTACTGGGAGTGCTTTTCATACCGACAGCGGCAGAGGCCCTGGAGGTTCGCGGCGGCGAAGGGGTTTCAGTATCCTCTGATGAAGTCGTTACAGAGAATCTTTATGTGGGCGCGGGAGACTTCTCGATGCTCGGAGCTGTTGAGGGTTCTCTGGTTGCGGCAGGAGGTCAACTGCTCGTCGCGGGAGAAGTGCTCGATGACCTAACAATTCTCGGTGGTCAGATCAATGTTTCTGGAGACATAGGTGGCAGTATGCAAACGGCCGGTGGTTCTGTAACTGTTAGCGGTTCAGTCGATGATGATATTTTAGCGCTGGCTGGTTCGGTCATTTTGCTTCCTGATTCTACGGTCAATGGCGGCGTTGTTGCCTTTGGTGGCGATATTACGCTTAACGGAGAGGTTAATGGAGATGTATATATAGACGGCGGTAGTGTTGTGATCAACGGACCTGTCGGGGGTGACGTTGACATACAAGGCGGCAAGATAGAGATCGGCTCTGGTGCTGTTATATCGGGAGATGTGATCCACCGCTCTGGAACCGAAGCTAACATCTCTTCAGAAGCTCAAATTGATGGTGAAGTAAGTTCTGGAGATCTTAGAGAAGTTTACAGAGATGGCGAATTCGCCTTTGCTGGCATAAACACCAAAACGACTGGACTTATTTTTAGATTTTTGAGCTTACTCGCGGGAGCGCTTCTCTTGGGATTGGTTCTCAGAAGATTTTCCTCAAGAGTTGTTGAACGATCTCTATCGCAAACTTGGTGGAAGCATACCCTGCTCGGTTTCGCGCTACTCGTACTCATTCCGGTCGCGTTTATTATTCTAGTGGCAACGTTTATCGGAATACCAGTAGGAATTATGGTGATCCTTTCTTACGTTTCATTTTTGATCGCTGGTTGGTTTACAGCGGCAATTGTATTCGGTAGTTTGATCCTAAAATGGACCGCTAAGGAAGATACCGGCAGTATCTCGTGGCAGAGTATAACTATTGGTGTTATCGCCTACTTCTTGCTTACCTTTATACCTATCGTTGGATGGGTTGCTCAATTCCTACTCTTCATTACCGCTATAGGCGCTATAGGTATCGTATCTTGGAGAGGAGTCAAAGATAAGCTACAATAAGACAATAAAAAGATTTAGAGTGACTGAATTTTCAATTGCTCTGAATAGATTGCCCATTCTATGGAAATTATATTTCATCTTGTACTTTTCTTGTCGTCCGCGGTTTTTCTCTGGTTTTTTGCCGGATTGCTAATCGACGCCACTAATACGGTAGCTAGGAAACTAAAGCGTAACAGTTTTACTGTTGCGTTTTTTGTTTTGGGATTCTTAACTTCAATCGGGGAGTTGTCAATAATGATCAACTCTGTTATTAACGGCACTCCGCAAATAGCCGCGGGCAATACGATCGGATCTTCTTTTGTGATTCTCTTATTCATTATTCCGGTCTTGGCAATAGTAGGCCGCGGAATTCGCTTGGAGAACGCGTTAAGTATGAAGCAATTGGCTGCAGCGCTTTTGGTAGTAGTGCTCCCTGTGTTGTTCATATTGGACGGGCAGGTCCAAGTGATCGAAGGCGTGGTTGGCCTACTGGTTTATTTGATGCTGATCGTTTTACTGCAAAAGCCACACCGAAGATGGTGGTGGCAGAAAAAACCAGAATCCGCTACTGAGATAGTAGAGGACGTGGAAGAGGAGTTGCATTCGGAAGAGAAAGCTACCAAATATGATTTTGCTAGGATCGTTTTTGGAGGGATCGTTATTTTCTTAGCCGGAAGCGTGTTGGTTGACGAGACAGTTTATTTCTCAGAGCTCTTAAGTATTCCTAGTTCTATTATTGGGCTATTACTTTTGTCTATTAGTACCAACGTGCCGGAATTAATAATTGCCGTAAGAGCCGTTAAGAAAGGCAACGCAAACGTTGCCTTGGGTAATTATCTCGGTTCTGCCGTGGCGAATACTGTTATTTTCAGTTTTCTCGCTCTATTTACTGGTACGTTCGCTATTTTTGCGGGTAATGGTCTGTCATTCACCTCGGTCCTTATGGTGGTAGGGCTCATACTCTTTTATCTATTCTCCAGAAGTAAAAACGATATTTCGAGAAAAGAAGGAGTGGTTCTCGCTTCTTTTTACGCGGTATTGATCTTGTCTCATTTTATAAATTACTTTTGGATTTGAATACGCAAGGTAATGTACTAGAGATAAAAAACTGCTATTATCAAGGGGTTGCATTTGCATAAGTACGAAAATGAAAAAGCTTAAAACTTTCAGGAAGCCAAAGTATTTAATTCCCGGCCTTTTGATTTTGGGTGTTGTTATATTTCTCCTAATGAATACCGGCCGAAACCAAAATACCGGTATAGAAACTCGTGGACTAGAGAGGACTAATGTTGAGCAAGTAATAACCGAGACCGGCGTAGTCGAGCCGGCCCAAGAGGTCAATTTGAGCTTTGCCTCCAGCGGTCGTATTTTTGATATCCAAGTTAGAGAAGGCTCTGCTGTGGAGGTTGGAGATCTCCTGATGTCTTTTGAAAGTTCAGTAGAAAAGAGTGAGGTTTCGTCGGCTAGTGCTCAAGTGAGGGCGGCACAAGACGCTCTAGCTGAAACAAAAAGTGGAGCGCGAGAGGTAGATGCCGAGACGACTCGAGCGCAGGTAAGTTCAGCTCAAACTGCTGTAGATAATGCTGAAGAGAGCCTAGATAATACGCTTGAAAATCAAGATCAATTAGTCAAGGCAGCAAGGGAAAATTTCCTCTCTAATGACCTTCAGGCATACCTTACAAGTGGAGGTAAAGAGTCTGGGGATGACTCACATACTCCGCCAACCATTTCCGGAACGTATTCCGGCGAAGAGTCGGGGAGCTATACCATTGAACTTTATCAGTCTGGAACACAAAGCGGTTATTCGTTTCGTTATTCCGGACTAGAAAATGGAACTGCGCCGGTTTCTTCAACTCGTCCGGTGCCTCTGGGGCAAGACGGTTTATATATAGAGTTTCCGGAAGATTTTGTATACACTTTTGGAATAGAATGGACAGTTCCGGTACCCAACACCAGATCAAATACTTACCAGCAAAAGAAAAATGCTTATAATTCGGCGGTCTTAACAAGAGAAAAGACCGTTGAGCAGGCAGAAGCTTCTCTAAGAACGGCAGAGGCGCAATTAGAGGAAGCGTTGGCGCAACAAGAAAAAACTCTCGCTAAGGCAACTGAAGCGGAGCTGAGCTCAAGTGAGGCATCTCTAGCTCAGGCGAGAGCAGCACTACAGCGCGCGGAAAAAAGTCTAACAGACGCGGACTTAACTGCTCCGTTTAGTGGCGTGATCGAAGATATCTCTGTCTCAGTTGGTGAAGTAGTTTCCCCCGGCTCTAGGGTTGCCACGCTTTTTTCAGAAGGAAGAAACATAATTACTGTTAACGTCCCTGAGGCAGATATTGCGTTTGTTGAGGTTGGAGATGAAGCGGAGATTACTTTCGACGCTTATGACGGTGTTGCGGTTCCAGCAAAAGTTTTCTCGGTTGCGCCGACAGCTAAAAACGTCGAGGGGGTTACAGTGGTTGAAGTAGAATTAGAAATTTTAGATTCTGAAGTAAATATTAAACCCGGGCTTTCGGCAGACGTAGAGATATTTACGGAACGACGGGAAGGTGTTTTTGCTGTACCAGCGCGCGCAGTTATATCGAGAGATGGAGAAACTTTTGTGCGAGTCATAGAGAGCGGAAGTCCTAAGAGTATAGAAAATATCAAATTACTATCAGTAGAAACAGGATTGCGTGGATCAGATGGGATGGTCGAGATAAAAAGTGGGCTTTCCGGCTCTGAGGAAGTGGTTACGTTTTTGGAGGAAAATCTTCGCTCGAGAGTGGAAGAAATCGAGAGAGAAGAGTAAGAAGAATATACATTATGGCTCTATTCGAGGTAGACAATCTCAGAAAGTCGTATAAAAGCAGCGAGGTCGAGACCAAAGTTCTCCACGGCCTTTCTTTCGTTATTGAAGAAGGCGAATTTGTCTCAGTAATGGGACCGTCGGGATCGGGGAAATCCACCCTTTTGCATATTTTGGGTTTTCTAGAAAATCTAACCGAGGGAGAATATAGATTTAACGAAAAGAGCTACCACGAATTTACCGAAGATGAAGTGGCTAATATTCGCAACGAAGAAATGGGGTTTGTTTTTCAAACTTTTAATCTATTGCCCAGGCAAACAGTCTTTGAAAATGTACGCCTGCCGCTTATGTACTCAAAGCGTCCGGAAGAAGAGTGGCGAGAGCGTGTAGAAGAAGTGGTGCAAATTGTTGGACTTTCACATCGATTAGACTATGAGACATACAAGCTTTCCGGAGGTGAAAAACAGCGCGTGGCGATAGCTCGAGCGTTAGTAAACAATCCCAATGTGATCTTTGCCGATGAGCCCACCGGTAACTTGGATTCTGTCTCAGGAAGGGCGGTTATGGAAACTTTGCAAGCTCTGCACGATGATCTGGGTCATACTATCGTGCTTATAACCCACGAAACATATACGGCTGAGCACGCCGAAAGGATCATATATCTGAAAGATGGAAAGATAGAGAGCGATTCATTTGTCAGTGAACGGCGTATAGCAAAAGAGAACTTTAAGAAATAGAGATGAATATCAAACATACAATAGAGACAGCATTTGCAGCACTCTGGATTCATACTACAAGATCTCTTTTGACTATCTTGGGAATAGTTATCGGTGTGGCGGCTATTATTATCGTTATGGCTTTAGGTAGAGGCGCCGAGAATTTGATAGTGGGAGAAATAAGTTCGTTGGGGGCCGAAACGGCGGTAATACAACCGGGCACCGGCGATGATTTTAGCGGCTTTCTTTTAGAGTCGATAACAGAAAAGGACCTGGAGGCGATTCGAGACAAGCGAAGAGTGCCTAATTTGGTCGATTCCATGCCTGTTTTAAGTGTTCCTGGCTCTATTAGTCGTGGCGGCAATACCTATCGCCCGATGATAATTGGAGCTGCGGCGGAGTTTTTTGTTAATACTTTTGACGTATATCCGGAATCAGGAATACCTTTTAACGACAGCGATATTGAATCAAATAGAAGAGTTGCTGTGATCGGATCCACCGTCAAAGAAGAGTTATTTGGTCCGAATGCCGCTGTAGGGGAAAATGTAAAGATCAAAAATCAGAATTTTCGCATAGTGGGAGTTTTCCCAGACGTTGGACAGGTAGGGTTTTTCAATTTTAACGAAATGGCTGTAATTCCTTGGACAACAGCGCAAATTTATCTTTTGGGTCAGGATCACTTTAACGAAATAGTAGTCAAGGCTGATAGTCCGGAAAATGTCGATAAACTGGTATATGATCTGGAGGCTACATTACGAGAAACTCATAACATAGAAGCAGGTGAAGAGAAAGATTTTGTGGTCCGAACACAACAAGCTTTACTTGATCAAGTTTCAACCATTGTGGCGATCCTTACGGCGTTTCTCTCAGCAGTCGTGGCTATTTCATTAGTAGTTGGTGGAGTTGGAATCATGAATATTATGTTGGTCTCTGTTACGGAAAGAACACGTGAAATAGGTCTACGTAAAGCACTGGGAGCCACAAAGAAAGATATTCGCAGGCAGTTCCTTTATGAGGCGGT
Source organism: Candidatus Campbellbacteria bacterium (assembly GCA_034521025.1). Lineage (NCBI taxonomy): Bacteria > Candidatus Campbelliibacteriota > Candidatus Campbelliibacteriota bacterium. The sequence goes on from JAXHMZ010000004.1 coordinate 30,966, forward strand.
GATCTTAACCGGAGTAGGTGGCATACTCGGCGTGGTTATAGGAGGTCTGCTTGCCTACGGAGTATCCGTGATATTGGCAAGCACTGTCGTATCTGGATGGTCGTTCAGCTTCCCTATTATGGGAGCAATAATTGGTATTCTTGTTTCTGCCGGAGTGGGTCTTTTGTTTGGAATTTATCCGGCAACACAGGCGGCGGAGAAAAGCCCAATTGAAGCATTGAGGTATGAGTAAGCGTATTGGGTTTTCTATAATATTTGTTGACAAACGATCATTTTAACGCATACTAGTTGAGTAAGTTCAAAATCTACTAGTTTTTGTTGTGGGCTAAGCTATTAAATTCTATTTATTTTATTCAATAAAACAAAACCTAGTCGTTTATATTCAGAATACATTGAGTAAAGGTTTTAGTTAAAGTCATTATATTTTGTTTATGGAAACTTTCTTAAAAGTAGTAGTTTTATATGTATAAAAACAAGTCACAACACAAAAATAAACGTTCTTCTAGATCACACCAGCAGAGAAAGAAAGTGCAAAAGATGGACGTAAATAAGTTTATAAATAAACCTGAAGTCGTAGAAGAAAAACAGGAAGAGATACCTGAGCATTCTTCATTTAATGATTTTGAGGTAGATGAGCGAATTAAGAAAAATATAATAGACAAGGGCTTCGAGACCCCGACTCCGATTCAAGACAAGATCATTCCCCATCTTCTTGATGGCCTTGATGTAGTTGGTATAGCAAATACCGGTACCGGCAAAACCGCTGCTTTCCTGATACCTCTGATCGATAAGGTTCTAAAGGATCCAAGCGAAAATATTCTGATCATTACACCTACTCGCGAGCTGGCTATTCAAATTCACGATGAACTTATTGAACTTACTAAAAAGACCAGTGTGTTCGGGGTATGTTGTGTCGGCGGAGCTCCTATTGAAAGACAGATAAGGGCGATCGAGCGACCTTACACGAAGTTCGTTATCGGGACTCCAGGACGGATCGAAGACCTGATGGATCAAGATATCCTTGACGTCTCAAAATATAACTCTGTTGTTCTAGACGAAGCAGATAGGATGCTTGATATGGGATTCATAGAAGACATGAGATTTATTCTAAATCATATGCCAACGGAGCGTCATACTATGTTCTTCTCGGCTACTTTTTCAAAAGAAATAGAATCATTGGTTGATGAGTTTTTGAACAAGCCGGTGAGAGTTTCTGTAAAAACTGGTGAAACAGCAAAAAACGTGGAGCAGGATGTCATAAAAATCGATCAAAAGGTTGGAAAGGTCAACGTACTTTGTGAACTTTTGAATGAACCTGGTTTTGAAAAGGTGCTCGTTTTTGGTAGGACCAAGCGAGGAGTGGAAAATCTTTCAAACGCCCTGTTGAAAAAGGGAATAAAGGCCGGCAGTATTCACGGAGACAAAAGTCAATTTCAAAGACAAAGAGCGCTCGGTTTGTTTAAGGAAAATCAACTTCAGGTCTTGATAGCCACTGACGTAGCGGCGCGTGGTCTGGATATTTCGAATATAAGTCACGTTATAAACTTTGACTTGCCGGCCACAGATGAAGATTATATTCATCGGATCGGTAGAACCGGCCGAGCAGACAAGAAAGGAAAAGCTCTAACGTTTGTTGAGTAAGCTTATTCGACAATAGTCGATTAAGCAGTTATTGGTGAGTGCGGTACAATATCCTAAATGGTTGATTTTATAACAGAGACCATATCTGAGGGGAGCTATCTGGGCATAGCTCTTTTGATGCTGGTTGAGAACATCTTCCCTCCGATACCTTCTGAGTTGATAATGCCCTTTGCTGGTTTTGTTGCCGCGCGAGGCGAGATGTCGGTTATTGGTGTTGTTATTGCGGGAACTCTTGGGTCCGTTCTAGGGACTTTTTTGTGGTACATCGCGGCTCGTTGGTTTGGTGAAAGGCGAGTGAGGGCTTTTGCTCTAAAATTTGAGCGCTGGCTTACGCTCACTCAAAAAGAGATCGACGACGCGCAATGGTGGTTTGATCGAAAGGGATGGTTAGCTGTTCTATTGGGCAGATTACTGCCGGGTATTCGCACAATAATTTCGGTTCCGGCGGGAGTCGCGCGTATGCCGGTGTATACGTTTCTTTTGCTTACAACGATAGGTTCTCTCGTCTGGGTTTCCATTCTTACAATTTTGGGTCTAGTTCTAGACGCGCAGTATGTTTTGGTGGAGGAATGGCTTGATCCGGTTTCTAAAATGATTTTATTTGGTCTTATAGGGTGGTATGTCTATAGGGTAGTAACATACGGAATGAGAAGTAAGGGTCAAAAACAAACTGATAATGACAGTGACAACTACACACAACTTTAAAAACTGTTAGAATCTCCTCTATGTCTGGAAATACAATTATTCGTTTTGACGAAGTAGATTTCGATTTTGGTTATACAAAGCCGATATTGGATGAGGTTAGTTTTACTATCCGTCGCGGCTCTAAGATCGCTTTGATGGGACAGAATGGCGCCGGAAAGAGTACTCTTTTCAAGTTATTTACCGGTGAATTTAAACCTCATGAAGGAAAGATAACCAACGACCGAAATCCCTCAATTGCTGTCGCGAAGCAAGTGATAGACACGAAAGATCTCGATAAAACAGTTCGTGATTATTTTCAGGATGCTTTTGAGGAGGTTGTGTATGATATAGATCCGCGCATAGACGAAGTTCTTGAAATAGTTAATCTCGAAGCTGATAAGGATAAAACGCTTAGGAAATTTTCCGGTGGTCAGAAAGCGCGTTTGCTCTTAGCTTTTGCTCTGATACAGAAACCGGATATTATACTTCTTGATGAACCGACGAACAATCTCGACAAGAAAGGAATAGAGCACCTGAGAGATTTTCTAAAAAATTACCAAGGAACATGTGTGGTCATTTCTCACGACGCTGAGTTTCTCAACTACTTTACTAACGGCGTGCTCTATTTGGATGTGCATACTCATAAGGTAGAGCAATATGTTGGAAACTATAACGATGTAGTGAAAGAAATATCTTCGCGGATCGCGGCAGAAGAGAGAAAAAACGCACAACTTAAAAAGGGTATACAGGAAAAGAAAGACAAGGCCAACTTTTTTGCCAGCAAAGGAGGGCAAATGCGAGCTCGCGCAAAAAAGATGCGCGTAGAAGCAAGCGAGATGCAAGAATCCAAGGTTGAGATCAGGAAAGAGGATAAAGTGATACCCAATTTTCAAATACCATTACAGGAAAATGTTCCGGACACAGTTGTGCTCTTTCACACGATTTCCCTTATGAAGGGCGGTGAAGAAAAGGAAAAGAAAAAGCGTCTTGAGCTGCACAAAGGTGACATTTTGTTACTAAAAGGACCAAACGGTATAGGAAAGACAACATTTCTCGAAAAGTTCATTGAAACTCCAACGCGGTTTTCTGAGATAGGTCCTGAAGTTAAAATTGGATACTACTCGCAAGATTTTTCTCGCCTTGATCATGACGCAACCGTTTTTGAAGTGCTGAAAAGATCAGCAATTGAAAACAATGAAGAGAAAATTCGTGCCACGGCGGCAAAATTCCTCATCGGCTCGGATCTTATTTTTAAGGAAATACACACACTCTCTGAAGGTCAGAAGGGATTGGTTTCGCTCGCAAGGTTGGTCCTTGAGGAGCCCGCTCTTATAGTCTTGGACGAGCCCACGAATCATATAAATTTCCGCCATTTGCCAATAATTGCCAAAGCGGTTAAAGATTTTAAGGGAGTAGTTATCTTGGTTTCTCACAACGACAGTTTTGTGAATGAAATAGGAGAGACAAAGACTCTTGATTTGGAAACAATATAGATCTTTTAGCAAAAGAATATTGTTTCCACAGTTAACGCTTTCTAAATATTAGTGAATGGGTGTAGTATTAGACCTATGAATAGAGGATTTACTCTGGTTGAACTTTTAGGGGTCATAGTTATCATTGGCCTCCTTAGTGGTATTATTCTTCCGCAGATAAACGGGATGAGAGAAAAAGGCCGAGACACGGAAAGGATCACTGATGTTAAAAAGATGCAGACATCACTTGAGCGCTATTTTGATAGAAACGGAGAGTATCCCGATGTTGGTTCCAGCAAAACATATGCTGTAAGTGGTGATTCAGGTGATCCTTCTTGTTATTCCGGTGATTCGATAGCATTTCCAGACTCGGGACTTATAAATTTGGTAAACCAAGGGCTTATCTCAAGTCTCCCGCGAGATCCTATAAATGAGTCCAATCACTGTTATTTGTACAGAAAAAATTACACATGTAGTGGTAATATGCCCTCGGGACAAACGACCGGATATGTGCTTTTGTTTAAACCGGAAAATTTTGACACATTTGGAGGCGACAATGGCGGAGAAAACGGCGCCTTGAACTGGGATGACAATAATGATTGGCTTTGCGTAGAATCATAGTTTTATGAAGAAAAATTTGATCATTACAGTTCTTGCCATACTTTTATTTTTAGCTGTTGTGTATATTGTGCTTATTTTTAATCTATCGGGCACGTTTTGCGGTGTTCAGGTGGAAACCGATAAGTATTCACTAATTGCCAACCGGGAACAGGTAGAAGGCGAGGGCTTAGATCCGGAGTCTGAGGAAAGTAGCGGAGCTCGAGATCACGTCTCTCAGAATTCCCAGAATGATCTTAAAGAAAATATAATAGGATCATGGAGGGATGCGCAAAATGAGCAAAGCATAACGAGCTTTGAAGCCAGTGGCACTTTTAGGTTTGTATATTCAGGTGGAGCAATCCAAGAAACTGGGACGTATCAGATCTTTGCTGACGCCAGTGTGGTTCCGGAAGAACTGCCGAATATATCCGGTCCCGTGTTAAGACAATCTGTCGGCGGTAACCATACTTATTATGAAATTCTTGAAATCACTAAAGATAATATGATGCTCGTTGACCTTAACGATGGAAGAACATACGAGTTCGAAAAAGTTAACTAAAACAAAAATAGCCGCCTAATCTGTCCACAGAGTCTCTTAATTAGAGATATATCTTATATGGTATGATTAATACGATGAAATCGTCCACTGGCAGGCTATCATTGCGTCCTTTTGAAGCAATTTTGTTTCTTTCCGGTGTTGGTATATTGCTTAGCGTTCCGGTTATTTTTTTCTTTGAGATCTTTGCAGTTTGGGTTATCGCGAAAGTACTGTACGGTCTCGGGGTGGCCGTTTTTTTAGTGGAAGCCGTTTTAACTATCAAAAAATATGCTCGCGGTTGAGTACATTGAGTTGGTTTCTTTCATAAAACAAGCCAGTTTGGCTTTGGCTGGAGCAGCGGCGCTTTGGGGCGCCGTAATCTATTTTTTAAGCGTAAGAGCCAAAAAAGGCGGACACAACGAGACAGGGTCGTTAATTCTCGAATGGATTTCGTTAAGATTATTTGCTCTGTTTAGCGCGGGAGCCGCCGTAGCTGTAATTGCGTTTTCTGAGCTTTACTCCATTAGTACCGCGGGTGCGCATGAAGGGATAGTCATAGTACCGACAAAGAGCGAGATAAGCTCAGCAGTTTTCTTAACTCTACCTCTCTACGCGTTCTTTATAGCTTTTGTCCTTGTGACTGTATGGATGCGTGTTGCCAAAACGGCTCTTTTCAGAAGATTTCTTCCTTATATATACGTTGCGGGCTTTGTTCTTTCTTTGGTCTTGATATCTCTCCCGGCTTGGACAGGCAGACTTGATCCGACGCAATGGTTTTACATAGGGCATTCGGTGCACTCTATTTTTACAGTTGGCACTGTGCTCGTGTTGGATTTCTTGATCCTTTCTTCTCAGTCTTCAAATATATTAAAACAACATATTTTTCCCCTGTTTCCGGTGCTTTCCGGCGTGATATGGGTTGGGCTTGGGTTTGATTTTCTTTCCGTATGGTTGGTTTTTGAGGAGGCTCTTAGGTTCACTCCGAAGTTCTTCTTTATGCAAACCGTTATAGGGATATTAATAATCAATGGGATTCTCCTTTCCGGTCCAATAACAAGGGCGATGACAAAAGCAATCAAGAAGAAAGGAATTGAGTTGTCGAAACGAATGACAACATTTGCGAATATAGCCGGTACTATCTCAATAACTTCTTGGCTGACCATAACCTTCATTGATTATGTAGAGTCCGCGGAATTGAGCTATTGGGGACTGATGATGGGTTATTTGTTATTTGGTATGGCTTTGTATGTGGGGCACGAGCTTTATGAAAAGTTTGGAGAAAAACCACCCGAGTTTTTAAGTGTCAATAACCGGATATGAATTTAGCTAAACAAAATGGACAATAGAGCAATAAAAGTACTTATGTTCGGTTGGGAATTTCCTCCCCATAACAGCGGAGGGTTGGGAACGGCGTGCTTGGGTTTAGCGCGCGCCCTCGGCGAGCACAAGGACGAGGTTGATCTAACTTTTGTCCTTCCCAGAAAACAAGCTGCCGACGACGTGGGGGCTAATTTTGTTTTTGCCGATGCTTTTTTGAAACACCTGAAGGTCAGAACGATCGACTCTCTTTTGTCACCTTATCTAACCAGCCAATCGTATAGCGATCGCTACAACCTCTTAACAACCGAAGAAAAAGATCTCTACGGAGCCTCTCTTTTTGAGGAAGTCAATATATATGCTCGTCGTGCCGAAGCAATAGCTAAATACGAGGAATATGATGTTATACACGCTCACGATTGGCTGTCATTTGGGGCGGGCATAGCCGCAAAGCGAATATCAGGGAAGCCGTTGGTGGTCCAAATACACGCGACTGAGGTCGACAGAACCGGTGGAAATGGAGTTAACCAGTACGTATATAATCTTGAAAAACAAGGAATGGAGATCGCTGATGCAGTAGTTGCTGTAAGTAATTTCACAAAAAATATAATTGTGGAGAAGTATGGTATACCACCAAGCAAAGTCCGGGTGGTGCATAACGGTACTGTAATAAGAAATGAAAACAAAGAGACAACAGAACTAGAAGAAAGACCTCACACTCCCTTAAGTGTTCTAAAAGAAAAAGGCAATAAAATTGTTTTGTTTGTCGGAAGGGTTACTTTACAAAAAGGCCCGGAGTATTTTTTGAACGCTGCCAAACGCGTTTTGGAATACAGACCGGATACGTTATTTGTAGTGGCCGGTTCCGGTGATATGAGAGAGCAGATGATACGCGAGGCAGCAGCTTTGGGTATCTCTAAAAATGTTCTTTTCGCGGGCTTCCTTCGAGGAGATGAATTGGATTACGCTTATAAGGCAGCTGATTTATACGTTATGCCCTCTGTTTCAGAGCCGTTTGGTTTGACTGCCTTAGAAGCGATAGAGAACGGTACTCCGGTTTTGCTTTCTAAGCAGTCGGGAGTATCAGAGGTAGTGAAGCATTCGCTGTTGGCTGATTTCTGGGATATCGAAGAGATGGCGAATAAAATACTTTCGGTCATTTCTCACAGATCCCTCGGCAACGAAATGCGCCGCAACGCATTCAAGGAACTTTTCCATATTTCATGGTCAAACTCGGCGAAAAAATGCAAAGATATATACCGTTCGCTCACTTCTAGGTTATTTAAAAATATGAAATAATTAAAATATGACTTCAATTTGTCTTTACATGCAGGTTCACCAGCCGCGTAGGTTAAAAAAATATCGGATCTTTGATATAGGCTCAAAAGGCGGATACTTTGACGATGTATCGGATACGGATCTAAATAATCGTAAAGTCTTTCAGAAAGTAGCTCGCAAGTGTTATCTACCCACAAATTCCCTTATGCTAGACCTTTTGAAGAAGCATCCAGAGTTCAGACTCAGTTTTTCGATCACCGGAATATTCTTAGATCAGGCCGAAGAATACAGCCCGGAGACATTGGAGTCGTTCAAAAAGCTTGTGGATACCGGTCAAGTGGAGATATTGTCAGAGACTTACTATCACTCTCTTGCGTTTCTATACTCACAGAGAGAATTTGAAGAACAGACGCAATTGCATAAAGAGAGAGTGAAAGAATTGTTCGGTGTTGAGCCGACTGTATTTAGGAACACAGAGTTAATATATAATAATGAATTAGCCAAAGCGGCGGAAAGAATGGGATATCGCGGCGTACTGGCAGAAGGCGTGGATAATATTTTGGGCTGGAGGAGTCCTAATTTTGTATATCGTCCACAAGGAACCGATAACATTTCTTTGCTATTGAAAAACTATCGTCTTTCTGATGATATTGCATTTCGTTTTTCTTCTTCCGAGTGGGCTGAATATCCATTGACGGCGGAGAAATTCGCAAATTGGATAAGCTCCGTAAATGGCTCCGGCGAGATAGTGAATCTTTTTATGGACTACGAAACGTTCGGTGAGCACCAGTGGGAGGATACCGGAATATTCGACTTTCTCCGCGCCTTGCCGACGGCAGTGTATAAAAATCCCGACAATGATTTCGTTACACCTACGGAGGCAATAGATCGATATGAAAGACGTGATGAGATCGATATCCCCCATTATATTTCTTGGGCTGACGTAGAGCGAGATCTCTCGGCTTGGCTTCACAACGATATGCAGAAGGACGCTATTAAGTCACTTTATGAGATAGAAGATAAAGTAAAAGCTTCAAAGGATAAGAAGTTGATCAACGATTGGCGTACACTAACGACCTCAGACCACTTTTATTATATGTGTACAAAATGGTGGTCTGACGGCGATGTACACAAATATTTCTCCCCGTATGATTCACCTTATGATGCTTTTATCACCTTTATGAATGTATTAAATGATGTAACACTAAGAGTATAAAACTATGAAAAAAACAAATGTAACCAAAAAGAAAAATACCGGTGCTTCTAAAAAGACAACTCGTAAAGTACCCGTAAGGAAAGCCCCGGCAAAAAAGTCCTCTAGCTCTCGAACTCGCAAAAAGCGTTTAGTGATAGCCCCTCCTGAAACTGCTTTTTTTGCTGTCAATGGAGCTGTGCTGTATTCGCTATTGGATCTGTATAATGAACTTGCGACAATGAGTGATGAAGAGTTTTCTTTTCACGCCGGAGATGAGAGCAATCACTTCGCCAATTGGGTGCGAGATGTTGTTAAAGACAAATCCTGTGCTAAAGACCTACAAAGTGCGAATACTCGCAGAAAGGCGCGATCAGTGGTCAAGAAGTATTTAGTTAAGTATTCTTATTAGTGAGTAATTAGTTCTATTGATGGCCAGAAATCTTATCCTAGGCAACAATTCTATGCTTGTTTCACTTGATTCTTGCGGTCAAGTGAGTGACTTGTATTTTCCTTACGTTGGACTAGAAAATCACATAGCTCATGACAGCGTGCATCGTATCGGTGTATATGTTGATGATGAGATGTCTTGGCTGAGCGAGGACGAGTGGGAAATTTCCATTACTTGCGCTAAAGACGCATTGCTTGGACAAGTAAGGGCGGTAAATAATAAAGCTGGAGTAAAAGTATCCTTTGGCGATGTGGTATATAACGAGAAAAACATTTTTATTCGCAACGTGGAGGTGGAAAATCTGAGTGAGCGTGATAGGGAAATCAAATTATATTTTTGCCAAGAGTTTCAGCTTGCTGAATCCGATCGCGCCGATACTGCTTATTTTGACCCTTACAGCAGGGGATTGGTTCATTACAAAGGGCAGCGCGTGGTCTTAATAAATGCTTTCACGACAGAAGGCCAGTTTCATGAGTATACAGTGGGTGAATTCAATACTTACGGTAAGCAGGGTAGTTTTAAGGACGCCGAAGACGGAATGTTAGCGCTAAATAATGTAGAGCATGGCAACACCGACTCTGTAGTGGCGCTTTCTTTCAATATAGAGTCTGGTAAAAGGGCCAGTGGTTACTATTGGTTGTGTGTTGCCGAGTCATTTTCTGAAGCACATAAATTAAACCAGTATGTACTCGAAAAAAATCCACAATACATGACAAGAACAACCAAGGACTACTGGCGCGCGTGGGTAAATCGTTATGACTATAACTTTTATGACCTCTCAGAGGAGGCGGCTGAACTATTTAAAAAATCCCTTCTTTTTATGCGAGCCGCTGTTGACGACGAAGGCTCTATCTTAGCTTCAGCGGACGCCAGTATGCTTCAGAGGGGAAAGGATACTTATAGCTACACGTGGATGCGTGATGGAGCATTTATCAGCTTAGCTCTCGATAGATCAGGTTATTATTATACTTCCAAGCGATTTTTTGAATTCAGTGCGGAAGTTATGTCCGAAGAAGGATACCTAATGCACAGATTTGCGCCTGATCGTACACTCGGTAGTTCTTGGCATCCCAGAGTACAGAACGGAAAGCCGGCTTTACCTATTCAAGAAGACGAAACGGCTCTGGCTCTTATTTCATTGTTGAGACACTACGAATTTTCTCAAGACCTGGAATTTATAGAAAATATCTATAATTCGTTTATTAAAAAGGCGGCCAACTTTTTGTCAGTGTATCGCGATAAAAACACAGGTTTGCCGCTCCCCAGTTATGATCTGTGGGAAGAAAGGTATGGCGTTCATACCTACACTGCAGCAAGCGTGTATGGTGCTCTGAGAGCGGCTGCACAATTTGCGGGCATACTAGGAAAGACCAAGTCCGCAACTCAATATAAGAATATAGCTACTGAAGTTAAACAAGCGCTAGAAGAACATCTCTACGATGAAGATTTGGGAGCATTTGTCAAAATGGTGACGCTTGATGAGAACGGTGTTAAAGAAAAAGATAAGACAATCGATGTATCTAGTGTGTATGGAGTTATAAGCTTCGGAGTATTAGATGCAGAAGATCCCAGAGTAAAAAATTCTCTTAAAAAGACTGAGCAGGATCTAAGTGTTAAAACTGAAGTGTCGGGATTAGCTCGTTATGAAAATGACGGTTACTACAGAATCGACAATTCTACTCCGGGCAACCCATGGATAATCTCTACGCTTTGGATGACGCAATGTAAGATAGATACTGCTAAAACAAAATCTGACTTAGAAATCGTTAAGAGAGATTTAGATTGGTGTGTCAAGTATTCTCTTTCAACCGGTGTTTTGCCTGAACAACTTCATCCACACACCGGTAAGCCTCTCTCGGCTACTCCATTGACCTGGAGTCACGCTGAATTTGTTCTAACTGTTATAAAATACCTTGATAAATTGGAAGAGTTGGGTATTTGTAAAGACTGCAATCCCGTGAAAAAGGGTACATAGAAGTATTTTATTTAAAGGTTTGGTGGTAAGATATTAGAACGTACAGCCGTCTATTTAGGTGCTAAATGGGATTTGGCGAAAATTATAATTAAATAAATATTTATGAAACAACTAATTGGAATAATAGCTGTCATTCTCGTTCTTCTTGGAATTTGGATGGTAGTCGGAGGAGATGAAGATGGTCTCGAAAGTGAATATGAGCAAACAGCTCGGACTTGGATGACCGAAGAATCACCTACTTATACGGGAAGAAACGGCGATAACTTGGAAATGAATAGCAGTGAAAAGGTAAACGACAGCGCTTTTCGTTTTGAATTTACGTTTGAGGCAAGTGAAGCCGGTTATGGCGAACCGTCGTCCGGAGAAATGTCAGCTCAAGTTATTACAGAGCACGAAACGGTAGTAACAGTAGAAGAGGGGGAAGTAACTGAGGCAGTCACAGATGGTGTTTTTGATGAAATAAGAAGCAGACTGATCAATGAGCAAGAAGATGTTGTAGACTCAAGAGATGTGTCGCTCTATTTCTACGATGAGAAAAGTGATACGGATCAAGATGGGAACGTACTGTGTAGCGAAGAAGCAGTTGTACCTGCAGAGCGCTCAATCGCGGAATATACAATCGAAAAGCATATAAACTTACTACTAGATGGACCTACAGAGAGTGAGGTCTCAGACGGCTTATCAAGCGAATTTCCTTTAGAAGGTTTGACGCTTGAATCTGCGGATCTTGATGATAATGGTACGCTGACTTTGACGTTTTCAGATCCACAAAACCAAACTGTCGGTGGTTCATGCCGCGTCGGTCTACTTTATTCTCAGATTAGGAAAACCGCCGAATCTATCGAAAGAGTGAGTGAAGTAGTGATCGAGCCGGAAGAGCTCTTTCAGCCCTAGGTCAAAATAGGAGCGAGTCTTTTACTCTTCGTTTTTAAAAACTAGAGACAAAAAAAGATAAATACGCTATACTACTAGCGGATTTATTGGATAAGTTAGAACCATGCAAAGAAATATAATTCTGTATATTCTTATTGCGCTTCTTGTGGTGGTTGGTGGTACTTGGTACGCGCTTTCCACGCAAACAGAAGAAGAGCAACAAGAAGACCGAACGGAAGAGGAGCAAGAGGAAGATGAAAACGCCTCGGAGGGTGATACAGAAGATGACTTGGAGGACGAAGAAGTCGATGGTGATAGTGACTCTGAAGAAAACGGAGACACTGACACGGGTACCGACTCTTCTACTGAAGGGGAAACTTCTGATGAAACCTCAGGAAGCGGATCAGATTCCGAAGGTTCTACTTCACAAGGATCCGAAGGATCTCTGAGTGAAGAAGATTCCCAGAGCGGTAGTGACGATCTTACTGACGGAGTCGGTGGGACTGAGATAACCACTACCACAACGTTAGACAAAGAAGAGATAAGGTCAGAGCTAAGTGCTCAAGCTGAAGTTCTCTCAACTGTTCTATCAGTTATAGAGTTACAGCTTGAAGAGGGAGAGATCACTGTTGAAGAAGCAGAAGAACTCCTTGAGCAAGTAAGTAACGCAACGGACGACCTGGAAGAATCTGTAGAAATGTATCTTGCTCTATAAAAAAATAAACCCGAGATCTTGGTGTGCGCTTGATCTTCGGGTTTATTTTTTTTTGATTTAGCTTTATTAAGCTATAATGCAGGTAATGCTAAGACTTCTAAGTAAAATTCTTCTTTTTGCCATAGCGATGTTTGCTCTCTTCGTTTTCTTTAAAGAACCTACTAATGACAGAGAATGGACGCCCGATTTGGCTAAACTGGCTCAGGTGGAGATCTATGAAGGCGGAGAAGGAACAAAGGTGGGTATAAAAAATATTAGAGACTCGACATATGAAGACGGAGAAGAAAATATACAATACTACTCGCAAATATTTGATCTAGCGGAATTAAAGAAGGTTTGGTTTTTAGTTGAGCCATTTTCTGACTGGGAAGCGGCGGCGCATACCTTTTTTGTATTTGACTTTAAGGACGGTCAGTCAATCGGGTTTTCAGTGGAAGCTCGCAAAGAAAAGAATGAGAAATATTCCGCCTTGCGCGGATTATTTCGAGAGTATGAACTGCATTATCTGTTTGCAAGTGAGCGCGACCTGGTCCTTCGTCGGACCGATCATTTAGACCATGAGGTTTATATGTATCCGATAGATACAAATAGAGAAAATGTTAGAAACTTATTTTTACGCATAGCAAATAGAGCCGACGAATTGGAAAGTGAGCCAGCTTTTTATAATACTATTACAAGTTCTTGTACAACCACATTGGTCAGGCACATTAACGAGACCTCTCCCAACAAAATCAAATGGTGGCACAAAGCCCAGTATTTGCCTGGATTATCCGATAGGTTGGCCTACGACCTAGGTCTTATCGATACAGATCTCCCGTTTGAAGAGACGAGAGAGCAATTCAGCATTAAAGAGAAAGCAAATGACTGTGCCTCCAGTGACAACTTTTCTCTTTGCTTACGTGAAAAACTTTAACGTGCTCCAGGGACAGCAGTTTTCATTTGAACTGAAATGAAGATCAAGTGCAGTTTTGTTATAATAGTCGTAGTAAATTCCAAGAAGTTATATGCCTAATGATCTGAGAAACTTTTTAAAGAAGAATAAGCAAATAATAATCACAACCGTATTATTTAATGCGTTCTTTTTGATCGTGGTAATGATCTCGCTTAGTCTCATTTTTGACACATCGATAGAAGATCTGTACGAGAAAAGAACCACTGATGTACATAAGGAAGAGGGTCATCAGGTCGCACAGGAAGAAGCTGTTGTCAGAGCTGTCTCAAAAGCCAACCCTGCGGTTGTATCAATTGTTGCCACAAGAGATCTGCCCGAGATCAGTGAAGAAGAAAGGCGGTTCTTTGAATTTTTTGCCCCGCATTTAGAGTTGCCTGAAAATGATCCAGGAGAACAAGAAATAGGTGGGGGTTCAGGGTTTTTTGTTTCTCCTGACGGCATGGTAATTACTAACCGCCATGTGGTAGAAAATGACTCACTAAATTATAGTGTGGTTACAAATGAAGGCGAGAAACTTGAGGCCAGTGTAGTGGCAACTGATTCGGTCTATGATGTAGCAGTGCTTGACGTAGAGATAAGCGACGCTCCTTATCTGGAGTTCGGTAGCTCAGAGAATTTGGAGCTTGGTCAATCCGTTATAGCTATAGGTAACGCTCTGTCTGAATTTTCTAACAGTATAACTTCAGGGATAGTTTCCGGTCTTTCGCGTTCCATTGTCGCCGGTAGTCAAACCGGTCGCTCAGAATTACTTGAAAATGTTATACAAACGGACGCCAGTATTAATCCCGGTAATTCCGGAGGCCCTCTTTTGGACCTGAAAGGAAATGTGATCGGGGTCAACGTAGCAATGGCTCGGGGTTCTGAAAATATTGGTTTTGCCGTACCATCGGATGTTGTTTCGCCAATAGTAGATTCTGTTAAAGAACATGGAGAGATCATTAGGCCTTTCCTAGGCGTTCGCTACGCGCCTGTAGACGAACAAACTGCCTCAAGAGAAGACCTTCCGGTATCGCACGGAGTGATCATCGTTTCGGGAGGAATTGGATCTCCGGCGGTGATGCCCGGAACTCCAGCCGACGTTGCCGGCCTTCGAGAAGGGGACATAATCGTTGAATATAACGACACAGAAATAAATAGCGAGGTTTCTTTTGCTCGGCTAATCCGAGAATCAGAGGTGGGTGAAACGGTAACTCTAAAAGTAGTACGCGGAGAGGAAGAGATTGCCGTAGAAGTCACCCTAGAGAGAGCGCCTAACGATCTATAAATATGGATAAGATCAAACAGGTACTAGGGATTATAGGATTGTTGGCCCTTTTGTCATTTCCTGCATTTTTACAGGCTCAATCTAATGAAACAATTGAGGAATTTAATACAGTGCTCGAAATTCGTGAAGATGGAGTGCTTGAAGTAGAAGAAACGATACGTTACAGATTTGTCTCAGACGACCGCCATGGTATTTATCGAGAAATTCCTAAAACCTATGAAGAGAACGGTGAGAAGTACAAGCTTATTATTCCTGAATTTTCGGTTAATAGCGATACAGCTCCAAATAAAATAAAAAGAGAAGATTCTAATTCACGTTATGTACTTCGTATAGGAGATCCAAATGAGACGATCTCCTCTGGGCTTCATACTTACAAAATTTCCTATACAGCGGAAAATGCCGTTTCGTTTTATGAGGAATTTGATGAGATCTATTGGAATGCTACAGGCAGTGAGTGGGACGTACCGATCGAGAGAGCTAGTTTTACGATCAGACTTCCTGAAGAATTACCGGAAGACGATATTCAGTATGATTGCTACCAGGGTGTAGTGGGCGCTGAAACACAATGCGACGATATTACTTTGATCTCTAACTCAGAGAACGAAACTGTCAGCGGAGTCCAATTTAGCGCTACAAACCTTGCTCCTCTAGAAGGTTTGACTGGGGCGCTTGGTTTCCCTAAAGGAGTTGTACCGGAGACCGAAAAAGAGCTGGCGGGCATATCAACCGCATCTCTATTTTTGATGATCGGCGGTCTCTTTACGGCGCTGATAGCTTTCTTTTGGTGGGCGATAGCGCATTGGCGAAAGTATGGTCGTGATCCGGAAGGAAGGGGTACTATTGTCAGGCAATATGATGTACCTGAAGACCTTTCTCCTGCTGAACTTGGGCTTATGGTCGATGAAAAGATAAATTCTCATGACATTACCGCCGAAATCGTATATCTGGCAGAGCAAGGGTATTTACATATACTTTCAATTCCCAAGAAGATTTTATTCTTTAAAAATGTAAACTTTTACTTACTAAAAATGAAAGAAGAAGACGAAGGTCTGAAGACTCACCAGCAACAGATCTTATCTTCACTATTTTCATCTAAATATACACTTTCTGGGGAAGAAAAAGAAAGTCTATTGGAAAAGGTCTCGGAAAGTAGCGAAATAAGGGGAGATCGAGGAAAGATAAAAAGTAAAATAGAATCTTCGCTTGAAATTACACCAATTAAAGATCTCAAGAATAAGTTCTATGTTGATCTAAAATCAATAAAGAAAGAACTAGAAAGGAGTATGACCGAGGTGGGGTATTTCACTCAAAATCCCAACGAGGTACGTAAAAAGTATAATTTGTTATTTATCCTGCCTTTTTTGGCAATGTTCTTTCTTCCTTTTGTTTTTGGTCTTCTAGACCTAAATGGTTCTGTCGGGATTGCCTTATCTCTATCAATATTCTTCATTCTTATCTTTATGATAGCTTTTGTTATCTTTTTCGCGAACGCAATGGTGCAAAAGACAAAAAAGGGTGTATCCGTGCGAGAACATACTCTCGGACTCAAAGAATATTTATCAATTGCTGAAAAAGATCGGTTAGAGTTTCACTTTAACCCAAGAAATAACCCAAAACTTTTTGAGAAATTTCTGCCGTACGCGATAGCTTTAGGAGTAGATAAACAGTGGGCGAGTGAATTGGAGGATATATATCTAGAACCCGACTGGTATACTGACGCAAACAGAGATAGCTTCACGGCCGGAGCTTTCTATAGCTCTTTTTCAGGATTTGATACTGCTGTTTCTTCCAGTTATTCCTCACCTTCCTCAAGCGGAAGTTCTGGCGGGGGTTCCGCTGGTGGAGGAGCAGGCGGCGGCGGAGGAGGTAGTTGGTAGACTTATCAAACTTTAAAGCAATATAAAAGAAACAGCGCAGAGCATAGCTCTGCGCTGTAGATGGGCTGGTGTACCACCTCCTATTTACTCAATTAGATAATGGATCACCTCCTCTCACTCAATGAGCTTTCAAGGAGTGCTTTTAAAGCTAAAGCGCTCATAAATCCCTCCTTTCCAGGGAAGAAAGATTCCCCTAATAAGAGTATACATAAAAATACAAATACTTTAATTCACACCATTAATTGTAAACAAAATATAAATTAGTACGTGTAATACTAGTAAAAAAGTAAAAAACATGGCTCTACAGAGCGATTATCGCTCCCTATAACATTTTTGTATTTTTGTCAAGTATTACTACTTTGCGATTAATTGACTTTCTTGCTGAGGGCCATATACTGCTTGTCAGCTTCACATTAGTGTGGGGTTTTATTCTTTCCTTAAAATTAAACTTGAACACAAAATGACACGCAAAGCATTTGTTAGAACGGTTTCCGTCACAGTGCTTGCGCTTTCACTCGCTACTCAACAGGGAATATTAGAAGCTAGTATTGACGACGATGTTCCCATACGTTCGACAGCTGAAATAGCTGTCGAAGAAAAAGAAGATTCCGAAGATGGTGAAAGCACTGCAAGTACTGATGATTCAAAATCAAAAGTTCGTAAGGTGGCCGTGCAAAAAACAGAGACTACAGTTAAGAACCAAGTTCCGTATAGATCCACACAGGTAGATCCTGAAACCGAGATGAAGGTTTATGCCTACTTTTCGGATATTCCGGAAATGATCTATGTAGCCGAATGTGAGTCTACTTTCAGACATTACGGTTCGGACGGTAAGGTACTGAGAGGTAGAGCTGTAAGTGAAGACGTAGGAGTGATGCAGATAAATGAGGGGTACCACCTAAAAAGGTCTGAATCTCTCGGTTATGACATCCATACGTTAGAAGGAAATATGGAATACGCACGCCATCTTTACGAAGAAAAAGGTCTTCAGCCTTGGAGTGCTTCACGACCATGTTGGATAAAAAAACATAGTCTGGCGCAACTTTAAAGTCTGATTAGTACAAAACCCGCGGTTTACCGCGGGTTTTGTTGTTGTATCCTAGCCAAAGCAAAAAAGTGATGGTAAAATTACATGTAATGAATGGAGTATACAATTCATCACCACAGGCTGACGTAATTGATGAGTCAATATACTATTTGGCCTCTCTCGGTGCGGCAAGCGCAGCTTCTCTAGCTGCTCTTGTTTGTAATTACTGTCCCATTTTGGGTAACGGGTGGAAGTTTATCGCTTACTTCTAGTTTGTGGGTCTTTTTATTTTTTCTTCCGGGAGCACTTTCCTTGCTATGTCCTTTTATATCTCGGAAATTAGGAAGATCATTAAGATACAATCCTCTTTATGGCGTTATCGCTGGCTACGGAGCATATTCCGTGGTGTCGTTTCTTGTTATAGTTTTTGGCGACGAGCCGACTTCTGTCGGGTGGCTGGCGACTATGTTTCTGGTTATCTCAGTCGCGGTCTTGTTCTCAGAACGTTATTCGCGCGAGAAATTAGAAACAGAAGAAACTAACGAGTCGAGACAGGATGGATCTGGTGATCTTCAAGAAGAAAATAAAGAAGAGCATAACAACGAATTTTTATTTGCCATGAACGGGCCGGAAGAGGATGAAATAACTACGGAAGAACGGAACGAAAAAGTTGATCATTACTCAAGAGAAGAAGGGTTGACGCCTGAGGACAAGGAGATCTTGGATTCTCTTGACTCTCGCGATAATAAAAATTCATAGGAATTATCACTCAAGCGCGTTTCTGAATTTTTCTAATTCTTTACCCTTTAGTATTTTGTGATCACCTTCCTTTAGCTTTCCTAAAGTAAGGGTCGCAATTCTAATTCTTTTTAGGTCTCGAACAGCGAAACCAAACGCGTCAGCCATGCGTCGTATTTGATGCTTTTTGCCCTCTGTGAGAACAATTTTAAACGTTGTATCATTGATCTTTTCAACCTCGGCTTGTTTTGATGTGATGCCGCCGGAGAGATGAATCCCCTCTCTCATACGTTTTAGGAAAAAGTGTCTCAATGGCTTGTCTACTTCTACTATGTATTCCTTTTCGTGCTTGGATCTGGGATTAAGTAATTTGTCCACAATCGTGCCGTCGTTTGATAGCAACATAAGGCCTCTTGATGCTCGGTCTAGACGACCCAGTACGGCTAGCCCTTTGCCGCGCATATTTTGCGGCAAAAGATCCAAAACTTCTTTTTGTCCCGGCAGTGGATTATGACTTACTATGCCAACCGGTTTGTTCACGAGTAGGTAAATTTTGTTCTGGGATTCTTCCAGAGCTCTATCGCTAACGGCTACTTCGTCTCCCAAAAATACTTTTTGTCCGATTTGGGCTGCTTCGTCGTTAATGGTAACTTCGCCATTAAGAATCAGATCATCAGCTTTGCGACGTGACGCTATGCCTTTGTCTTTTAAATATTTGTTTATCCTCACTGGAAAATTAGAGTCTTTCATAGTATAAAGAGTAACATAGACCTTATGAAAATGGCTCTTTATTTTATATTATTGATCACTTTGGCTGTAGTTTTACCCGGGTTAGTTCTTTATTTCAGTTCTGGAGGACATATCGAGAGTAACTTAGAGCGCGCAGAAGAGCAGAGGGAAAATATCCTAGGGGGTTCTTTTGAAAGGAGCAATGAAAGTGAACATGATCTTTTGGATATTAAACGATCGCAACAAGAGTTTATAGTAGAAGATATAGTTGAAGGAACCGGACCAGAAGCAAAAGTTGGTGCTGTTATAAGCGTGCATTACACGGGAAGGTTTGAAAATGGAGAGGTTTTCGATTCTTCTCGTCGACCAGGGAGGAGCGCTTTTCAGTTTACTCTAGGTGAAGGTCAGGTTATAGACGGCTGGGAAAGAGGAATAGAAGGAATGAAGGTAGGTGGTGTACGCAGATTAACAATTCCTCCCCAGCTCGCTTACGGCTTCGAAGACTACGGACCTATCCCCGGTGGATCGGTTTTGATTTTTGAAATAGAACTGCTTTCAGTATTTGAGTAATATTCAAACTAATACCCGCGCCTGGAAACAGACGCGGGCTAAATTTAGGTTTGAATATTGCCGTTAAGCTTAGCTGAGCCGTAGATGTTGAGTTTTACGTCTGTTTCCCCGATGGCTGTCTTCTGGATGCCACACACTAGGCACAGATCGCCAAAAACTACGAGAAAACAACTGTAAAACGGCGATGCCCTATCTTTTACGGGGAATTTATCTCTAAACTCCTTTACTGCGGCTTTTCTGTAGTAACTGTATCCATAGAGATAGGGCATTAGTTTCTTCTTGTGGCCTCTATTGCTTGATCTTTTTATTTCAAAGACCATCTCTCGAGCGTCATGTTCGATCTCGAGGACTTCTTTAACTATCTTCTTTGCCTCCTCAAGCTTCTCGGCGAAAGGTCCTGAGGTGGTGAGTATATCAATATCCTCTTGTGTAGGTCTTACCAACGATTCGGATCTGACTCACGAATAATTACTTATGGCGACCCTGCGCATCTTTCTCACCTCCTTTCTTTTTTGAAAATACAACTATTGAGTTTTTTTGTCAAAAGAGTAAATGGAAAAGGAACACTTCGCGTGGTACGATTTTCCAATGAGCGCAATGTCATTTAAAGTAGAAAAGAAATTAACCAATACTTTGGGACGAGTCGGTACTATTTCTACCCCGCACGGAAATATAGAAACTCCGGCTTTTACGTTGGTAGGAACCAAAGGGACAGTTAAAGCGATGACCGCCGAGCAAATAAAAGATGTTGAAGCACAAGTTGTTCTAGCTAATACCTATCACTTATATCTTGAGCCGGGAGAAAGAATCGTGGAAAAAGCGGGAGGTATCGGAAAATTTATGAATTGGGACGGACCTACTATTACGGATTCAGGCGGCTTTCAAGTTATGTCATTGGGAGGTTCTTTTGGTACTGGTTTGAATAAATTTATGACGAGAGAAGAGCTAGATAGTTCCGGTGGCTTAAAGCGCGACAAAGCCGAATCATCAGGCCAACTAGCCCGCGTATCAGAAGATGGAGTAAGTTTTCGCTCGCACTTAGATGGAGCTAAACATTATCTAACACCGGAGCGTTCTATAGAAATACAACATTCTTTAGGTGCAGACATAATTTTTGCATTTGATGAATGCCCTCCGGCTGACTCAACAAAAGAATATCAGCGCGAAGCTATGGATCGTACTCATAGGTGGGCGGAACGCTGCATTCAATTTCATAGATCTAAAGAGAACAGTGATCATCAAGCGCTTTGGGGTATAGTACAAGGTGGAAGTTTTGCTGATTTGCGTACTTTGAGCGCCCGTACTATCAGAGATCTCGGATTTGATGGTTATGGGATCGGCGGATCGTATATGAAAGAAGATCTGCCAGAAATTCTCGGTATTACTGCTAAAAATCTAGAAGAAGAGAAGCCGCGCCATCTTCTCGGGATCGGCGAGCCCGAAGATTTTTTTATTGGGATAGAAAATGGTGCGGATACATTTGACTGCGTATCGCCCACAAGACAAGCTCGCAACGGTTCTTTGTATACCCATAAAGGGAGAATAAACATTAAAAACAATGCTTTTCGTTCTGATCTTTCAAGTATCGACAGCGATTGTGATTGTTATACCTGCTCGAATTATTCGCGAGCTTATATCTCACACCTTTTCCGCTCCAAAGAAATGCTGGGTCCAATTTTGGCCACTATTCACAATGCTCGTTTTATCATAAAGCTTGTGGCGGATATTAGAAGTTCTATTTACAACGACTCCTACTGGAAGTTCAAAGAAAACTTTTTAGATAGTTATTCGCGGTAGATATACCAAAAACACTTATTTTAGCCGTTCTAAATGCTTCAATCTATAGATTGAAGCATTTAGCTGTTGGAAACTTCCTATTTTTCGCATACAATCAATCCGTAATGACAAAACACTTTCAGGTAGTTTCTAACTACAAACCGGCCGGAGATCAACCGCGTGCTATAAACGAAATAGTAGAGGCATTTGGGCGTGGAGAAGAAGACGTGACGTTGCTTGGGGCTACCGGAACGGGTAAAACTTTTACTGTTGCAAACGTTATTGAGGAGATACAAAAACCGACTCTGGTCATAGCGCACAACAAGACACTGGCCGCACAACTTGCCCAAGAATATCGAGAATTCTTTCCCAATAACGCTGTCCATTACTTCGTGTCTTATTATGACTATTATCAGCCTGAGGCGTATATGCCTGTCTCGGATACATATATAGAAAAAGAGGCGATGATCAACGAGGAGATAGAACGTTTGCGCCACGCTTCAACGCAGGCCTTGTTAACGCGAAATGATGTAATAATCGTGGCTTCGGTTTCCTGTATCTACGGTTTGGGTTCTCCAGAAGAATACGAAAAGAAAAATTTTCGAGTTGATATAGGCGCCAAAATCTCACGCGGAGAATTAGTGAGGCATTTAATAGATGTGTATTTTTCGCGCACGAATGCTGACTTAACTCCCGGTACTTTCAGGGCGCTTGGCAACAGTGTGGAAATAATGCCGGTAAACGAACGCTCTATATATCGTTTCAAGTTGTTGGGTTCTAGTATTTCTAGTATTGAAAAGATCGATGCTACTACGAGAGAAATAATAGAAACTCCGGAAACATTGTTTATTTTTCCGGCCAAACACTTTGTAACCGAGAAGGATAAACTAGATAAAATAATATCTAAAATCGAAGAGGAGCTAAAGACTCGCGTGAAAGATCTGGAAAAGGAGGGCAAGGTTTTAGAAATAGAGAGACTGAAACGACGAACTAAGCACGATCTAGCGCTAATTAAAGAAATTGGTTATTGCAACGGTATTGAAAATTATTCACGGCATTTCACCGGGCGCAACGAAGGAGAGCCGCCGAATACACTACTTTCATATTTCCCCCATAAAGAAGACGGAACACCTGACTTTATGACGGTGGTTGATGAGAGTCACGTAACCATACCTCAGATCGGAGGTATGTACGGAGGAGATAGATCTCGCAAGGAAACTCTAGTTGAGTATGGTTTTCGCTTACCTTCCGCTAAAGATAATAGGCCATTGAAATTCGATGAATTTGAAAAAAGAGTTAATCCGGTGCTTTATGTTTCAGCTACTCCGGGGCCATATGAAAGAGAAAGGTCAACAACTATTGCCGAGCAAGTTATACGCCCCACCGGACTTGTAGATCCGAAAATAGATGTGAGAGCGGTAACAGGTACCAGTGATGAAGAGTACCCCGGGCAGATAAAAGATTTTATAAATGAAGCAGAGGCGGCGATCGAAAAAGGTGAAAGGGTCATAGCTACTACCCTGACCAAAAAGATGGCCGAAGATCTGTCTGAGTACCTGAAAGAACGCGGCTTGAAGTCCGAGTATCTTCATAGCGAGATAAAGACCATCGACCGGATTGATACAATTACTAATTTTCGAAGGGGTGAATTTGATGTTCTAGTCGGCGTCAACCTACTTCGCGAAGGATTAGATCTTCCCGAGCTTGCCCTTATCGGTATATTAGACGCCGATAAAGAAGGATTTTTGCGTTCGCAGACAAGTCTTTTGCAAATAATTGGCCGTGCCGCAAGAAATGTTAATGGACGAGTTATCTTATACGCGGATAGAGTAACTGAATCTATGCAAAAAGCTATAGATGAAACAGATAGGCGCCGTGAAATACAGCTCGCGTTCAACAAAGAACATGGAATTACCCCTAAGACGATAGAAAAGAACATTCACGATATCGCAGAGACCATGCGCAGCGAGCACGACAAGGCGGTAGAAAAACTAGTTGAGCTGGACAGAACAGAATTCAACAAAAATCCTCGCGCGCTCATAAAGGAAAAACGACGCCGCATGGATGAAGCGGTTAAAGATCTCGACTTTGAAACGGCGGCGATATTGCGCGATGAGATCTATGCTTTGGAAAAGGAAATGAAATAAGTGGTTTTTACACACAAACTAAAGGTTGATAAGTGTTATACTTCGCACTATGGATACCGAAGAGATATTAGATCTCAAGCCCATAGCCGATGAAATTATGTCCATATCGGGTAATACGAAAGGGAATTCTTTGTATACCGATATGCAGTTTATTCTTGAGCGCAAAGGAGAAGAAGGGCTGGAGGCGCTTGAAGAAGCCCTCTCAGTACTGGGCTATCCGTTTTCTTATAAAGACGTAAAGGGATTTGAGTGGTATCCGGAATCACAAGCTGTTTTAGGTATCTTTTTGGCAAAGAAAATTTTCGGCTGGTCCGAAGAAGAAATATTTGATATGGGATTCGCGGCGCCAACCTCTTCCTTGTTGGTAAAAACTATAATGCGCTTTATTTCACTAGAACGTACATTTGAACAAGGTCCTTCGGTTTGGAAAAAACATTATGATTTTGGCAAATTTGAACCGTTGGAAATAAATAGCTCGGAGAAATATTTGAAATTCAGAGTTTCGGGCTACGGCTTTTTTGATTATATGGAAGCGTATTTCGAAGGTTTTTTTACAAGACTACTTCAGCTATTGGGCATCGCTGACCTTGAATCGCTTGAAGGAAAACCTTGCAAGGAAGACGCGCATAATTGTAGAGATTATGATGTTAGATGGAAATGATGAGTAATAATTTAGAAAAAAAAGAAAACGGAAATTCCCTTGCTCCTTTTCCAAGCGTTTCGACACGTGAGGAGTTGATCGATCAAGTTAATAATGCATTGGAATGGCAAGAAAATAACAATGGTAGAGTTCGCGGCATTTCTTTGAAGACTGATTCGCTTGGCGCCATCAAGACAATGTCCGGCAAAGACTCCCAAGAAAAAATTCAGAAGCTTTTGAATGAAATAGATGTTGATTTCGATCTATCTAAAATTCAATCGTACTCCTGGTATCCGGCTGCTTATGGTCCGGTAATATATCTTGTCGCCGCTCATCTCTTCTCTTGGGGCCCAAAAGATCTAGAGGAGTTGGGCAGATTGTCGACGCGAGGCTCAATGCTTATAAAGGTTATAATGCGCTTTGTATCAATGAAAGTCACATTACGTCGTGGCTCTCAGGTTTGGCATAAATATTACGATTTTGGCGATCTTGTGCCTGTGGAGTATTCTGATGAAGGTTCGTATATTATATTTAAAATCGAGGAATACAATGTGCATCCAATAAACGAGTATTATCACAAAGGATATTTCGGTGGTATCGTTGAGTTAGTTACGGGCTCAGACAATGTTGTAGTGGAAGTACGGCGTTCGATCTATCAGGGAGAAGAGAGTTCCGAATATAAAATAAGTTGGTAAATATAAAATATGGCTGAAGATAAAGAAATAGAACGAATGCAGGAAGACCTCGAAGATCTCGAGACCTATCTGCGCGAATATAACGCCTTCTTGCCCCTGGCGGTTTGTACCGTGAACCCCGTGGGTATACTTATAGACGTAAACTCTGCCTTTGAGAAAATGACCGGTTACTCTGCCATTGAAGGTACCGGAGAGAAAGTCACTAGGTTTTTTAAGGAATCGGAAAAAATTGATTCTTTTTTGTCACACCTAAAAGAAGGTGACAGTTTTGCGGAAAGCGTTGAAGCTGTTCTGGTTAAAAAAGAGGGTAAAGAGATCATTGTTAGTGTTACTGCTTCTACGCGTTCGGATCGTGAAGGTAATTTTATTGGTTTCTTTTTGGGAATTAATAATATAACCGAGCTAAAGCGCCTACAAAATGAACTAGAAGAAAAGGTTAATGAAAGGACGCAAGATCTAGAGGAAAGAACAAAAGAATTGGAACGTTCTCAGAGAGAGATAATGGAAGCGTTCGCGGTAGTTGAAGAAGAAAGGAATAAGACAAGTTCACTGGTTACAAACTTGACCGACGGACTTATCTATACCGACAAAGACGGAAATATAGAAATGCTCAACCCGCAAGCTAAAGCAATGCTCAAACTGCATAATGAAGACGTTGAAGGTACGAACATATCTGAACCCACTGACTCTGAGCGTTTTGAGAAGCTGAGGTCAATGATCTCTCCGGAAAATGAATTAGATAGAGAAACTTTAAATTTTTCTGAAGATTTTATAGTTGAGGTTACAACGGTGACTGTCAAAAATGACAAAAACAAAGAAACGGGTCGGCTTGTAATTCTTCACGATATTTCTAAGGAAAGAGCTCTCGATAATCTAAAGATAGAGTTCATTTCAGTAGCTACGCACCAGATGAGGACTCCGCTTTCCGCTATCAAATGGGCTTTCGAAATTTTGCTATCAAGCGATGATGAAAAAATGGCTCCTGATCTAAAGAAGATCGCCGAAAACGGCTTTGAATCTACGCAGCGAATTCTCAAGATCGTAAATAACTTCTTGGATGTGGACGCTATGGAGTCTTTGAACGTTGATTATGTTTTTGCTCCGGTGAGCATTAGTAAGGTCATAGAAAAGATATTTTCCGAGGTTTCAATACAGGCTCGGGAAAAGAGCATAGAGCTAGTTTATAAAAACGAAGGTGAGAATTTGCCGTATGTCCAAGCGGACCAAGAACAACTTACGGTGGTAATGCAGAACTTGATTGAAAACGCACTCAAATATACAATAGAGGAAGGTAATATTACAGTTAAAGCTGAGGTCAAAGATAACAATATGGTTGTCTCAGTTTCCGATGAGGGGATAGGAATTTCAGAAAGTGAATCCGAAAATATATTCACAAAATTCTTCCGAGCAGAGAACGCAAAAAGAGTTGAAACTGACGGAAACGGCCTGGGGCTTCATACAGCGAAAAGAATAGTGGAAAAGCATGGTGGCACTATTTGGTTTGAAAGCCAGATGGGAAAGGGCACCACATTTTATTTTACAATTCCTTTATACAATAAATAAAAAAACAATGGCAGAGGCAAACGATAAAAAAAAGGTATTAGCAGTTGAGGACGATCTGTTTCTTAAGGAGCTTTTGGCTGGCAAGCTCTCAGATGATGAATTTGATGTATCCTATGCAGCAACCGGGGAAGATGCTTTGGAGCTGGCGGACTCTGAAAAGCCAGATATTATTCTTCTAGATATACTATTGCCGGGAATGAGTGGTTTTGAAGTGCTAGAAAAACTTAAAGCCGATGAAGGCACTAAAGATATTCCGGTAGTGATACTTTCCAACTTCGGTCAAACAGAAGATATTGAAAAAGGTAAATCATTAGGCGCTGTAGATTTCTTGGTGAAAGCAAATAATTCTCTGGATGCTATAGTTGAAAAGGTTCGAGAGGTTGCAAGCGGAGAGCAATCGTAATACTCTAAGGCCTTTATGGCTAAAAGATCTTCTAATAGTAGAGTGAACGCAGAGAAGTGGATCTCTGTACGTGGAGCTCGCACGCATAATTTAAAAAATATTGATGTCTCTTTTCCGCGTGAAAAGATGGTTGTTTTTACGGGAGTATCAGGATCCGGAAAGTCTTCTCTCGCGTTTGATACGATCTTTGCGGAAGGACAGCGTCGCTACGTGGAAAGTCTCTCTAGTTACGCGCGGCAGTTTTTACAGCAATTTCAAAAGCCGGATGTAGACGAAATAACTGGCCTATCTCCGGCTATTTCTATTGATCAAAAGGCGCAATCCAGAAATCCACGCTCTACCGTAGCAACTATCACTGAAATTTATGACTATCTAAGAGTGCTGTTCGCGCGCATAGGCAGACCGCATTGTTTAGTATGTGGGCGAGAAATTCAAAAACTTTCGCTCGAAGAGATCAAAGAATTCATATTCGAGGGTGTAAAAAAAGAAGAAGATGCTCAATATGTTGAAATTTTTTCGCCGGTAGTTCGTGGACGAAAGGGTGAGTACTACCAACTGTTATATGATCTTTTATCTGAAGGATTCGAGGAAGTAATTATTGACGGAAATAGAAAAAAATTGCGCGAGAGGATAGTTTTGGAGAAAAATAAAACTCACGATATTTCTGTTTTGGTGGACAGAATAGAAGTTCAAGATTTTAAGGATGACTTCAAGTCCGCCGATGAAAGATTGTCGGAATCAATTGAAAGATCGCTCGAGGAATCCGGCTCCTTGGTGCATGTCGTTTATGGGAGCGAAAAGACTCCGATAATGTCGGATCGTATTTATTCCTCACAATTTTCTTGTCCGCACGATGGTTATTCGTATCCTGAGGTAGAGCCCAGATTATTTTCCTTTAATTCTCCCTATGGCGCTTGTGAGGTCTGTAATGGTTTGGGGACAAAATTTTATGGCAGTGACGAGCCGTGCGAGCAATGCGACGGTACCAGATTGCGCGAAGAAGCATTGAATGTTTTTGTATTCTCCAAAACTGAACCCAAAAAATCCAATATAGTAGACGTAACAAAACTATCGATTGATTCTGCCATAGAATATGTGTCCAACTTGGATCTGACTGAAAAAGAAGCGGAAATAGCCAAACCAATACTGCGCGAAATTGAACTACGCTTGAAGTTTATGGAAAATGTCGGGATAGAGTATCTGACGTTGAATCGTCGCGCCAAAACTCTCAGCGGTGGAGAGGCACAGAGAATAAGACTAGCTTCTCAGCTGGGTTCGGGACTTGTGGGAGCGTTATATGTTCTCGACGAGCCAACGATCGGTTTGCACGCGAGGGACAACGATAGGTTGGTACAAACTCTTTTGCGGCTTCGCGACCTCGGCAACACCATAATCGTAGTAGAGCATGATGAAGATACTATATTCTCTGCTGATTATCTGGTTGATATCGGGCCAAAGGCAGGTGTGCATGGCGGAAAAATTGTAGCTTCGGGGTATATAGATGAACTTATAAGCGGCGATTCTGATCACGATTCTTCTACTCTTGCGTACCTGCGCAAAGAAAAAGAGATCCCAACACCGAAACGTCGCCGAAATCAAAACAAAGGAGACATAAAGATCCGAGGTGGCAATATTCACAACATAAAGAATCTCAATGTAAATCTGCCATTAGGTAAATTGGTAATGGTAACCGGTGTGTCGGGGTCAGGAAAATCTTCTTTTGTTTATGACATTTTGCATAAAAACTTAGAAGCTCGCTTCAACAAACGCAAGAGGATCAATAAGGTATATAACGCCAAAGAGTTTTTAGGTACTGAATATGCCGGCCGGGCGGTACTTATAGATCAATCTGCTATCGGTAGGACAAGCAGATCCAACCCCGCTACCTACACTGGTGCTTTCGGTCACATTCGCGATCTTTTTGCCGCTACCACGGAGGCGCAGGCGCGGGGCTGGAAGCCGGGCAGATTTAGTTTCAATGTTAAAAACAGCGGACGGTGCGAGGCGTGTCAGGGAATGGGCGAAATCGCTATCGAGATGCACTTCCTGCCGACTGTTCATGTTAAGTGTGACGTTTGTGACGGGAAGCGTTTTACAAAGGAAACTCTTGAAGTTAAATACAAGAAGAAGAATATTTATGAAGTCCTTGAAATGACAGTAGAGGAAGGGCTGGCGTTTTTTGAAGATATTCCGGCTATATTTGACCGTTTCAAAACTCTTGATGATGTGGGTCTGGGCTACTTAAAAATTGGCCAGTCAGCTACAACTCTTTCCGGAGGAGAAGCTCAACGCGTAAAAATTGCCTCTGAATTGTATCGACGGCACACTGAAAAAACAGTTTATCTTTTAGATGAACCTACGATCGGGCTTCACTATGAGGACGTAGAGAAGTTGATCGAGATCCTTCAGAGACTAGTCGACAGAGGGAACACGGTAGTGGTGATCGAGCACAATATGGATATTATTAAATCTTCTGATTATATTATTGATATCGGTCCAGAAGGGGGTGAGGCAGGAGGTAAGATAGTAGCCAAGGGTACGCCAGAAGATGTGGCGCGCGTGCAAGAATCGTATACCGGACAATATCTAGCGAAAGCGCTAAAGAAGAAAAAATAAAGACCGACAATTCGTCGGTCTAGTTGAAGGCTTTTGTTTGGTGCTTCGTGTAGTGTTCGTAAAGGAAAAGTATCAGGTCTAATCCATCAAGTTTCCAGAAGGACTTGAAATCGTGGTAGGTACTTTCGGTAACGACAAGCGAGCCTTCTTTGGAAAACTCTTCAAACTTCTCCAGTTCCTTAACGGCATGCTCAAACTCAAACGAGTTAAGAGGCATTAAGTTCTTTTGATCGTCCGGTCCATAAGAAAAGACGATCCATTCGTACACCTTGATCTCGCATCGTCTGCACTTCCGTACATTGGGTTTCCACGGTCTGTTTTCTTCAAGTCGCCAAGCTTGAGTCAGGGGCTTTTTACAAACCGGGCAAGGCACCGCTGTGTTTGTCACCGCAAGCCTCCTTTCTTTTCTGGTGTTGACACTATGTTAAAATAGTTGCTATGTCAATTTCTAAAAAATTAATTAAAAGTATTGCCAAGCTTCCTGAATCTCCCGGGGTGTATTTTTTTCATGGCGCAAAAAGTGAAATCCTTTACATAGGTAAAGCTACTAGTCTTCGTGACAGGGTGAAGAGCTATCTTTCCGGTGATCTTTTGGATACTCGCGGTCCATTAATTAACAAGATGGTAGGAGAGGCAGAAAAGGTAACTTATGTAGAGACTGATTCTGTGTTAGAGGCGCTAATCCTTGAAGCCAATTTAATAAAAAAACATCAGCCGGAATACAATAGTCGCGACAAAGACAACAAGAGCTGGAATTTTGTAGTTATAACGAACGAAAAATTTCCCAGGGTTCTAATAGAACGCGCGCGTACTCTGCCGGAACGGTTTGGTGAAGAAGACATCAAATATCAGTTCGGGCCTTTTACTTCCGGCTCAAATTTGCGAAGGGCGCTCAAAATAGTACGGAAACTATTTCCGTTTCGTGATAAGTGCACACCGTTTGTTGAGCTTACAGAAAAACAGAAAGACAAAGCACGAAAGTGCTTTAACGCCCAAATCGGGCTTTGTCCGGGCGTGTGCGTTGGGGAAGTCGATAAAAAGGAATACGCGCGAAACATACAGCATATTAAACTTTTCTTTGAGGGGCGGAAAAAAGCACTTATCAGATCTTTGGAGCGTGATATGAAAAAAGCTGCAAGATCGGAGAATTTTGAAAAAGCTGAAAGTATAAAACGTACTCTTTTTGCCCTTGACCACATCAACGATACGGCGCTCATTTCAAGAGAGGAAGACATAGATAGCAAATACGCGAAAGATAAATCGGCGGTTCGAATTGAGGGATATGACGTATCGCATTTTGGCGGGTCTGAAACAATCGGGGTTATGGTGGTAGTGGAAGACGGTTATAGCAAAAAAAGCGATTATCGTCGTTTTAAGATCCGCAATTCTAAATCTGGAGATACGGGTGCCCTAGAAGAGATATTGGAAAGACGCTTTAAGCATGATGAGTGGCAAACCCCTGACGTTCTCGTAACTGACGGAGGACGTGCTCAGCTCAACGTGGCTAAGAGGGTTGTCGGTAATCTCGAAAACGATAAAAAAGAGCGGATAAAAGTCGTTTCAGTAGTAAAGGATGAAAAACATCGTCCGCGGGAGATCATTGGATCAGACAAAAAGGTGATCGAAAAATACAACGCTGAGATACTTCTTGCGAACAGCGAAGCTCACAGATTTGCTATAGCCTTCCAGAAAGAACGCCGCAAGAAAGGATTTATATAATTAAATCTACTAGTGCACAGGTCATAAATTAGTGCTCGTGTATAATGACACTATGAGTCATGAAAAGATACGAGTTGGAGTTTTGCGCGGAGGTCCTTCGAACGAATATGAGGTATCTCTGCGGACCGGGCAATATGTTTTAGATCAGCTGCGAAAACTCTCTGAGGTGTTTGAGCCGGTTGACATTCTAATTTCACGCAACGGAGCCTGGCACCTTAAGGGTATAGAGGTTGATCCAAAGAACGTCGTATTACATATTGATGTGGCTTTTGTGGCACTACATGGAGAATATGGTGAGGACGGAAAAGTGCAGGCGCTTTTGGAAAGGCACGGAGTTCCTTATACCGGATCAGATTCCATTTCTTCGGCTCTGGGGATGAATAAACACATAAGCAAAGAGATGTTCGAGCGAGAAGGAATCCGCTCTCCTCTGCATATTGTTTTAGATCCGCAGACGGATGATGTAGACGGTGCAGTAGAGAAGATCTCAAAAGAATTTCCTTTGCCAATGATAGTTAAGCCAGCTTCCGGTGGTTCGTCAGTTGGGGTATCACTAATATCAAGCTATGATCATCTTCGCGAGGCTGTTACTTTTGCTTTGGAGCATTCTAGAAAAGTATTGATAGAAGAATTTATTTCCGGACGTGAAGCAACTGTAGGCGTACTAGAAGATTTTCGAAACGAAGAGTTGTATTCGCTCTTACCGGTTGAAATCGCTCCTACTAAAGAGGTCTATGATTACGAAGATAAATATACCGGAGAGTCTAAAGGTATATATCCGGGTAATTTTTCCGAAGAAGAAAAAAGGATCCTGCAAGACTTGGCGCGCAACGCTCACAATGCACTCGGTTTACGGCACTATTCTCGTTCTGATTTTATAGTTGCTCCTGATGACATCTATATTCTAGAAGTTAATAGCCTTCCTGGATTAACGGAAACTTCTCATTTTCCAAAGTCGTTGGAGGTTCTCGGCATTGATCACCATTCCTTCATCGAACATTTGATATATCTTGCTCTGAATAAGTAGTCTCATGAAAGAAGAGAAAAATATAGGCAAAAAAGCAGAAGAAAGACTGGTTCATTTTCTTTGTTATAATTGTGAAAAATGGTGGTCTATTGGTGATCCACCTGATGATAGAGACGACTGGTATTGCCCTTGGTGCGGGAAGAAACAAGAGTTTACTGAAAGTTAAAAGCAGATCAAATTGTATCTGTTTGATCGTGCGTCAATCTTGCGTTAGAAATATAATAAGGTAGAATTCTAACGTGTCGGGCCCTTAGCTTAGTTGGTAGAGCGCCTCATTTGCACTGAGGAGGTCACCAGTTCGAGTCTGGTAGGGTCCACAGCGTTAAGAAAAACAGCACCTGCGTGCTGTTTTTTAGTTGCGGAAGGCGGAGCCATCTTTCAGCGAGCACGCTGAAAGGGCGAGCCGGGGTCGCGGAAATTGACAGCTGGCGAGCTGTCAATTATCTGTGACCACAAACAAAAGCAAAACAAAAAGCCCGCTAAATATCATTGGTATTTAGCGGTTTTGGTTTTCGAAATATTTGCTTTGAGCTGTAAAGGGGTCAAGTTGCCAGGTTGACACCTTCTTTTTCGACTTATTCAGTTTTCCACTTTTGGTATTTGGTTTTATGACCAGAAGAGATATATCTGTGCTAAGATGGGAAATATGCAAAAAAGTACTCTCTGGACTACGGTGATAGGTTTGGCGTTTCTCGTGGTTTTGGTACTCACTAACAGTCAAACCAATGATCAAAATCACAGCTCAGACCAGGAGGTCGTCAGTGAAGAGACGGACGAACAGAAAGATACCGCAAACAACACAGACACAACGTCTCTGTGTCCAATGGAGGATGAACCCATTGCCTTTATCACGCCCTCAGCCGTTGAGGGTTGGGATCGTGTAGTGATCGATGAGGATGCGTCGTCATACGCAAGGTATGCGTTCTCAGGCTCGGTGCTTTTGCCACCAGAGAGCACTATTGAGCCAATTGATCATTCATCATGGGATTATGAAGTCACATTTCCTTTAAGTAACGGTGACGAGGTAAGCGTAACTATATCTATTTACGAACTCTCGTCAGAGTCATTTATGTCGGGAAGTTACTCCCTTGTTGCTTATGATTATCTCGCCGATGTCTGGTATACAAATGCTGAGCGACCAGTTCACCAAAACACAAGAAGTGTGCACAATGTCTATAATTACGAAAAATGTGAAGCGGTTGCTGTGGGTGCTACCACACAAGATCCATTATCTTTTGCTCTGACCGGCGAATCTGCGCCCGATGTTTCTACCGGGCATAATATTTATAGAATGTCCGGCGGCGAAGATGGCTACTTCGGCGATGATCTTTTTGCTCTAATACATAAAAAGACCGATCCAAGCATTTCATCTTCACAACCTCCTTACATCATCAACTTTGGATATATGCATACCTCTCCGACTACGAGAGGTGAGGGAGCCAAGGAAGAGATTAGAGAGACGGTGGATTATATAGCTCAGTCGCTTGTGTATTATCCTTCACAGCCATAGAAAAAAGTAAGGGCCCTTAAGCCTTAAAAACCAAAATGAGGAACGGTATCAAAAGACACGTTATAAGCTATCTGGCAATTGGACTTGCTGCTTTTGCCCTGCTCTTTTTCATAGCTCCTCAAAATGTAAGAGCAACAAGTGATCCACCACCAATGGTCACCATAGAAGCCGAGTTAAATGATAATCTTTTTACACTGAAAAGAACTTGTTTGGATCAAAATTGTTTCTTTGTTCTTGAGGAAGATCAAACGGGTGATTTTTCTATAAAACGAGCTCACGACAAAGAAGATGAGTTCTCTATTCTTACTAGAGGAAGTGTATCGCGCGAAAACAATCGTATACGAATTCAACCTGATCCCTATAGCATAAGGTACAAAGACGTTCCCTTTCGCGAAGACGCGTTAGTAGAAGCGTTGAAGGTGTTGATTCAAGATGATATTTCCGACATCAAACCAGTTTTACTGCAAACATTTGAAGGATGGGCAAGAGTGGGAAGAGGGGCAAGCTTCACAGTTACTCCATATGAACCGAGCAAGGAAAGGGAACTTCAGAAAGACAAAAATAGACTTCTTGAGTGCTTCTTTAATGAGTACGAACGAAAAGGTGATTGGTTGATCATTTCAGAAGGAAATACTCGTGAGTACTGTTATCCGGATGGAAATTTTAGTAGGTCGATTAACTACTCGCACTTTACGTATTTTCTTTTGACCAATATACACCAACTTCCTACCTATATTGGTCAATTACCTATTTTTCACCTTGTTATACTAATACTCATACTACTGGGCGTTGTAGGATTTATGTATCACCTCATCAGGAAAGGAAATTTTTGGCTTTTCTTGAAACCGAATAAAACCAAAGTAATTTTAGTAGTCGTATCAGGAATCATATTGACGGTCATATTCGCCGCTAAGTATATGCAACCAGGCCCTGCGATGTCCGTTGTTATTGGCGCGCGTATAATAGATTATCTTATACAAATATATCTCCTTATCTGTGTGATCGGATATGTAATTTATAAGCTTAAGAATAGGCGGGAAACAAACTAATGTGGATATTTTGGATTCTAATTTTTCATAGTTTGCTATAATGGAGCAATGAAGAAGAGTAAAAAGAATCTTTCCAGCAGTCTTCTATATATGCTTATTTTTACTCTTTTTGCTTCAGTGATGGCGCTTCTATTTCTAGGTATTGCACACAGAAACTATTCATTTACATCTACGGAGACGTATTATAATAAGGAAACCGCAGGCAGTTGAATTACAGCAGCTCTTAATTTTGTAATTTAGTATTAGTGTTGAAATATAAAAAAAGAGGGGGATCCATCGGATCCCCCTTCTGTGTCAGTTCGCACCAGCAATAGAGTACTATATTTGTATCAAATCCTCCACGATACGGAAGATGCTCCCGCACCGCTTCAGCGGAACATGACTGCTCACCCCCTAAGCATTAAATGAGTTTGCGCTCTTACATTCTCAGTGTCGACGTGAGTATCAGTTGTTGGAGGTATTAAACAGTCCCAATTCTACTCCTTTCGACAAAAAAGGCTTTAAAGTACTCAGAGTCACTAATGCTCACCCGCAACTGTTTGTAGTATTAGTGACTCTAATGTTATATATAATACAATACTTATATATTGTCAAATTCTTTAAGAGAATCGAGTGTATATTGCGTTGAAAGGGAAGGAGAAATCGAAACTGAGGAAAAGCGCGCGAATTTTCTACAGGTCAGATATTCGTCATTACCGCTAAGCATAGGCACAGGGTATACAATGTCGGTAACGAGATCTCTTTTTAATATCGTCGGCATATTAATAAGGAAGTTGCGTTCGCAAAGAGTCACAGATAATATAGACCCGATGTATACAATTATACTTTTCTACAAATATATAACTATTGAAGATCCCGAAAAGGAACGGGATGAACAACGAGAGTTGTGTGAGAGACATGGACTTACCGGCCGCTTGATCGTGGCCAATGAGGGTATAAATGGAACTCTGGAAGGGCGTGAGCCAGATATCAAAAAATATATACAAGCACTAACCGAAGACGAACGATTTTCAGATATTGACTTTAAAACAAGTAAAGGTACCGGCGGGGCGTTTCCAAAACTTTCAGTAAAGGTAAGGTCGGAGATAGTATCTTCAAGACTGGGGAGTGGAGTGAATCCACAAGAAGATACGGGAACAAAGATCGATCCTGATGAGTTACATAGATGGTACGAGGAAGGCAGAGATTTTACGGTGATCGATATGCGTAATGATTATGAGTTTGTTTCGGGTCATTTCCATAATTCGGTGGATCCGGGTATGCGCAATTTCCGTGATCTTCCAGAAAAAGCAAAAGAGCTTGAGCATTTAAAAGACAAGACCGTGGTTACAGTTTGTACTGGAGGCGTGCGTTGTGAAAAAGCTTCAGCATATCTAAAATCACAGGGATTTAGTAAAGTGCATCAACTCAAAGGTGGTCTTCATCGCTATATAGAAAAGTATCCGGCTGCGCACTTTAAAGGAGGATTGTATGTTTTTGATGGCAGGGTTGTTATGGAAACAGCTCCGGACCAGGAAAGAGAGGTAGTAGGCAAGTGCCAGTTCTGTGGTGTTAATACGGAGAAGTATGCCGACGATGATTCTGTTACCCCTTCACGTCAGATCCTCTGCTGTGATAGTTGCTTTCAGGACCAAGGTAATTTGCGCAGAAATAAAGAGAGCCGAAAACAAACGAGTGCTTAGTTATAAACAGATGCTATTGTGCAATTCAAAAAACTTGGTGCTAGAATCAGATAAGCTAAATAGATTCAAGATATGGTAGAAAATGTAACCCTTTTATTATCTATACTTACGGTCGTCGCGCAGATCTTTATTTTTTTCGCGATAGTTGAGTTAATCCGGACAAGGGGCAAAAAAAAGAATTCTATGATCTTGCGATTGGTTGATCGCACTCCTGTCTTGTATTCATTTTTTATTGCCGCCTTAGCAATGCTCGGTAGTTTGTTCTATTCTGAAATAGCCCAGTATGATCCGTGTGAGTTTTGTTGGTATCAACGTATTCTTATGTACCCCTTAGTCGTATTGTTTGGCCTAGCTCTCTTGCGACGTGACCGTAATATTCTCCCTTATGGTTTCATTCTTAGTATAATCGGCGCAATAATTGCCCTCTATCATTATCTAATGCAACTGGGATTCATTGCGCCAACAACCTGCAGCGCTGTGGGTGTATCGGTCTCTTGTTCCGATTCGTTTACGGTGACGTTCGGATACATAAGTATTCCGATGATGGCCCTGACGGCATTTGCATTAATTATTATATTTTCAGTAATTTCACAAAAAAATGACTAACTATCAAAAATGGGCGCTTACTAGTTTACGCGTAGGCCTCGGATGGCTCTTCTTCTATGCGGGTATTACTAAAATTTTCGATCCGACCTGGTCTGCAGGGGTATTTCTTAGCAATGCTTCGACTTTCCCAGAAATGTACGAATTTTTCGCGCATCCTGACGTGTTGCCGATCGTTAATTTGCTCAATGAGTGGGGACTCACGTTGCTCGGTGTTTCGCTTATAACCGGTGTACTTGTTCGGGTTTCCGCGCCGCTTGGAGTACTGTTGATGCTTCTCTACTATCTTGCTTCGCTCGACTTTCCGATGGTGGGAGAGCATTCGTATATAGTCAATGATCACATAATCAAAGTGCTCGCTCTTTTGACCCTTGTTGCGTTTAACGCCGGACGATACAAAAGCCTTGGTACTGTTATACGAAAAGGTCTTAAAAAGAAATAGAGGTTCTCTTATTTGTGCTCGTGCTTAATTTTTGTACTATGCATAGATAGTGCGTAGGGGCCATTAGCTCATTCGGTAGAGCGCATCGCTGGCAGCGATGAGGTGACCGGTTCGATTCCGGTATGGTCCACATTTATGTTCGAAAATATGAACAGTGAAGGTGAAAACAGATCGACACCTGAGTTAGACAACCTACTAAAGCAAAGAGAAGAAGTCACTCGCCGTCTTTATGTAATGATGTTTGAAAATTTGGCGATATTTGGCGTGCCGGCTTTTGTGGCGCTCGTTGTTGGCTTGAAGTTGCGTGAGGAGTGGGGAAACATTGCTCTGTTTGCTTTGCTGGCTCTAGCTCTTGTTGTTTCTTGGTTGATCTTCTTCAGAAGATATCGTTACTTTACCGGTGAGCTCGCCAAGCTAGAAACCGCGATCAAAAATGAAAGAAAAAGAGCCGGGATACCGGAACCGGAAGCGCCTGGCTACCCCGACGAAGAAGAGGAAGAGAGCGACGAGGAAAAAGAAGAAGAATAATAAAAATGACCAAATATAGCGATTCTAAATGCTTCAATCTATAGATTGAAGCATTTAATTGGTGGTTTGTAAGGTGTTTACTTCACTTTTGAGATTTTGTGATAAAGTTGACTTAAAGTTTTATAGTTATGGCATACGTAAAAATTATAAAAACATTAAGAAATTTTATAATCTATCCGGCTATAGTATTCGTGGTTCTCGGGATATCTCTTTATGTGGCTCCGCAAACTGTGGCAGCGATTAGTCCTCCTCCACCACCAGAACCGGAAATTTATATAGAAGCTTCACTAGACGAAAACTTCTTTACACAAGAGACACAAGAGCGGGTCTGTTTGGATCAGGGCTGTACTTTTGTGTTAGAACCTGAACAAGATTCTGATGCCTATTACTTAAAAAAGGCTCACGAGCAAGGTCAGAAAGAAGAGCTTTCTTTACTGGGGATCGTGTCGCTTGAAGAGGGTTCCGTACTAATCACACCCAGTTCTTCACAGGAAGAGATTTCGCTAGATGAAAAAGCCCTTGTCGAGGCGTTAGATATGTTGATTGAAAATGACATTTCTCCAATTGAATCTGATCTCTTACAAACACTTGAAAGATGGGCAGATTGGCAGTGGCAGATGGTGGTTATTCACTGTTGCCCACATACGAACAACAAGGGACAAGAGAACTCCAAAAGCAAAGAATAGGCTTTTTGATTTCATGTTATTACCCTGGGTACGAGCAAAGAGGAAGCTGGTTAATCACTATTGGAAACCAACAGCGTGATTATTGTTCTGGTGGTCCCATGGATCACTCAAACTTTGCTCTTTATTTGTTGACCCATATTCCCGAACTACCAGTTACTTACCTCACTGGTCTAATTTTTGTACTGCTGGGCGCAGTGGTATTCATATATTATCTTGCCAGAAAAAATGAGCTCTGGTTCTTTCTAAGACCAAATAAAACTAAACTAATTATAGTGATAATATCAGGGGCTATTCTCACATATCTACATATACCCTACATGCATTATTTCCCATATGATGTCCATCTAGATTTCCAAGAGCTTCTTTATATTTTCGGCGCTTGGGTCATAGATTATCTCGTAGAAATATATCTCCTTACATGCGTGATCGGGTATGCGATGTACAGGCGCAGGATTAAGCGTACAACTAATTAACTTTCACGGCTTCGTTGAATAACTTTGGAAGTTGTTCAACAAATATAGTGATCCTAAACGCTTCAATCTATAGATTGAAGCGTTTATTTGGTGTTTTGTGAGGTGTTTACTTCATTTTTTAGATTTTGTGGTAGCTTAAACTTAAGGTATTTTAATTGTAATAAGTGCAGAAAATGACAAAAACATCAAGGGGTTTTATAGATTATCGTATAATCGGACTTTCTGCTTTTGTGTTGTTCTTCATTGTAGCTCCACAAACTGCGTCGGCCCTTAGTCCGCCGCCGGCGCCAAAGATTTACATAGAAGCATCATTAGATGAAGGCCTTTTTACACAAGAGCAGATTTGTTTAGATCAAGGTTGTGCTTTCGTATTTGGCCCCGAGCAATCTTCTGATTTTTATTATATAAAGAGAGCTCACGAGCAGGATCAAGAAGAAGGCCTTTCTTTTTTTGGACAAGTATCGCTTGAAAAGAACTTTTTGCAGATTGAGCCTCCTACCAGTCTCGAAAACAAAGATGTTCCTTTAGATGAAGCTGTGCTTGTTGATGCATTGGATGTGTTGATCGATGATGATATTTCTGACATCGAACCAATTCTATTACAAGCATTTAAAGAATGGACGGGGTCAAGGTACGGAGAAAGTCTCACTGTTGCACACCGTGAATCGGCCGAAGGGCGAGCACTAAAAGCATCGAAGAATACACTCGTTTTATGTAACTATATCGAATATCAACGAGAGGGAGATTGGTTGGTCACTCAAGGGAGCGTTGAGCGAAGCTACTGCTATCCAGACCATAATACAATAGGTGTTTTTGGTCCACCGGATGTATCGATTCGCCATTCACACTTTGCGTTTTATTTACTGACTCATATGCACGAATTACCTATCTTTTACCTCGCTGGATTTATTCTCGTACTCCTGGGTGTTGCGAGGTTCATACATCGACGCATCAAGAGAGGGGAATTCTGGCTTTTTCTGAGACCGAATAAAACAAAAATAATTATACTGATCGTTTCCGGAATCATTTTGACTTACATATTAACTACAGAATATATGGAGCCGGGATTGGATGATGTGCGTTATATTCTCAGCACTTGGGTCATAGATTATCTTGTAGAAATATACCTCCTCACGTGCGTGGTCGGGTATGCGATGTATAAGCGAAGGATTGAGCGAGTAAGGAAATAACTCGCGTCACTCAATAATGTTTGTTTTGTGCAAAAACATTGGAAGTAACGAGCTTGTATGATTATCAAGAATTCTCCAGTATCGTGGCAAGCTGAATCGCAAGAGCACTTAAGATACCAATTAAAGATTTACCGTGAACATCACCTAACAAAAAGTTGTTAAATATTACACGAACCCCGAATTGTTTGAAAAAATTTCAAAAGAAACGCAACAAAAAATGAGGGAGGGCAAAGGTCACATGGCTGCATCTGTGGAGGTACTGCGCAAATACCAAAACGAACTCCGCGATGCGCTCGGTGGTCCGCAGCAGTAATTCCAGCACTAGCGTAAGATAAAAGATTGTGGTATCGTCTCAGCAGAGAGGCGTCTTGGGGAGGACGTCTTTTCGTTTCTAGACGCAGTTACAGTACCAAGATGACTGTGACACTTGCACATTGACAGGGGAAGGAAGACAGAGGCAGGAAGAACAAATCCACCGAAAGGAGGTGAAATCATGTACCGAACGCAAGTAGCTCGCGCCGCAATCGTTCTGTTTTGGATGACCTTAATGACGGTTGCGTTCGCGCAGCCATACGAGATTGTCCGGGCGGGCGACGAAAATCTGACGTTGCGCGTCGAGCGGGGGTTTACCCCGTGGGATTTC
The DNA here is from genome assembly GCA_034521025.1 of Candidatus Campbellbacteria bacterium. Lineage (NCBI taxonomy): Bacteria > Candidatus Campbelliibacteriota > Candidatus Campbelliibacteriota bacterium. Next base: position 72,251 of record JAXHMZ010000004.1, read on the forward strand.
TGGGTGGCGAATGCCGACCGGAACACCTGCGGCTGGTCGGACTTCCGTCCGGCCGTAAACGCGCTCAACCCAAGCCATGTGGCGAGTGAGTTTCGCGCGATTGCGATCGACTCCGAATTCCGTGTGCCACAAGCGTGTGCTTCGGGCATAGTCAACGTGGCGCCAGCAGAAACGGATCTTGCACTGCTCGCAGAGAGCATCGATCGTTTCTCGGCGGCATTGGCCAATGCCGCGTCTCGGAACACGGTGAGCAGTGTAGAATTCGAGGAAATCGAGCAGCGCGTCAAGGGGGTTGAGGAGCGCATCGCTGAACTCGAAAACAACGATGAGCGGCTCAGCGGCCAAGTCGACGAGCTCTCCGCTTTCGTCGATGCGAGGTTCGCGAACCTCGCCCGAGAGCGCGACACCGGCGTGTTTTGGCAGTGGCCATATCGCTGGTGGGTGAGGGTTCTTATCTTTTTTGTGATCCTCGCGATTGTGGTTGCGCTACTCTACTACATAGAGCGCATCCGGAATGAGCGAAATCGCCAAAAAGGAAACCCTCCTGACCCGAAGTCGCGTATCACGAAGATGCAGGATGAAATAGCCCGGCTTCGTGATAAAAATCAAGAGCTTCGAGACGAAGCTGTGGCCTACAAAGGAGCTCGCGACAAACTTCGCGAAGAAGTTGCGTTACTCAGAAATACGATCGAACGGCATAATGAAGAAAGCAACAAAATCCGCGAAGAACGCGATCGCGAAGTTGAAGCGCTTCGCGAAGAAGTGGATCGGCTTAGCAGGCAGGCGAAAGCATACCCCGAGGGGCATGTCGAGCGCGTGACAGTGCAGAACAAAACAACAGGAGGGGAAAAGGCCATGCTGTTAAAGCACGAACCTCCATATGTCACGGTATTCGACACCGACGGGAATCACATTAGTGGTCCCATGCACCGCAAAACGGCGATCAAACGCGCCGAAGAGAGCGAAGAAGAATCTGCTCATGCTAGAGGTGAGGTCGTCGAATCCGAGAAAACGTCAGAGGGGTCTTCCAAGAAAGGCAATCCCTCAAAAACACGCCGGGGCGGCAGACACGCCCATCGACGAAGGCAAAATCGCAACAAGAAGGACAAAGTGACGTCGTAGCTATACTCGACCAGTTGAAGCTTCAAGTGTGTCACACTTGTTGAGCGCCTGGTGTAGGTTGATGCTCCTGCTCATGTTGTAGCAGTAGAGCGCCCGTGGAGAGTAAACAGTTATCGACGTGCTTGATACATTTCTTCCCCACCCCTGACTCCGCGGTCTCCCCGCCGCGGAGTTTTTTTATACGTCAGCAAATTGATACACTTATACATATGGAAGAAAGACCTACGTCATACCGATTGCGCGCACTGCTGGTGACTTTTATCGTTGTACTGATTGTTTCCGGAATCATTTTGAGTGCATATTAACTACAGAATATATGGAGCCGGGTTTCGATGATGTGCGTTATATTCTTAGCACTTGGATGATAGATTATCTTGTAGAAATCTATCTCCTTACGTGTGTGATCGGGTATGCGATGTACAGGCGCAGGATTAAGCGTACAACTAATTAACTTTCACGGCTTCGTTGAATAACTTCGGAAGTTGCTCAACAAATATAGGGATCCTAAACGCTTCAATCTATAGATTGAAGCGTTTATTTATTGAATAGTTTATCAGTTCTGCTTGCCCAAAGCGCTCTGCCGCGGTATCCTGAAGCGCGTATGCTACACATATCACTGCCCGCAGAAACACTGTTTACTATATTGGGCTTTCCGGTCACTAACACTATGGTGACCGCTTGGGTTGTCATGGCGATAATATGCGCGGTGGCTTGGGCAGTAAGCCGTACGATGAAAACGGTTACAGTTGGAGGCGCTGGAGATACAGAAGCCACAAAATCTCCCGGACGCATCGCTGTTTTGGTAGAAATGGTAGTAGGAGGACTTCTAAACTTTTTGGCCATGATAGGAGGAGGAGAAGAAAGAGCCAGGCGTTATTTCCCTATTGTGGCCACGATCTTTATATTCGTGCTCGTTTCTAATTGGTTTGGAATAGTGCCGGGTATCGGCTCGATCATTGTTGAGCAGATGCACAATGGGGAAGTTTCGGCTGTGCCGGTACTTCGTACAGTTTTCTCTGACTTAAATATGACACTCGCACTCGCCTTTATTGCCGTAATTATGAGTCACGTTATTGGCGTGCGCAGTTTGGGCTTAGGTCACGTACAAAAATATATTTCCTTTAAAAGCCCGGTAGCGTTTTTTGTGGGGATACTTGAATTCATCGGCGAGATAGCGAAGATCGTCTCTTTTTCCTTTCGTCTTTTTGGCAATATTTTTGCGGGAGAAGTTCTTCTTGTAATTATCGCGTTCTTAGTACCAATAGTGTTGCCGATCCCATTTATGGGGCTAGAGCTTTTTGTCGGAGTTATTCAAGCTCTCATATTTGCTGTTCTGACTATGATATTCTTTGCCTCAGCTGAAGAACACGCTGAGCATTAAAAAAAGACCCGGACAAAATACTTTCCGGTTTTTTCGATAATACATTTGAAAAAGAGCCAGGTTTGCTGTAGGATATCTACTGTTTTAATAGTTAAAAATAACACTGTAAGTTTATGGAATCACTTGCTTCAGCTATAGCTATCGGTGCCGGTTCACTGGCCCCAGCTATCGCTATCGGAATGCTTGCCAGTAAAGCCATGGAGGCTATCGGAAGAAATCCCGAGGCGGCATCTAAAATTCAATCAGCTATGATCTTGGCTATTGCGTTCGCGGAAGCTATCGCGATCTATGCCTTGGTAGTAGCGCTAATCATTAAGTTCGTATAGATCGGTTTTTTGCCGATAAATTAAAAGTATGGGTGAGCTGATCACACAATTGGGAATTGATTGGCGCCTTATATTGGCGCAGCTTTTCAATTTTATACTTCTCTTGATCGTACTTGAGAGGTTTGTGTATCGTCCTGTACTGAAGATAATTGATGACAGACGCGCGCAAATCGAAGAGAACGAAAAGCGCGAGGAGAGACTAGAAAAGAAACTTTCCGGCATCGATTCAATGAAGGAAAAGGTAGTCTCTGAAGCGAATGCTGAAGCTCGAAAACTTCGCGAGGAAACCTTAGAGCAAGCCGAAGAGACAAAGAAACATATATTAGCTACTGCGAGGAAAGAAGCAGAAGCGCTTATTGAATCACAAAGAGATTCGCTCAAATCGGACTTTGAACGGCTTGAGGAAAGGATACACAACGAGATAGGAGACGTAGTCGCGAAAGCCGTTGAAAAGAGCGTAGGTGAGCTCTTAAATGAGGAAGAAAAAAACAAAATACTGAATCGCTCAATTGAAGAGTTTAAGTCCGAATATCAAAGATCATCGATCACTCCTTCTAGTGTTTTGAAAGAACGTAACTAAAGTTTAAATAACTATGCAATCCGCGAAAAAAACAGCACTAGTTATTATTGAGGCACTAAACAGAGGGAGTGAACCCAGTGAGATAGCTCAGTTGGTTGTAGATAAACTGCAAAATAGTTCCCAAAAAGAACAGCTGAGACTCATTGTTTTCTATCTCCGAGAATACGCAAAGAAGGAGAAAGAACGAAACACTTGCCTTGTAGAGAGTGCGACAGAATTAAACGAAGAGAAATTGTCGCAAATTAGAGACGTGTTTGACGTGAAGTCCGAGGAAGTAAAAGTCGTGACAAGCCCAAATCTTGTGGCCGGATTTCGCGCTAAGTATGGAGATATATTTATAGACAAAACCCTATCAACTCGCTTGAGGAAACTAAAAGAAGCGGTCACTTAAAATACAGCTATGAAGATAGATACACTAATAAAAGAATTAAATCAACGCATCGATAAAGCTGAAATAGATTCCGATGTAGAAGAAGTTGGAACGGTAGCAGAGGTGCATGACGGGATCGCTAGAATTTCCGGCTTGTCGGCCGTAGAATCTTCTGAAATGCTTTTGTTCCCCGGTGGAGTGATGGGTCTTGCTCTAAACCTGGAAGAAGACGCAGTGGGTTCAATCATCATCGGAGACGCGAGCGGGATCAAAGAAGGTGACACAGTAAAAAGAACTAAAAATATCCTTTCCATTCCTGTCGGCGAAAAAATGATCGGGAGAGTTATAAACCCACTAGGAGATCCGCTCGACGGCAAGGGTGACATAGAATCAAGGGACAACTATCTTCTTGAGAAAAAGGCCCCCGGAGTGATGGAGCGAGAGCCTGTCTCAGAGCCTGTGCAAACCGGAATAAAAGCAATAGACGCGATGATACCGGTTGGCAGAGGACAGCGTGAGCTCATCATCGGTGACCGTCAGACAGGGAAAACGACAGTGGCGGTGGATACGATACTAAATCAAAAAGGCAAGGATCTGATTTGTATTTATGTTGCCGTCAATCAAAAACAATCAAAAGTTGCCAGAGTGGTCAAAACCCTCGAAGAAAATGGAGCACTTGAGTACACCACTGTAGTTTTAGCCGGCGCCTCTGATGGTCCTGCTCTTTCTTATCTTGCTCCATACGCCGGCGCTTCACTGGGAGAGTATTTTATGGATCAAGGCAAAGATGTGTTGGTAGTATTTGACGACCTGTCAAAACATGCTGCTTCTTATCGAGAGATCTCACTCTTATTAAGGCGCCCTCCCGGACGAGAGGCATATCCGGGTGACGTGTTTTATATTCACTCTAGATTATTGGAACGAGCCGCCAAGAGAGACAAAGAACACGGAGGTGGATCAATGACCGCTCTACCTATAATCGAGACGCAGGCGGGGGATATTTCTTCGTACATTCCTACTAACGTTATTTCTATAACAGATGGACAAATTTTCCTTGAGACCGGGCTGTTTTATCGAGGCGTACGTCCGGCTATAAATATTGGAAACTCGGTTTCTCGTGTCGGGGGTTCGGCGCAGATCAAGTCAATGAAGAAAGTATCCGGACGAATGAAATTAGACCTTGCTCAATATAGAGAACTGGAGTCTTTTTCTCAATTTGCATCAGACTTGGATCAGGAAACAAAACAATCACTCGATAGGGGTCAACGAATTGTAGAGCTTTTAAAACAACCAGCTAACAGGCCTGTGCCCGTAGGAATTCAGATCGCTCTTGTCTACGCCGTAAACTCTGGCTTTCTTGACGAGGTTCCTATCCAGGAAATTTCTAAATGGGAAAAAGATCTGTGGTTGTATCTCGAATCGTCCCACGCTGATCTATTGGATAAATTGGTAGATGGTTGGGACGATGAAACAGAGGAATCTCTAAAGCAAGCGCTTTATAAATTTGAGAAAACTCGGACTTAATTGATATGGCTGGGAATACGAAAGCAATAAAAGAGAAGATCAATACTGTTGGTAACTTAAAGAAGATCACCAGAGCTATGGAGATGGTGGCGCGCAGTAAAATGAAAAAGGCAATCGACTTTGCAGTATCAGCTCGTCCATATACTGAATACGCGTTGGAACTTTTGGCTAATCTTTCTAAGAACGGAGATGAAAATAATAAGTATCCGCTTTTGCACGAAGGAGTCGGAGAAAATGATCTGGTGCTCCATATTGCTTCTGAGAAAGGTCTTTGTGGCGGGTATAACGCGCAAGCTTTGCGTTCACTAGAATCTTTCATTTCGAAGGCCGACCCTGAAAAAATGCATATCATATCCGTGGGCAAATATGCGGATCGCCACGCGGAAAAAACCGGAGCGTTTTTTCTACAGAATTTTAGAGTAAAAGAAAATGTAGAATTTAGAGAAGCACAAGAAATATCAGAGTTTATTCTTGAACGATTCAAAAAAGGAGAATACAGACGAGTCTTTATATCATATACAAACTTCGAGACAGTTTTTTCTCAAAAGAATGTTGTGTCTAGACTACTTCCAATTACCCGCGAAAGTGTATTAGAGACCATAGCTAGCACCGCTGGTACGGAAAACAGAGATCATACAGAGGAAACTATCCAGGCAGAAGACCTGGTTGAATATAAATTTGAGCCGAGCAAAGAAGAAGTGTTGGAGAAAATTTTACCTCAATTGGTTTCTGTGCAGGTTTATCAGGCGCTGCTTGAATCTGATGCAAGTGAGCAAAGCTCTAGGATGGTAGCCATGAAAAACGCCACTGACAACGCGTCCAGCTTGGGTGAAGAGCTGAGCATACGATACAATCGTGCCCGCCAAGCCAGCATTACAAATGAAATAATAGAGATCGCCGCAGGTGCGAATGCCGTTAAATAAAGATAAGAAATATGAAAGGAATTATTACACAAATTATAGGACCAGTTGTTGATGTTCGATTTGAAGAAGATCTGCCGGCTATAAACGAAGCTTTGGAAGTAAATAAAGAAGACGAGATATTGATTCTTGAAGTGGCCCAACATCTTGGTTTAAACGAAGTCAGAGCTGTAGCTATGAGCTCAACTGACGGCTTGTATAGAGGCAAAGAAGTTACTTCTACCGGAAGCTCAATTTCTGTTCCGGTAGGGGAAAAAGTGTTAGGACGTATGTTCAATGTTGTTGGTCAACCCATTGACGAACTGCCGGCAGTGGAGACAGAGAAAACATATCCTATACATCGCAGAGCTCCCACTTTGGTGGATCAATCCACTCAAAGCGAGATACTCGAGACGGGAATAAAGGTCATTGACCTGATCTGTCCTTTCTTGCGCGGAGGTAAGGTTGGACTTTTTGGCGGTGCCGGAGTAGGTAAAACAATTATTATTCAAGAATTGATCCGCAATATAGCCACAGAGCACTCGGGATATTCTATGTTCGCCGGAGTCGGTGAAAGAACCAGAGAAGGAAATGATCTTTATAGAGAAATGAAAGAGTCCGGGGTGTTGGATAAAACCGCTCTTATCTTTGGGCAAATGAATGAACCGCCGGGAGCTCGCGCCAGGGTCGCTCTATCGGCTCTTTCGATGGCAGAGTACTTTCGCGACGAAGAGAACAGGGACATCCTACTCTTCATAGACAACATTTTCCGCTTTACCCAAGCCGGCTCGGAGCTATCTGCCTTGCTTGGTCGCATGCCAAGTGCGGTTGGTTATCAACCAACACTAGCTAGTGAGATGGGTTCACTTCAAGAACGCATTACTTCTACCAAAAAAGGTTCCATTACGTCCATACAGGCGGTATATGTACCGGCGGACGACTATACGGATCCGGCTCCGGCGACTACGTTTACGCACTTGGATTCAACGGTAGCACTTTCTCGCGATCTTGCTGCCCAGGCCCTGTTTCCGGCCGTAGATCCGCTCGACTCCTCTTCTACTATTCTTGAGCCTGATGTGGTTGGGGAAGAACACTATCGCACAGCCCAGGACGTACAGAATGTATTGCAAAGATACAAAGATCTGCAAGATATTATTGCCATTCTTGGTATGGATGAACTTTCTGATGAGGACAAGCTAACGGTATCTCGTGCGCGTAAAATTCAGCGCTTCTTGTCGCAACCGTTTTTCGTGGGAGAGCAGTTTACGGGCATCACCGGTAAATACGTACCTGTCTCTGAAACCATCCGCGGTTTTCGCGAGATCATTGATGGCAAGCACGATGACACACCTGAGCAGGCATTCTATATGAAGGGAAGCATAGATGAAATAAATGAGCAGTAGATCTTATGCACGAAAAATTTAAGTGTAAAATAGCAACTCCTCTTGGAAACGTATTTGACTCCACAGTGGAAAGGGTAACGATTCCGACAGAGTCCGGAGAAATAACCGTACTTGCTCACCATGAACCTTTAGTCGCATTGGCGCGCAAAGGGGCGGCAATTCTTGAAATTGAAGATTCTAGTGAAAAACACTTTGAACTTGGAGAAGGAGTTGTGGAAATGAGGCGAGACGGAACTCTGCTTCTTTTGCTAGAAAGTGCAGTGGAAAAATAAAATCCTCCAACGGATAGTGTGTGTTTAAAAAATTAAAGTTGAGAAAACAATGACAAATAACAAAAAGACTCTGATCGCGATCTATTGCTCCGACCCGCGTTTTACGGGATCGGCTGAATCTAGAGCGATAGAGAGCTTTAAGAACAAATTTGAAAACGAACTGGGGCTTTCGATCGAAAGCGTGGATTTTATTCGTATTCCCGGACCTGATGCTCTAGCAGTCAAATATAGCGATGAAAAACGTAATGCTACTACAAGTTTTATACTAGATCTAATAGGAGCACATAACGTAGTTGGTGTAGCTATCGCGGGGCATAGCGACTGTGCCGGCAATCAAGCTAGTGACGAGGATCACAGAAAGGACACAATAAGCTCCGCTGAGTATCTTCATGATACTATTTTTCAAGGTCCAGTGGGTGCGTTCTTGATGTTTCCTCCGAGCGACGGTAGAGAAGAAAGAGTAGAGACTCTAAAGTTAATTTCATAGTCAAGCTGGCAACTTAGAAGATGCGTAATTTAATTAGTTATTTATCTATTGAATAGAGCTTTTATTAGCAACTACTTGCATTATCAAGGACTTTATGGTCAAAATAGTTCCTGTGATATGAAATATGTAGTTAAAAGAATTATTAATCTATTTCCCGGAAGGTTTCTTTTTGCCGGTCTAAATGGAAACAACCTAGGTAAAGAAGAAGATGATCGGGAGGTTATAAATATACTTGCGCGCTATAGGGAGATCAAGCAAGAACAAAACGCGATCGTAATAGAGACTGCGTTACCTATAACCGAATCCGACAAGAAAAGTGTTAGAGATATGTTGGGAGCGCCGGAGAATACTTTAGTCGTTGAGAAATTAAGTCCCGCACTAGTTAATTCGTTGCAGATAATATATCAAGGTCAGATATATAGTTTCCAAAGCGATAATAGGTTAGAGAAAGTAAAAAAGAATTTTATACACATAAAATAGAGTTCCGGCGCCTTGAGTTTGTGTGCTATAGTAGCATTGTTCGATCCTAAATGAGTCAATTCTATGCAAGAACTTTTGGATTATAATTGCGAGGAAATAGACAAAAAAGAACTCTCGCAAGAAGAGATAGATGAATATCTTGATGAACTTCCCGACTGGAACTTAAATGAAGATTCTACTATCTCCAAATCGGTTACTTTTGATTCATTTGCGGAAGCGGTTGAGTATGTGAATTCTGTTGCGTCAATTGCAGAGTCTGAAGATCATCATCCGGATATTGATCTGCGCTATAATACTGTTTATCTAAGACTGACCACTCACGACCTCGGAGATCTAACACTTTGTGATTTTGTTGTCGCGGCTAAAATAAGTGGACTAAGTTAAAAAAGTAAAAACAAAACTATGGGAATTAAAGATTTCATGACAAGAAAACTCCTTGAGCGTCAGATGAAAGATATGCCCAAGGATCAGAGGGATATGATCATAGCGGCAGTGCAAAAAAATCCCGAACTTTTTGAAAAAATATCAAAGGAAATACAAGAGAAAACCAAACAAGGCAAAAATCAAACGGCTGCCGCTATGGAGGTTATGAGAGCGCACCAGAGTGAATTACAACAAGCAATGCAAGATGTAGGTCAAAACAACAATAATTGATCTATTAAGTTTTACCTTGCGCAAAATTGAGAATAATTGTAAAACTAAACCAGTAATCCTATATAAGGATTTTGTTGTTTAAGTGAATAGAATTCTGGCTGTAGGCATTCCGAGAAAGGAGAGAGAGTTATGAGACGGCTACTGGGTGTTTTCTTGCTGATCGCCCTGTCGAGCATAATAACCAGGATGAATGGTACTCCAATTGCTTGGGAGACGTTGGTAAGCTTTGTCTTGGTTATGGCGCTCCTTTGTGTGCTGTTTCTTCCGTACATAGCAAGATGGTACAACAACGGAAACAGTTGCGATGAATTGGAGGCGGAACTGACTAGACTGAGAAGAGAAAACGATGAATTGAGAAGAAAGAACCAAGAAAAATACCAAAAAGGAATTCTAGTAAAAACAGACAAATCAAAGACTAGCTAAATCAAAGCGCCCGTAGTTCAGCGGAGCGCTTTTTATTTAACGGTTTTTTGCTACAATGCGCTCTGTATGAGCTTATCTATTGGCATAGTAGGTTTGCCAAATGTTGGCAAATCAACCCTTTTTAACGCGTTAACACGTAATAATGTTTTGGCGGCTAATTATCCGTTTGCCACGATCGATCCTTCGGTGGGTGTGGTTGCAGTGCCGGATGAAAGGGTGGAAAGACTTTCTAAGTTATCAAATTCAAAGAAAACCATTCCGGCAGTTGTCGAGTTCGTTGATATTGCCGGGTTAGTGAAGGGAGCGTCAACGGGAGAAGGTCTGGGAAATGCGTTTCTTTCAAACGTGAGAGAAACGAACGCGATAGCGGAAGTGGTGCGAATTTTTGAAGATGAAAGTGTTACTCATGTTAGCGAAAAAATAGATCCGCTTGATGATATCGAGACAATAAACCTGGAACTGATCTTGTCCGACGAGCAAACAATAGCCAAAAGGCGCGGGAATATAGTGAGAGACGTAAAACGAGGAGACAAAGACGCCGTAGAGGAAGACAGAGCTCTCGAGAACTTAGAGAAAACACTCCGGGAAGGTGTTTTTATTTCACACAAAGGACTCAATAGTGATTTAGAAGAAAGGTTGGCAAGAGAGCTCAATCTTCTGACAGCAAAACCTCTAATTTACGTTTTAAATAAAAAAGCCGGTGCAAAAAACTTGGATGAAATAGACGACGAGAGATTTAAAAAACTGATGAGCTTTTTAGAAGGTTCCAAAAGTGAATATGTGATCGTTGACGCAGGCATAGAAGACGAGTTAAAAGACATTGAAGCTCGTGAAAAGGGAGTATTTCGCGAGGAACTTGGAGCGCCGGGAGATGACGGCATAAGTAACCTCATAAAATCAGGATATGCATCACTTGATCTGATCTCTTACTTCACTACCGGGGAGGACGAAACCCGTGCCTGGACAACCAAGCGAGGATCTACAGCCCCAGAAGCTGGAGCGGCGATCCATACGGACTTCAAAGAAAAGTTTATCCGAGCCGAAGTTATTTCATACGGTGAATTGATCGCGATCGGGTCTTTCGCCAAAGCCCGTTCCGAAGGAAAGATACGTACTGAAGGAAAAGAGTACGTGGTAGAAGATGGCGATGTTATCGAGTTTAAAATTTAGATATATTTAATATAATAAAAGCTTGTCATTGTTCTAATTTACTTGTCTAATATATATGATATACTGCCTTAGTAACACGCTGGACTAGATGTTTAGCTACGTTTAGCAGACTATTTGGGAATTATTTATACCTTTTACTAATTTGGGCTTTATGACTAAATACGACCACAAGGATATAGAGGAAAAATGGCAAAAATTTTGGGCGAAGCAAGATCTATATAAAGCCGTCGATAATTCAGATAAAGAAAAATATTACATTTTGGATATGTTCCCATACCCGTCCGGTTCGGGGCTTCACGTGGGACACGTAGAGAGTTATACAGCAACCGATATCTACTCTCGTTTTAAGAGAATGCAGGGCTATAACGTTCTTCACCCAATGGGTTGGGATGCGTTCGGATTACCGGCAGAAAACTACGCAGTCAAGACTGGCGTTCCCCCGCAAGAAACCACAGACAAGTCTACTGATGTATTTAGAGAACAGATAAAATCTCTTGGCCTTTCTTATGATTGGTCGCGAGAGATCAATACATCCTCTCCAGAATATTACAAATGGACACAGTGGCTTTTTTTGTTGCTTTACAAAAATAAACTGGCGTACAAAAAGAAAGCCACAGTAAATTGGTGTCCCGGATGTCAGACTGTCTTGGCCAATGAGCAGGTAGTGGACGGAGAGTGCGAAAGGTGTGATTCGGCCGTGGAAAAGAAAGAATTATCACAGTGGTTTTTCAACATTTTAAAATATGCCGACGAGCTAATTGATGGTTTAGATACGGTAGACTGGCCAGAGTCTACAAAACTGGCTCAAAAAAATTGGATAGGAAAAAGCGAAGGAGCTATTTTTAGATTTCCCCTGAATAAAAAATTTCGTTACGTGATCTTACATGGGTACGCGAGTGGCCCTGAAAAGCATTTTTTGCCTTGGCTCAGGAGGAAACTAGAGGAGCAAGGTCACTCTGTAGAAATTCCCACACTACCGAACTCTGACGATCCAAACATTGAAGAGCAAGTAAAATATGTAAATGAAAACGTTAATTTAGATGAAGATACAATACTCTTAGGACATTCGCTTGGTACTGTAGTTGCTCTAAAGTATCTTGAAAATTCAAACAGCAAGATCCATGAGCTTGTGTTGTTCGGTGGGTTTATCGATACCGATATCAACGTAGACCGGGACTTTTTTGAGACCTTTGATTGGAAGTTTGATTTCGAGAATATAAAGGATAAGTCTCGAAGTATAAAAATTGTTCGAGACGAAAGCGATGATTCTATACCGCCTGAACAGGCCGAAAAAATTGAACGCAGGATCGGCGGTGAGATCATAGATGTGCAGGCTCGCAAACCACATTTCAGAGATTCAGAAGAGCCAGAGGTACTGCGTACTTCACTTCCGTCAATCGAAGTGTTTACTACTCGTCCTGATACTTTATTTGGTGCTACTTATATGATCGTTTCTCCTGAGAACAGCTTGGTAGAAAAATATGCTAAATATATTGAGAATATTGATGAGGTCAGGAGTTATGTAGAGAGCGCAAAAGCGAAAACAGATATTGAACGAAGCTCAGAAGAAAGAGAGAAAACCGGGGTTGAATTAAAGGGACTGAAAGCGATAAATGAAGCAACGAAAGAGGAGCTGCCTGTGTTTGTCGCGGACTATGTTTTGAATACTTATGCTACAGGCTCGATCATGGCTGTTCCAGCTCATGATGAGAGGGATCATCAATTTGCCGAGAAGATGAATTTGCCTATTGTCGAAGTTGTATCCGGCGAAGGTGATCTGCCCAGGTCTGAGCCGGGTGTACTTATAAACTCTGGTGAATTTGATGGATTTTCTAACGCTGAGGCGAGGAGCAAAATTACTGAAGCATTTGGAGGAGAGATAAAAACAACTTATAAACTAAGAGATTGGCTAGTATCGAGACAGCGTTACTGGGGAGCACCAATTCCTATAGTGTATGATCCGGAAGGAAACCCCCATCCAATTCCCGAAAAATACTTACCGTGGGAGTTACCTACGGATGTAGATTATCAACCAAAAGGAACAGCGCCTTTGGGTTCTTCAGAAGAGCTAAAAAAGCGCACCGAAGAAATTTTTGGAGAAGGATGGACTCCGGAGATCGATACCATGGACACCTTTGTTGATTCAAGTTGGTACTATATGCGCTTTACAGATCCACAAAACGCGGATGAATTCGCTAATAGTGAAAAATTGGATTCTTGGCTTCCCGTTGATATGTATATAGGAGGAGCGGAGCATACTGTATTGCACTTGTTGTATGCGCGATTTTTTACAAAAGTACTTCGAGATCTTGGTTATCTGGGGATAGACGAACCTTTTCAATCCCTAAGACATCAAGGTATGATACTTGGTCCGGACGGAAATAAAATGAGCAAAAGCAAGGGGAATATTGTTAACCCAGATGAAATGATGGAGCGCTTTGGAGCTGATACTGTTCGAATGTATGAGATGTTCATGGGGCCACTAGAGCAAGCCAAAGCATGGTCTACTGACAATATGATCGGCCTAAGAAGATTCTTGGAGAAGTCATGGCGACTACAAGAAAAAGTTACAGAAAAAAGTGAGACTGCAGGTAGTATTGTAGCTCGCACGATCAAAAAAGTTACCGAAGATATTGAAAACCTCCAGTTTAATACCGCGATCTCTGCCTTAATGATCTTAGCTAACGATTTTGATAAGAAAGAAAAGATCTTAGAGGCGGATTTCGAAGCTTATTTGCGTCTATTGGCACCATTTGCTCCACATATTACTGAAGAGATGTATCAGAATTTGGGCTATAAAACTTCAGTCCATTCGACTAAATGGCCTGAATTTAAAGAAGAAGACCTGTCTCTAGATGAGTTGACCTTAGCAGTACAGGTAGACGGTAAGGTACGAGATTCGATCACGGTTCCGAGCGAGGCGAACGAGGAAGAGATAAAACAAATGGCTCGTACCGAAAAGGTAGAAAAATGGATAGACGGCAGAGAAGTTAAAAAAATAATCGTTATACCGGGGAAGATCGTTAGTATCGTCCTATAAGCTTATGTAAATTACAAATATTTAGAAAATATAAATTTGACTATTTGTAAAATCAGTGTTAATATAAATCAAATTAAAAAAGAAAATGTCCAGAAAACTAACATTTAAACCCAACCAAGTAACAAAGAAACTAATTATAGTTCTTCCAGAACGAGCAAGAGATATAATAGTAGCTCGCTATGGACTTGGACAGAATCGCGAAAAAATGACCCTAGAAGGAATAGGGAATCTTTATGGTATCACCAGAGAGCGCGTTAGGCAGATAGAAAACCATTCCCTAAATTCAATTCGTAAGTCAGAGCAATATGAAGAACATCAGATATCTTTCAAGGAGCTTGAAGAGATCATCAGATCTCTCGGAGGTGTAGTAGCTGAAGAGGATCTTCTAAAACATCTATCAGACAGCGAAAGGATTCAGAACCACATAGTATTCCTTTTAGAGCTAGGAAATAACTTCAAGAAACAAAAAGAAGATAAACACCTAAAGCATCGTTGGTACATTGAGGACGAATTACACGATAAGGTGCACAAAGCGATACAAGATCTCTATTCTAACCTGACTGACGAAGAGCTGGTTACTGAACCGGAGATCATCAGTCGATTTCTCGAGCACGTTAAAGATGTCTCTGAAGAATATAGAAACGAAGAGATCGCTAGGCGGTGGCTTGGTGTTGCTAAGCATATAGATCGTAATCCTCTTGGCGAATGGGGACGATCCACTTCTCCTAATGTGAGAGTTAAGGGAATGAGAGACTACGCTTATCTGGTGATTCGAAAACATGGTTCCCCAATGCATTTTCGTGAGGTTGCCGAAAAAATTAATGAAATGTTCGGCAAGAAGGCTCATATCGCGACTACTCACAACGAATTGATAAAAGATCCTCGCTTTGTGCTTGTAGGTAGAGGTTTGTACGCTCTACGTGAGTGGGGTTACGAAACCGGAGTGGTAAAGGATGTTATCAAATCGATACTTAAAAAACACGGACCACTTTCAAGAGAGAACATAATGGAGAAAGTTATGAAGGAGCGTTACGTGAAAGGGAACACGATCCTCGTTAATCTCCAAGATACGGAAGTCTTTGGAAAAGACTCAAGAGGTAGGTACTATTTAAAAGGTAGCTCAAAGTAAAACGCTTACTCTATTTTCTTTGTAGGGAAAGACGTTCAGAATCTTTCTGATATAATGTAACTGATATGGAGCAATTTGTTCAATCATTCGAGCAAGTCACAACTGCTATAGGTCTTTTCTTGTATTTGACTTATCCAATATTACTTCCCCTGCTCCTCCTTTATGGCTTTTGGCAACTGTGGGTAACTTACGTACGTTCAAAGTTTATAGAAGATACGAAAGAGCAGGTTTTAGAGATAAAAGTACCGCGGGAAGTAAAGCGAACGCCTCTGGCAATGGAGCTTGTATTAAACGCTTTATATCAAACGGGGGGCGAGTCGACTTGGTATGATCGCTACGTTCTGGGCAAGGTGCGCTCCTGGTTTTCCCTTGAGATAGTATCGATCGGCGGCAATGTCAGGTTTTTTATATGGACCCCAGCAAAATGGAAGAACTTAATAGAGTCTCAACTATATGCTGAGTATCCCGGTATTGAAGTATTTGAATCTCCCGATTACGCGAAGTTTGTCTCATTCGATGAAAGTAAAATGGACTATTGGGGCTGTGAATTTGTGTTTTCAGAGCCGGATTATTTGCCACTAAAAACATACATGGATTACGGCATGGATAAGCAAGCTGGTATGAAAGATGAGGATAAGGTAGATCCACTGCTTCCTACTATAGAATTTATGAGCACACTTTCTAGAAAGGAGCAGTTCTGGATTCAAATAGTAATCAGGGCTCATAAGGGTAGAAGTAAGGCCGGCGCGGGATTTTTGGGAATTTTGCCGGGCAAAGAAAAGTGGCAAGACACAGGTAAGAAGGCAATTAAAGAAACCACTGAAGCGGAGTCGAGCGGCGCTGAGGGAGCTCCTCAGTTCAAGGGACGCCTTCTCAATAAGAGTGAAGAACAGTACGTAGAAGCAATCAATAGAAACATCTCAAAGTATGGTTTTGACACTGGAGTTAGAGCTTTATATATGGGTGAAAAAGAAGCTTTTCAGGGAGCTAATATTCCAGGGTTCATCGGTTCATTTAGACAGTTTGGCGCAAATAATTTAAACTCTTTGCGTCCTAATAACGTTACAGATTTTGATTATCCGTGGATCAAAGAGCTTAGAAAGAAAAAGCTTTCAGAGATGAAAGAAAAAATGCTAAAGGCATATAAAAGACGACAGTTTTTCCATGCCCCATTTATTAGAAAACACCAGGTGTTGAATGCCGAGCAGTTGGCCACTCTCTACCACTTCCCATCGGGAATAGTAGAAACTCCAGCCCTATCAAGAGTACAGTCACGCAAAGCTGAGCCACCTACAAACCTTCCAACTTAATATGGTTTTTTCACGAGTAGTCGCAGTTTTGGTTATTGTTTTCGTTTTTACTGCCTTAACAGTAAGCGCGATATTTTGGTTATCTATAACACCTAAGGCTACTGATGAGCCGGTAAAAGTTGAGATAGAACGCGGTTCAACTTTGAGCGATTCCGCTCAAAAATTAAAAGAAGCTGGGATTATCAAATCCGCTCTAGCGTTTCAAACTTATTTTCTATTTAAGGAGGACGAAAGCAAGATCGTCGCGGGTGAATATCGCTTTCTCGGAACTTCAACCGTCGAGGAGATAGCGACTCGTTTAACCGAAGGTGATTTTGAAAATGGTTCATTAGGCATTTCTATCCCGGAAGGTTCTACCATTCAAGAGATCGCCGCTATTCTAAACAACGAATTATCGTCTTTTGATAAGGAAGATTTTCTTAAAAAAGCGTCTCTTTTTGAGGGTTATCTTTTTCCTGATACATATATTTTTCATAAGGATGTAACTTCTGAGGAAGTAATCAGGAAAATGTATTCGAACTTTCAAAATAAAGTAGAAAGTATTGTAACCGAAGACGCTTTGGAAGATCATTCACTGAATGAAATTATCACTATGGCTTCAATTCTTGAGGAAGAAGCGGGGAATATGGACTCTAGACAAATAATTTCCGGAATTCTTTGGAAGCGTTTAGAAAAAGGTATGCCCCTCCAAGTTGACGCTGCCTTTCTTTATGTCGATGAACTTGATGGAAAAAATACGTATTCTCTGACAACAGAAGATCTGGCGATAGAATCTCCATACAACACATATACAAATACCGGATTACCACCAACGCCGATCACTAACCCGGGACTTGAATCTATTAGAGCGGCCGCAAATCCAATAGACTCAGAATACATTTTTTATTTATCTGATACTCAAGGAAACACATATTATGCCGAAACGTTTGAGGAGCATATAGACAATCGTCAATTCTTGGGCAGCTAAAATTTTCTCGGTTTTAAATACTTGGTAAGTATAATAGTGTAAACGCTATGGTTAATAAGTGGAGTGAAAAAGAAAAAGTTTTTGTCGGGATGTCGGGCGGAGTAGATTCTTCTGTTGCGGCGCTCCTGCTGAAAGAGGCGGGTTTCGAGGTAACCGGTGTTTTTATACGTGGTTGGTATCCCGAATTTCTAACTTGTAATTGGAAAGAAGATAGACGTGACGCGATGCGCGTCGCGGCGGCCTTAGACATACCCTTTTTAACTATAAACGCCGAAGAATCCTACAAGAGAGAAGTAGTCGACTATATGATCTCTGAGTATTCTCGCGGACGAACCCCGAATCCGGATGTTATGTGTAATCGACATGTAAAATTTGGGGTTTTTTACAAAGAAGCCATCAACAGAGGCGCTGATTACATAGCAACAGGTCATTATGCCAAAATGGATTCGAATAGCGAAGAAATAGAGTTAAAAATGGGCGAAGATCGAAATAAAGATCAGTCTTATTTTCTCTGGAATGTTGACAAAAGCGCGCTAACTAGCACTTTATTCCCCCTCGGTAACTATAAAAAAGAAGAAATTCGGAGTATTGCAAAGAAAAATAATTTGGTAACCGCGAACAAAAAAGATAGCCAGGGTGTGTGTTTTCTCGGCAAGGTTTCTATGAAAGAGTTCATATCACACTATGTTTCCCCCAAAGAGGGTGAGGTCTTAGACCCTTACGGAGAGGTTATCGGTTATCACCCTGGAGCGATGTTATTTACATACGGTGAAAGAAAGGGATTTACCGTGACCAAAAAAGGAACTGAAGATAAACCACGCTATGTGGTTGCCAAAGATATAGAAAAAAATACCATAACGGTTGCAGAAAAAACTAACGACAAGTTTTCAAAATATAATAAAGAAAAAGTGCTTATTGAAAATACCAATTGGATATCGCGAGAACCTGAAGAGAGCGAAGAATTGCTAGTGCGCTATCGTTATAGACAACCACTGATAAGGGCAAAGCTGCAAAAAAATGACGAATATCACATTGTCATCTTTGATGAACCCCAAGAGTCCGTTACGTCCGGCCAGTCTTTGGTCGTATATAAAGACGATGTTTGTTTGGGCGGGGGTATAATCATGTAGTATACTACCCACTATGGGTAAAAAAGAAAACGAAAAAGAAGAAGTGGAAATAATAAAAATGGATGGGTCGCGAGAGATATTTGATCCCAATAAATTGCGACATTCACTTGAAAAGGCCGGAGCGGGATCAGAAACAATAGAAGCGGTGGTGTCTAAAATAGAAAGCGAAATAGAAGACGGAATGACCACAGGTACGATCTACAAGCGTGCTTATGAAATTTTAGAGCGAAAGGAATCTACAGCAGCCGCCCGGTATTCGCTTCGCCGAGCGCTGGTAGACCTTGGTCCCACCGGGTTTCCATTTGAGGAATTTGTGGGTGAAATATTCAGGGCAAAAGGATTCGATGTAAAAGTCGGGGTTATGGTAGAAGGAGAGTGTGTGGAGCACGAAGTAGATATGCTAGCCGAAAACGAGACCTCCGAGATCTCTATGGAAATTAAATTTCATAATAGTCAAAAGATCAGGTCGGATCTGAAAGTGGCTCTCTACGTCAAGTCGCGCTTTGAAGATATACTCAGTCGCCAACAAAAAGACGGAAATGGAAAGAAAAAGGAAGGTTGGCTTCTAACTAACACTAAATTTACCAAAAATGCTCTTGATTACGCGGAATGTGTCGGCTTAAAAATAGTTTCGTGGAGCTACCCTGAAAAAGGAAATTTGCAAGACTTGGTTGAGGAAACCGGCCTTCATCCTCTGACTTGCCTAACGAGTTTACCCGATAAAGAAAAAACCTTACTAGTGGAACAGGGAACTGTTCTATGCAGGGACTTAAAAAATAACACCAAATTGCTTGAAGAGCTTGGATTCAAGGAAGAAAAGATTAACAAAATAAAAGATGAAGCTAGTAAGCTTTGTACTCCATATAGTAAATAAATAAAACCATGGCATTTCCATATAAACGGCGGGACGGCCGCTACTGTTATAAACCGGGCTCAAAAGATCGCTTTCGAGTAAGCAGAACCAAAATTGACCTGTTCTTAGAATGCAAAAGGTGTTTCTACCTAGATCAGCGTTATGGTGTAGCTCGCGTGAAATACCCTCCCTTTACTCTTAACAACGCTGTAGACGAACTTTTAAAAAAAGAGTTTGATAAACATCGAGAAAAGGGAACTTGGCATCCGGTTTTAAAAGAAAACGATTTGCGCCTCAAGCCATTTAAGCATAAAAAAATGGAAGAGTGGCGTGACGCGATGCGCCACGGGGTACAATACGATCTACCCGATACAAATCTTACTATCAGAGGTGGAGTTGATGATATTTGGATAGACGACGAAGGCTTGCTCTACGTAGCGGATTACAAAGCTACATCTAAAGAAGGGGGTCAAGAAGTCAGCATAGATAGCGATTGGCAAATTATGTACAAAAGACAAGTAGAGATCTATCAATGGCTTCTGCGAAGGAACGATTTCAAAGTTTCAAATACAGCTTACTTTTATTACGTTAATGGCTTACGCGACGTCGATAGCTTTAATGGGCAACTAAAATTTAGCGTTAAAATAATACCGTACGAAGGAGACGATAGCTGGCTGGACGGAACATTGGAAGAGATGTATCAATGTCTACTGTCTGAAGAAATACCGGAAAGCCATAAAGATTGTGAGTTTTGCGGTTACTTTGAAGCAGTTTCTGATGTGCTAAACTCAAAGAATGAAGCTTCAGAAAAAGACCAAAGCTCAAAGTAAGAAGGAGAAAGCGAGCTCTTTTAAAGAGAGGGTGCGGGAGGTGGTGAGGAGAATACCCAAAGGAGAAACATTAACCTACGCTGAAGTTGCTCTAAAAGCGGGTTCGCCTAAAGCTTCGCGTGCAGTTGGTAGAATAATGGCTAATAATTATGATGAAAACATACCCTGCCATAGAGTAGTGCGAAGCGACGGCAAAGTTGGAAGTTACAACAGAGGCGGAGAGCAACGTAAAATAACTATTTTAAATAATGAAAGAAGATCATAGCATACCGGAAATTATGAATTCTCGTGAAGACCTGATCGAACAGCTAAAACAAAAAGATGTTCTACGGTCTGAGGAATTAGAGAAAGCATTCAAAAAAATAGATAGAGCCGATTTTGTCTTAGGTGATTATGTACCGGAGGCATATGAAGATTATCCGTTGCCTATTTTAGGTGACCAGACTATTTCTCAGCCGACAACTGTAGCTTTTATGCTAGAGCTACTTGATCCAATACTAGGAGAAAAGATACTTGACGTAGGATCAGGTTCAGGATGGACTACGGCATTATTAGCAGAAATGGTGGGAAAAGAAGGCGAAGTAACGGGTATTGAAATCGTCGATGAGTTAGTCGAAATGGGACAAGGTAATCTCAAAAGATACGATTATCCGCAGGCAGGTGTTTATAAAAGTGGCGAAGTAGAAATACCGGAAAATTATTACGACAAAGTGTTGGTTTCAGCTACGATATCTTCAAACATACCCGAACATTTCATAAGAAGCTTAAAAGAGGATGGACTCTTGGTCTCGCCCGTTGGAGAGGCAATTACACAGTATAAGAAGCAGGATGGCGGCTTGATCGAATTAAAAACCTTTCCTGGTTTTGTATTTGTGCCATATATCTATAACGTAGAGGAATAATGAAAGACGAAAAGCGTGACGTGCGACATGAAAAGCTAAAGACTATTCGCGACAGAGTAGTTAATCTAAAAGATTCTACACTGTATTCATTTCGTAACGAAAACGAATATTTACCCGTTATTGGTCAAGGCGATCACTATGCCGAAATAATGTTCATCGGGGAGGCGCCGGGCGAATCTGAAGCCAAATCCGGAGTTCCTTTTTGCGGTAGAGCCGGCAAGGTGTTGGATGAGCTTTTACAGTCAATTAATATTCCAAGAGAGGAGGTTTATATTACAAATATCGTAAAAGACCGTCCGCCCCAGAACCGCGATCCTTCACCCGAAGAGATAGCTCTATACGCGCCTTTTTTGGACGAGCAAATCGAGATAATTGAACCGAAGGTGATAGCTACGTTGGGACGATTTTCTATGGAATATATTTTGAAGCGCTACGGTCTGGAGGATAAAATCGAACCCATTTCCAAAATTCACGGTCAATTAGTAAAGGCAAATTTCAAATATGGCGATGTTTTCATAACTCCTCTTTATCACCCCGCGGTAGCTTTATACAACGCCGGTCAAAAAGAAACTTTGATCGAAGATTTTAAAAACATAAAAAAGGCATTATCTTAAATTAGGGATAGAAATTTAAATTTTACTCTTTTTTTGTTATCCTTATACTTTAATCGAGGAATTTCTAAGGGGAGATTATAAAATGAAAAATAATACAGAATGGGACCTTTCTGCCATATACAGCTCCATCGATGATCCCAATATCGAGAAAGATGTCAGAAAGATCGAAAGAGAATATAAAAAATTTGCGGATACTTACAAAAAGAAGAACGTATCTTCAGTTACTGTATTAGAAAAGGCGCTGAAAGATCTTGAAAAGTTATACACTCTACCCAAACCCATTGCCTATCTTTTTTTAAAGAAGTCGGTCACTACCAACGATAAAAGAATAGATGCCAAAATTGCTCAATTGCACCAACGAATTGTGTCTGCTCACAACTCCGTTTTATTTTTCGAGATCAAGTTGGCACAAATTACAAAAAAGCAGCAGAAAGAGTTATTAGGGTCTTCTTCGTTAAAGGAATATCGCTATTTTTTGAAAAAAATATTTAACGCCTCAAAACATATTCTTAATGAAAAAGAAGAAGCGTTGTTAAATTCACTTTCATTACCGTCAGAGGAAATGTGGATCGATCTAACAGAAAGGCTTGTAAATAATGACGAGGTAGAATTTGAAAATAACAAAGTTCCTATTTCAGAAGCGATGAATCGTGTGGCTGGTTTGAGAACAAAAAAAAGAAGAAGTCTTCATTCTTTGATAATGAAAAAGTTGGGTGAACATTCAGAAGTCGCGGAGGCAGAAATCAATGCAATATATACGAAAAAGAAAATTACAGATTCTAAGCGCGGTTATAGAATACCGCATCAAGAAACACTGATCGATTTTGAAACCACCGATAAGGAGCTACAGCTTCTCAGAGAAGCAGTATTAGAAAATATCAAGGTTTCCCACGATTTCTATGATGTAAAAAGGCAGCTCCTAGGACTTAAGTATTTAACGTATGCGGACAGAAACGCCGAAATCGGAGGTCTGAAGACGACGTTTAGCTTCGATGAATCGGTTGAAATTTTGAGGGATGTTTTTGCTAAAATCCATCCAAGATCACTCCATATATTTGACAGAATGCTCAGTGACGGGCGCATAGACGTATTTCCAAGGAGAAATAAGACGGCCGGCGGTTTTTGTTTTGGCACCACAGAATTTCCGACCTTTGTTTTACTAAATCATGTTAACACCTTCGATTCTCTATTAACGCTAGCGCATGAAATGGGACACGCAATTCACACTGAGATGGCAAAGGATGCAAGGCCTTTATACCAGAACTATTCCACAGCAGTCGCTGAATTTGCTTCGAAGTTCTTCGAAAATATTGTTTTTGAAGAAGTATTAAAACTCGTTAGTAAAAAAGAACAAAAAGTATTACTGCATAACAGGATAAACCAAGATATTTCAACAATTTTTCGTCAGATGGCGTGTTTTGAATTCGAAAGTTCACTACACTCTGAGATTCGACAAAATGGTTATGTTGCCAAGGATCAAATAGTGGAAATTTTGAATAAAAAAATGAGATCTTATCTTGGACCTTCTGTAAGAATGTCTGCCGAAGACGGGAACTTTTTCGTTGCGTGGTCGCATATTCGTAGATATTTTTACGTTTATTCATATGCCTATGGTGGTATACTCTCACGAGTTATGTATCAGAACAGCATAGAAAATCCCAAAGTACTGGAAAAAATGTTCAAGCTGTTGGCTAGTGGTGGCAGCAGAAGTCCTAAGGATCTTTTCAAGCAAGCGGGTATAAATACTGAAGACAAGTCAACTTACAAAACGGGCATTGAATCAATAAAAGCAGATATAAAGAAACTAAAAACATTGTAAAATGGAAAATAATAAAGATAGCGAAAAATTGGTAATTGGCATCCAAGGAGGCCCAGGAAGCTTTAACGAAGAAGCGGCTCATTGGTACGCCAAGGGGCATCGTATTCCCAATTATGAATTAAGCTATTGCTATACAACTGATAAGGTGCTAGCTCTGTTAGCAGAACATAAAATAGACAGAGGTATATTTGCTATACAAAATTCAGTTGGCGGAATGGTTGATGAATCCATTTACGCGATGGGAAGGCAGCTTTTTGAGATCGTTGATCAGTTTGAAATAATAGTAAACCATAATCTGTTGGTGTTACCGGGTATAGAAATGGACGGTATCGTAACAATAATGTCTCATCCGCAAGCATTGGCACAGTGCAAGTCTACATTGTCCTTGCAGTATCCTGACAAAAATCTGCGATCAGGCGAAGGAGAACTTATCGATCAGGCGATGGCGGCAAAAGCATTGTCAGAAGGCCAGCTGCCTGAAACTACCGCTGTTTTGGCATCACAAGCAGCTGCAGATCTTTATGAACTTAATATTCTGGATAGAGGATTACAGGATAAAACGGAAAACTATACAACCTTTCTCTTTGTCTCAAACCTCAAGCCAGAATAATTTCAGTGTCGATCGTTTTGATATTTATTCTTTTCCGATATACTCAAAATTATGAAAACAGCAGAAGTAAGAAAACGCTATCTAGACTTTTTTGCAAGCAAGGGGCACAGAATCGTTCCTTCGGCTTCTTTGGTACCCACAGATGATCCCACCACTCTTTTTACTGGCTCTGGTATGCAGCCTATGGTTCCTTACTTACTAGGCGAAGACCATCCCTTGGGTTCTAGGATAGTTGATTCGCAAAAATGTTTTCGCGCGGAAGATATTGAAGAAATTGGAGATAACCGCCATACGACCTTTTTTGAAATGCTTGGCAATTGGTCCCTGGGTGACTACTTTAAAGAAGAACAACTCTCCTGGCTTTTTGAATTTCTAACAGATAAGGAAGCGGGGTTAGGCTTAGATCCGGAACGGCTATATATAACTGTTTTTCACGGTGATAAAAACAACGATCTGCCTAAAGATACTGAGTCGGTAGAAATTTGGAAGAGTTTGTTCAAACAAAAGAACATTGAGGCAAATGAGGTTGAGGTAGGCACTGAGGAAAATGGTAGTGAGATCGGTTTAGAAGGAGGTCGTATTTTTTACTATGATGCTTCAAAAAACTGGTGGAGCCGCGGTGGCACCCCCGATGATATGCCGGTGGGCGAACCGGGTGGTCCCGACAGCGAGGTTTTTTATGAATTTCAAGATGTAGAACACGATCCGGCGTTCGGTAAAAAATGCCACCCTAATTGTGATTGCGGACGTTTTCTCGAGATCGGCAATTCCGTATTTATGCAGTACGTAAAAAAAGCAGAAGGTCATTTTGAAAAACTACCTAAAGAAAATGTAGATTTCGGCGGTGGATTAGAACGACTAACAGCTGTTACGGAAGACTTCTCCGATATATTTAAAATTGACGTATTGCGCAGTATTATTGAAAGACTTGAGGATCATAGCGGTGAGAGATATGAGAATTCTGAGAATAAGAACTCATTTCGTGTGATCGCGGATCATATTCGCGGTGCTGTTTTTATGATCTCTGATGGCGTTACACCCTCAAACAGCGAACGAGGATATTTTGTTAGGCGTCTAATACGTCGTTCTATCCGCCACGCGAATTTACTTGGTATCGAAACGAAAAAATTAAAAGACCTTGTTTCTGTAGTTGCTAACAATTATCGAGAAGTTTATCCAGAGGTTTTTGAAAGCCAAGAATGGATACAAGATGAAATTGAATCTGAAGAGAGTAAGTTTAAATTAGCACTCGATAGAGGATTAAAAGAATTTAGAAAAATTATTGAAAAAGAAGACAAAATTAGCGGCAAGGGTGCATTCAAGCTGTTTACTACTCATGGATTCCCGTTTGAGCTCACAGAAGAATTGGCGCGAGAGTACGGTAAAGAAGTAGACAAAGAGGCATTTGAGGAAGAATATAGGATCCACCAAGAGGAATCCAGAAAAGGAGCGGATAAGAAGTTTAAGGGGGGACTTGGGGACACTGGTGAAATGTCAGTAAAATATCACACAGCAACGCACTTATTAAATGCCGCCCTAAGAGATGTACTTGGAGAACACGTAGAGCAAAAAGGATCGAATATTACTCCAGAAAGACTGCGTTTTGACTTTTCTCACAGCGAAAAACTTACAGAAGAAGAGAAAAAAGAAATCGAGACTTTTGTTAATGGAGCGATCGAAAGAAGCTTACCGGTGAGCTATAGCGAAATGACCTTAGAAGAAGCAAGAGCTCAAGGAGCAGTGGGGGTATTTGAAGATAAATACGAAGAAAAAGTTCGGGTGTATAAGATCGGAGATCGTAGCACAGGAGTAGTCAGCCTGGAAATTTGCGGTGGTCCTCACGTTGAAAATACCGGGGAGTTGGGAAAATTTCGTATCAAGAAAGAAGAGGCGTCTTCAGCCGGAGTTCGCCGAATAAAAGCAATTCTTGAATAGCCGTCTAAGTCCGTCCACACCTAGAGTATAATTTTTAGACAAAAATACGCTATACTGGGAATGCAATGGTTCTATTTGGTAATAAAAATACCTCAGAGGAAATAACCTTGATTTTTGATGTCGGCTCTTCTTCGGTGGGAGGTGCTATAGTTCGCTACCAAGAAGATACGCTGCCTCAAATATTGTTTACGGCGAGAAAGGGAATCGAGTTTAAATACGACTTTGATTATGATCGTTTTTACAAATCAATGCTCGATTCCCTGGAGTCTGTAACAGTAGATATTCTAACTTCTCTTTCGGGGTCAGTTGAAGAAGTATCAGACTCAATTGAAGAATCAAGGTCCAGAGTTTTAGGTAAACGATCAAAACGCAAGATAAAAAATATTTTTTGTGTATTCTCTTCACCGTGGTATATGCCACGAGTGGTTGACGTTCATAACGAATTTGAAAATGAAACTCAAATTACTTCTGATGTGATCATAGAAATAGTTAAAGGAGCTGCTAAAGATCTCAAAAAAGAAATTGCACCGGCGGATTCTATAAGTCTTTTGGAAGAGAGGATATTAGAATATAAACTGAATGGTTATAGTATAGACGATCCTTTATCTTCTACAGCGAAAACAGCCGACCTCAAACTATATTTCTCAGCCGCTGCTAAGCAAACTCTAAGTGCGGTAAAAGAACCTATAAGAAAAAATTTCTCTTACAGAAAGATACGCACATTTTCATTTATGATGGCGTATTTTTCAGTGATGCGCGATATGCATCCGGCAGTAAACTCTTTTGCTGTTTTTGATTTTAGAGGTGAAGTCTCAGAGCTTGCTGTCATAGAAAATGATATTTTGGTTTCAACGGTTACGGTTCAAATTGGGAAAAATGAGCTTATTCGGGAGTTATCTAGCTCCTTGAACATTGATCTCTTTGAGGCAACCACTAAGCTCAATCTCTATTTTGCCGGTAAACTTACTGAAGGTTCAGCTGATAATATAAGGTCAATTGTAGAAGAGAAAAAGGAGGAAATGAAAAACGAGCTTTTGAATAATATAGAAAAAGGCATATACATACCCAATACAAGCTTTGTTCTGGCTGATATGGATATGGAAGATTACGCGGCTGATCTGATGAATTCGATTTATTTGATTAATTCACGTGAATCTGACATTAAGATCCTGACCAGCGAATACTTCGATAAATTTGTTACCTTTTCTAAATCTCGCTACAAAGATCATTTTCTATCGCTAGAATCTCTTTTTTTCAGACCAATAGTTAACAGTTAGTTATGAAAAAAAGTGCATTATAAGATATACTTCTAAGTAATAAGACATTTAAGTTCAAGCTATGGATCAAGACCCCAAAGACTACAATAACAACGAAGAACAAGATAAGCAGTTTAGTAACAATAATAGAAAGCGTTCTATAAGAGATATTTCTTTAGACGAAGAACTGCAAAGAAATACCAAGACAAAGCCAAGAAAAAGAATTAAAAGATCTCGGCACCACAGAGGGATAGGAGCAGGCAAGTACTTTATTGCGTTGTTTGTTGTCGCACTGCTTGTGTTTGGCGGAGTGATGATGACATCAATTTTCGCTAAAGCAACGGTTACCTTAGTTCCGAGAACTGAAAATGTGACTCTTGATGAAGAAGTTGAATTGACACAGGAAAATACAGGATCTGCGTCTCTCACTTATGAAGTGTTAAATATAACGGAGACAATGTCTGAGGCAGTGGATTCAGAAGGAGAGGAAGAGGTGGAGCGTAGAGCTCAGGGACCAATAACTATTTTTAATACCACCGAAAACGACGAACCGCTAATAGCCAATACGAGGTTTGAAACTTCTGATGGAAGAATATATCGAATTGGTGACTCAGTAGTAGTGCCTGGCGTAAGAGCCGACGGTTCCCCGGGCTCGATCACGGTAACAGTTACAGCGGATGAGCCGGGGGAAGAATACAACTTGTCTGAAGGTAGGTTTACTATTCCCGGCCTAGAGGGAACCGAGCTTTATGAAACTATGTATGCCGAAGCTGACTCCGAGATCAGCGGCGGTTTTGTCGGTGTTGAACAAGTAATCGGAGATGCTACCGAAGAGGAGGCGAGAGAAAACCTAAGAAATTCTCTGGAATCTGAATTACAAAACAAGATCACAGAATCATTGCCAGAGAATAAAATATTGATACCAGGCTCTACATTTATTGAATATGAAGACCTGCCAAATACGACAGATGAAAACGCGGTAAATGTTCGTACCGAAGGTACGCTATATGGAATAATGATCAGTCATGACTTGCTTGCGGGATATATTGCCACAGAAAATGTAGATAACTATCAAAATCAGCCACTTAATATCATCAATATCCAGGAGCTTCAGATCGGGCTAACAGAGGATGAGATCAATATTGATTCTATAGGGGAAAATCTAACGCTAACAATAAGCGGAGAAGCCATTTTGGAATGGATAATAGAAGAACAAGCTGTAACTGAATCTATTATGGGAGAGCCGAGAACTGAGGCAATTACTATATTATCTGAAAGACCGGAAATTCGTGATGCGCGATTAGAACTAGTGCCAGGATTCATGCGTACAGTGCCGTCTAATAG
Source organism: Candidatus Campbellbacteria bacterium (assembly GCA_034521025.1). Classification (NCBI taxonomy): domain Bacteria; phylum Candidatus Campbelliibacteriota; species Candidatus Campbelliibacteriota bacterium. Next base: position 101,081 of record JAXHMZ010000004.1, read on the forward strand.
TGAAAAGGTAGAAGTTGTTATAACTGAAGAGCTTTAAAGTGTTGATAGTTACTATATGCTACTTGACGTAGTGGCTGATCTTTTGCTACACTTTCGTTTGTATCCATTTCACTAATGCCTAAAGAAAACGTTCAGACGCAGGTTGGTGTTGTTACGGAAGCACTTCCCAATACAATGTTTCGAGTTCAGCTCGAAGACAGTAATGAAGAAGTACTAGCTTATCTTTCTGGAAAGATGAGAAAGTACAGGATTCGTGTTTTGGTTGGTGATTCTGTTCGTATGGAAATGGATCCTTATGGAGGAAAGGCGCGTATAGTAACTCGACTTTAGAGTTGGAGAGACTTGAGCGCGTCTGCGTACTTGCCGGCACAAATAGCATCACTATGAAAGTTAATTCATCAATAAAAAAACGTAGCCCGGAAGACAAAATAGTTCGTCGTAAAGGACGTCTATATGTTATTAATAAAAAGAAACCTCGCAACAAGCAGCGCCAGGGTTAAAATTGGCGTTATATATTTACTATTATGAGAATTTTTGGTATTACAATTCCAGACGAGAAGCGACTAGAAATAGGCTTAACAGAACTATATGGCGTTGGCAGAAACCGCGCCCATGAGATCTTGGATGAGGCCGGAGTAGACTATGGTAAAAAAGCCAAGGATCTTAAAGAATCCGAGGAAACCAAATTAAGGAACATAATAGAAGGTTATACGATCGAAGGAGACTTAAAGAGGACTGTATCCGGGAATATAAAGCGCTTAAAAGATTCGAATACTTATCGTGGTGCTAGGCATGCGCGAAACCTTCCCGGACGGGGACAGCGTACGAAATCCAATTCACGTACAGTTCGCGGGAACCGTAGAAATACTATGGGATCAGGACGTAGAGCTGTTGAAAAGAAATAAGTTTGCAAAGCAAAGTAGAAATATATGGGTAAAAAGAGAATTATCACAAAGAGCGGAGAAGGAGGAAAGCGAGTACAAGCCAAAGCTGCGAAACGACGCGTTGCTGAAGGGAAGCTCTACATTCACTCTTCATACAATAACACCAAACTTCTTTTGACCGATAAAGAAGGAGGGGCTTTGGTGTGGTCTACCGCGGGCGCGCTTGGATTTAGTGGAGCGAGAAAAGCAACTCCTTATGCCGCCGCGAAAGTAGGGGAGCTTTTAGCCGAAAGCGCCGAAAATATGGGAATGAAAGAGGTAGATATAGTAGTAAAGGGAGTAGGAGCAGGTCGTGAATCCTCCATCAGATCTTTTGCATCAAAAGGTGTGAAAATCGGTTCAATAAAAGACGACACACCAATTCCACACGGAGGTCCTCGTCCACCTCGGCCTAGAAGAGTTTAGTTGGTGTTTAAGTAATTTAGTACGGAATAATTGATATGTTAACAAGTCCAAAATACAAAATTTGCCGCAGACTCGGCTCTCATATATACGAAAAATGCCAAACTCAGAAGTTTCAGCTTGCTGAGGCTAGAAAGGGTAAGATGCAACGGCATGGTCGTCGCAGGAATGTTAGTGAATATGGAGAACAGCTCCTAGAGAAGCAACGAGTTCGTTATACATACGGTCTAAGGGAAAAGCAGTTTTCTCGTTATGTTAAAGAAGCGAGCGAAACTACCGGCGCAGTGCCAGCAGAAATCCTTTTCCAGACATTGGAACGACGTCTTGATAATGCAGTATACAAACTCGGACTAGCTCCCTCGAGAGCGTTTGCAAGGCAATTGGTGTCACACGGACACATAAAGATAAATAATAGAAAAATTGACATTCCGTCTTATCAGGTAAAGGTTGATGATGTGATCAGCGTCAAGGATTCAACCAAAGAAAAGAATATATTTGATATCATCCAAGGTCGTTTAGAAAATTACAAACAACCTAATTGGCTTTCTTTTGACCCCAAGAAGTTTGAAGGGAAAGTAACATCTTTGCCAAAAATGGAAGCGCACGAACTTGGTTTTGATCTTTCATCGGTGATTCAGTTTTATAGTAGATAACCAAAATTTAGCATTATGTCAGAGCACAACATTGTACTACCATCAAAGCCTAAAGTAATCAAAGAGGAAGAGTTTTCCGGAGTTTATGAAGTCGATGGCTTGTATCCGGGATATGGTCACACTTTGGGCAATTCGCTTCGAAGAATAATTCTCTCTTCACTTGAAGGAGCGGCAATAGTTTCTGTAAAAATTGATGGGGTTGGACACGAGTTTTCAACCATTGAAGGCGTAAAAGAGGATGTAATAACAATTTTACTTAACCTAAAAAACGTTAGAGTTAAACTTAATACTTCAGAAACCACCACCATTAATCTCTCAGTTAAAGGTCAGAAAGAAGTTACTGCTCAAGACCTGGAAGCTCCTAGTCAAGCTGAGATATTAAATCCGGATCAATACATCTGTTCTGTGACAGATAAGAATGCCGAGATCTCTATGGAGATCAAAGCAAGAAAAGGACTGGGGTATCTTCCTAAGGAAGTCCTTGGTGAGGATCGTACGGAGATAGGAACTATAATCCTAGACGCTTCATTCACTCCAATACGACGCGTTAATTACGAGGTAGAAAATATGCGTGTAGGAAACAGGACTGACTTCAACCGACTGAGGATCTTTATAGAGACCGACGGAACCTTAACGCCGCGAGAAGCACTAGAACAGTCCATTCAGATCATGATCAGTCAATTGAGAGCAATTGTTGGATTTAAAGAAGAAGCTCCGGTTACTGAAGCAAAAGAAGAAAGTGAAGAGAGTGTAAGTGATGCAAACGAAGAAGAGTCTACTGAGGAAGATAGCGATACTGAATACCTAAAAACCAGAATTGAAACCCTCGATTTGTCCACTAGGACCATCAACGCCCTTACTGAGGCGAATATTCGAACAGTAGGAGGTCTCGCAAGAAAGAAGGAGGAAGATATCTTGAACCTTCCTGGACTAGGATCAAAGGGCCTTCAAGAGATAAAAAGAGCTGTAACTAACTTCGGAATAACTCTTAAATAACCGTTTTGACTTTTAGAAAACTAACTGTTAAAGTTGCAACGTTATAAAAAGCTATATTAGTAATTATGCGACACCATTCTAAAATCCGTACACTTGGAAGAACGCGAAGTCAAAGGCGAGATCTTTTGCGTTCGTTAGCTAATTCGCTAATTAAGCATGGTCGCATTACCACAACTCAAGCCAAGGCGAAAGAACTTCGTCCTTATGTTGAGAAGATGGTTACTAAAGCAAAATCAAATGACGACAATAAATTAGCAACGAAAAGGCTTTTATTGTCGCGACTAAATAACGAAGACGCTGTTAAAAAGCTTGAGAGCGACATTGGGCCTAGATATAAAGACCGTGACGGTGGTTATACGAGGATATTGAAGCTTCCACGTCGCTCTAGCGATGGAGCCGAAATGGCAATTATCGAGTTTGTGTAGAGATATCATTTATGAACTATACTATTGATGCACAAGGGAAAAAGTTAGGAAGAGTAGCCAGTGAAGCGGCAAAGCTCCTTATGGGTAAGAATACTGTTACTTATAAACCGAATCTCGCTCCAGGAGTGACTGTGACGATCTCAAACGCTAGTAAACTATCTATATCAGAAGGCAAAAGAAGTGATAAAATATATCGCCGATATACTGGCTATCCCGGAGGCCTAAGAGAGGAAAGTTTGGGTGAAGTGGTAGATAAAAAGTCCAACGCTGAAATTATCAAAAAAGCAGTGTATGGAATGCTACCAGACAACAAGCTTCGCAAAGAAATGCTGGCTAATTTGGTTATAGAAGAATAAATATGGCGAAAAAAGAACAACAGAGATACATAGAGGCAGTGGGACGTAGGAAGCGAGCGATCGCGAGAGTTCGTCTTACCGAAAACAAAGAAAACGAAGTGGTTGTCAATGGAGTAAAACTCGAAGAAGCTTTTGATATTGGCGAACTACAAAAAGACGTTATTTCTCCTTTGAAACTTGAGGGTGTTGCTCAATCGTATTCCGTCTCTGCTAAAGTAATGGGTGGCGGGATCTCGTCCCAAGCTGAAGCTATTCGCTTAGGTATAGCTAGAGCCTTGGTAAAAGAAGACGAAAACCTACGAAGCACTTTAAAGAAAGAAGGCTTCCTAAAGAGAGATCCACGTAAGAAGGAGAGGAAGAAATTCGGTCTTAAAAAGGCGCGAAAGTCACCACAATGGTCGAAGCGCTAGTGTTTCGCCAATAGTTGAATAAGTTGTTTGCGGCTCTTAATATAAGGCTTTAGTGTTATGTCAAAAGATAAAAAAGCAGACGAAAATAAAAACATTGACGATTCTGAGCTGGAGTTTTATAATGACGAAGCTGGAGAGGAAGATATGGATGATATTGAAGAGTACGAAATTGAGGCTCAAGAGAAGATCAGAAAACTACAGAAAAAACTAAAAAAATGTGAACAAGAAAAATCTCAGTATCTTGATGGTTGGCAACGGCTAAAGGCTGACTACGTAAACTTAAAAAAACGCAGTGACGAATCCGGAGAAAGATCGACTCAACTAGCCAAAGAAGAAGTAATTTCTTCGTTTTTCCCAATAATTGACAGTTTTGAAATGGCTATGACCGGCGAAGCTTGGGAAAATGCCGATGATAAATGGCGCAATGGATTGTCTTCTATATATAAGCAGTTCATTTCGGCTTTGAGGAGTAATGGAATTGAGGAGATGAATCCAGTTGAAGAAGAGTTCGATCCTCATATCCATACATCGGTTTCTACTCAAGATACTGCTGATGAAAATAAAGATAATAAAATAGCAGAAGTTCTGCAAAAGGGCTATCAACTGCAAACAGGCGAAGTTCTGCGTTCGCCAAAGGTTGTGGTCTATAGCTATGAAAAATAAATTTACTAACTTAATTGAGAAAACAAAACTATGTCAAAAATACTCGGAATTGATCTAGGTACAACAAACTCAGCTATGGCGGTAATAGAAGGTGGAGAGCCTACGGTCATTGAAAATGCCGAAGGCAATAGAACCACCCCTTCTATAGTTGCCATCTCTAAAAACAACGAAAGACTGGTTGGCCTAATAGCTAAAAGGCAAGCAGTAACAAACCCACAAAATACTATCTATGGAGCTAAGCGCTTCATAGGGCATTCATTCGACGACAAGGAAGTCCAGAAGGACAAAGAAAATATGCCGTTCAGTATCGAAAAATCAGACGATGGTGAAGGCATAAAAGTGAAAATGGGTGAGAAATGGCATTCGCCCGAAGAGATCTCGGCAATGGTTCTTCAGAAAATGAAAAAAGATGCCGAGTCAAAAGTGGGTGAAGAGATAAAAGAAGCGGTTATTACCGTACCGGCATATTTTGACGACAATCAACGTAAAGCTACTAAAGATGCGGGAAGGATCGCCGGTCTAGAAGTCAAGAGAATTCTTAATGAGCCTACAGCGGCTGCGTTAGCTTACGGTTTCAACAAAAAGAAAGATGAAAAGATAGTGGTATATGACTTTGGCGGAGGAACCTTCGATATATCGGTTCTGGAAGTAGGAGATGATGTCGTTGAAGTGAAGTCGACTGACGGAGACAGCCATATGGGTGGACGAGATATTGACCAAAAGATCGTTAGGTGGTTGATAGACGAATTTAAAAAGGAAACGGGGGTTGATATATCAAAAGATTCACTTGCCCTACAGCGCCTGGATGAAGCCGCAGAAAAAGCAAAGCACGAGTTGTCCAGCCAAACTGAAACAGAGATCAACATTCCATTTATTACTTCTACCGATGAAGGTCCTCAGCACCTGATCATAAAGCTCAATCGTTCCAAACTCGAAGAATTGGCGGAGGAATTCGTTGAACGTTCTATTGAGATCACAAAACGAGCCATTGAAGCTTCGCCGTTTGAGTTCAGTGATATCAACGAAATAATTCTAGTTGGAGGGCAAACACGTATGCCTGCTATACAAAAAGCAGTAACAGAACTTTTTGGGAAAGAGGCAAACAAATCGATCAACCCTGATGAAGTGGTGGCTCTCGGTGCCGCCGTACAGGCCGGAATACTTCAAGGAGATGTAAAAGATGTATTGCTTCTTGATGTTATACCTCTATCACTTGGAATTGAAACAATGGGAAGTGTAGCTACAAAATTGATAGAAAAAAATACGACGATCCCGGCTTCAAAGTCACAAACGTTCTCGACAGCTGCCGATAATCAGACTTCTGTACAAATCCATGTCGTACAAGGTGAGCGTCCTATGGCAACAGATAACAAGTCTCTCGGGCAATTTATATTGGACGGCATACCCCCTGCACCACGAGGAGTTCCGCAAATTGAAGTAACATTTGATGTTGATGCTAACGGTATTTTGAACGTTAAGGCAGTAGATAAATCAAGCGGTAAAGAGCAATCTATCCGCATTGAAGCTACTGCCGGACTAAGCGAAGAAGAAATTGAAAAAATGCGCGAGGATGCTGAAAAGCACGCCGAGGAAGACGAGAAACGACAAAAATTGATAGAGGCCCAAAATGCGGCAGATCAACTAATCTACACTTCTGAGAAATCTCTGCAAGATAACAAAGATACACTTTCTGAGGATCTCAAGAATTCGGTTCAAGAAAAGATCGATGAACTGAAAAAAGCCAAAGAAAGCGAAGACGCCTCGGAAATAGAGTCTAAAACACAAGCGCTATCAACTGAGATCCAAAAGATTGGCGAACAAATGGCGCAGCAGCAACAGGCGCAAGCTGGCGGCGCATCTCAGGGAGAAGCAGGAGGAACTGAAGAGCAAACAGGCGGATCTGAGAGTGAGGGAGAAACGAAAGATGCTGAAGTTAAAGAAGATGAAGACGATACGAGTAGCGAAAATAAAGACGAAGACCAAAACAAAAACTCTTAAAATCTAAATCTTTCGAGCAACCATGGCAAAAGACTATTACAAAATTCTTGGAGTTGAGAAAAAAGCCTCGAAGGATGATATCAAAAAAGCATTTCGGAAACTGGCACACAAGTACCACCCCGATAAAAAAGGAGGAGATGAGAATAAATTCAAGGAAGTGAGCGAGGCGTATTCTGTATTGTCTGACGACAAGAAGCGCGCTGAATACGATTCGTATGGACGTACGTTCAACGAGGCCGGTGGAGCCGGTGCCGGTGGTTTTGACTTTTCTGGCTTCCAGCAAGCCGGAGGTCAAGGTTTTGATTTCCAGGATTTTGACTTTGGAGATATTTTCAACGAATTCTTTGGCGGTGGCGGTCGTCGACAAAAAAGAGGCCGAGATATATCCATTGATGTAGAGATAGATTTTAGAGATTCTGTCTTTGGCACAAAAAGAAAGGTCCTTTTGACCAAAACCTCTGTTTGTGACGTATGCCAGGGTTCCGGAGCAAAGAAGGGAACAAATATGAAAACCTGCGGGACTTGCCAAGGCGCAGGTAAAGTCAATGAAACTCGCAACTCTATCTTCGGTTCATTTACAACTGTGAGACCATGTACTGCTTGTAATGGAAGAGGAGAAGTTCCGGAAGAACCTTGTGGTACCTGTTCTGGTCAGGGTGTTGTTAATCGGCAAGAAGAAATAACTATCGCTATACCTGCCGGCATTGAAGACGGACAAATGATCCGTATGGGAGGTATGGGTGAAGCCGTAGCCGGAGGAATACCCGGAGATCTTTATGTCAAGGTTCATGTGAGCAAGCACTCAACACTGAGAAAGCAGGGAGAAAATCTGGTGATGAATCTTAATGTCAAACTCACCGACGCTTTGCTCGGAGCAGAGTATAGTATAGAGACCCTTGACGGCAACTTGAAACTAAAAATACCCGAGGGCACAAATTCAGGTGATACCTTGCGTGTGAAAGGCAAGGGAGTTGTAATTTCGGGCAATAAACGCGGTGACCTGTTGGTCAAAATTCAAATCGATCATCCGAAGAAGTTATCCAGAAAAGCCAAAAAATTACTCAAAGAGCTACAAGACGAGGGAATATAAAGAAGATCAAAAGCCAGCTATTTATTATGCTGGCTTTTGATTTATATACAGAAAGTATGGAACGTTGTATAGTAAAAAAAGTAACATGAAATTCTTATACTCAGTTTTTCTCTTGATAGGTGGGTATTTAACTGTAGTAATACAATATTTAGTTAGACTTACTTCCAGGCCTTTATTTATTCTTTTTCTTCGTTTAGAAGTACGCGGCACAGAGAACATTCCCAAAGATGGGCAGGTAATTTTTGCTACAAATCATACTAGTAAATTTGATCCTTTCTTGCTTCAAACATCGCTGCCTTTATTTTCTAGACACATACCATTATTTTTCGTTACTAGGGAAAAAAGATTTTATACATCGGGGATCATAGAAAAACTGCTTTATGGAGGTTGGTTCTTTCGGCTTATTGGTGGATACCCGGCATATGAAGGAAAAAAGGATTATGCATATTCACTACGTGAACATATAAAAATATTAGAAAGCGGAAGAAGTACGTGTATTTTCCCAGAAGGAGGTTTGGCAAAAAATGGCCACGAAGGAAAATATCGTGGAGGTGTCGGATACTTATCGTATGCAGCGAATACACCAGTATTACCAGTATATATTAAAGGAATTGAAAATATCACATTTATTAAGTTTTTATTACGCAGAAGAAAGGTTAGAATTAGAATCGGTGAGCCTCTTCATTTTGGTTATGAAAACAATGAAGAGAATGACCAACCTGGTGTTTTTGCATTCAAGGATTTCGCAAGAAAAGTGGTCGAGGGAATATATAAAGAGAAAATATAGAGAGTATTTATACTTAGTTACTACGTGAGGATATAAGGGAGTTTGATATTAAAGGGATGGACGACTTAGAAGAGGTGGGAAAAGTTGAGCTATAGTCAAGTTTTTGCTTTTGGTGTTATACTTTATAGAGAGTAAGATATAAGTGTGGTTATAGATTCTTGCATGAATGAAGAGGTAATTAGGAAAATTTTAGGGTTAAAATTAGATAAAAAGGTTTGTCTAACACCTTACGAAATGGCTAAGACCATTAAGGTGACTTTTTTTCCGTATGATAAAGAAAAAGTATCAAATAATGTTATCAAGTTTGCAGAAAAGATTGAGAGTCAGATAAAAGATATTGGTGTTGAAGTCGTACCCTATAATGAATCATTGTCCCACGTCTCTTTTTTAGAAAATCTAAAGAAAGTTATAAAAATTACATTAAATAATATTTTTTTTATAATCTATTCATTGTTTAAAATTAATAAAAGAAGAGGGTATATACCATTTGTATCTATTAAAAGTATTTGGAAAAGAAATAGAATTCAAAAAAATATATCAATAATTTCATTAGGATCTCATCCAGAATGGAAGATGCCTGTGGATTATACGTCTAGTTTATCCGATAATCAGGTCATATCTATACTTGATTGGCCAAGTGAAATTACTGAAAGGTCATCTTTTGATGATCATTTTAATAAAGCAATGGAACTATTTGCTTTTAATATAAGTCATGTAGTTCTAGCTACAGATGGAAATAAATTTATCCTATACAATTTCAATCTAGCACATCCTGTTTATAGACTGAATGATAGAGAGGTTAAAGGAGCGCTTTTATGGGCTCTAATTCCAAAGTTAGCGGCCCCGATAATGCCACCAACACTAAGGGATTTTAAAATTGATAACAATTCTTTTTCTGTAGTAGGGAATAATCAAGAAGAACATATTAATGATTTAGTAAACGGATCAAAAAAATTTTCAAAAACAAACCTATATCCTACTGGTAAGAAAGTAGATGATCTACCGTTTAGAAATGAATTTTATAAATGGATTGGAAAATTACATCTAGATCACAGAAGTGGAATGAGTTATGGTTTTTTGGCAAAACAGTTACCTATAAAGTTGAAAAACCCTGAAAAAATTAACAAAGAACCCATAGAAAAAATTTATAAAGACGAAGATGGTTATTACCACGTTTATTTGAATATTAAAAATGAATGGTTTGATGTTACTGTTCCGGATGTGTGGGTTTTAACACAAAGATCGGGTTCAGATAAAACTAAAATGGATCCGAAGAGCGATATTATTAAAATTGGTCTAGTGAAAGGTGAGAAGATAATTCAATTTCCTAAGAATGGTTTTAACTATAAAGAATCAAGACCATCGTTTGATACGAATGTAATTATTGCTCACGCTGTTGGTAACGGTATTATTGCAAATTTATTACTCGGATTAGATAAAAGTTCTTATTTTTGTAAACAAGCATATAAAGGTGGTTTTTCCATCAGTCATTGGCATGGTTATTGGAATAAAAATAAAGTACCAAAAGGTTTACATATGCATGGAATGCAAAATCCACATGTATCTTGTTCATCTCCGCAGTCTGCAATTTACGCACTTCAAGGTAAATTACAAACATTTATTAAAGCTTATGAAAATGGAGAAGAATACAAGGGTGACATCCATATAGAACCTCATCATGGAAGCAATGTAACATTCGAGTCAGTTACCGACCTTGCAGATATTATTTCCGAAGACCTAGAAATTACAAAATTGGGAAATCAATATTTAATAGATTATACTGTATAATAATATGTAGTGAGAAATTATGGAGATTTACTTCAACTACTATAGCATATCCCTATTAATAGGAGCTTTTACTGCGTTATTGTCGGGCGTAATTGTATACATAAATGACAGAAAAAGATTGGAGAACCAGGCTTGGTTGGGTTTGACAATGAGCACAGCTTTATGGAGCACTTTTTATTTCTTGATGATAGTTTCCGTAGACAAACAGTTTGCTTTAGTAAGTAATATTATTTTACATGTAGGAGCTATTTTAATTCCTTTATTTTATTTACTTTTAGTAATTTTTATTACAAATACATATAAAAAACACAGACCTATTTTTTTAACAGCAGTAGTTGTCGGATTCCTATTTTTAATAATAAATCCTACTGAGTTATTTATTCGCGATGTAGTACCGAAATTTGTTTTTAATTTTGCTCCAGACGCAGGGCCTTTATATTTTATATTTTTTCTATATTTTTCTTTATTAGTAATTTACGGATTAGTTATAATCGCCCGAACTTATGCTAAAGAAAATGTAGAAATAGAAAAGCAAAAGCTAAAATACGTTTTTATATTTACCATAGCCGCTGTTATAGGAGGAGGTAGTGTGTTCTTTTTAACATTTAATATTAATGTACCACCATACCCACTCATTCTTTTTTCATTATATCCAGCGATAAGCGGTTACGCCATTTATAGATACCAGTTGTTCAATACAAAGCTTGTTGCTACACAATTGTTTACATTCATACTATGGATATTTATTCTAATTAGAATTCTATTTGCACAAAATACAGTCGACCAGATTTTCAACAGTACACTTTTATTACTTTCGGTAATATTTGGTTTATTAATAATCAAAAGTGTCATGCAAGAGATTGAATCTCGTGAGCGAATAGAAAAATTGGCAGAAGAATTGCGGGGCGCGAATGCAAAACTACACAGGGTAAACATGCTTAAAACGGAGTTTGTGTCGGTTGCTACTCATCAGCTGCGAAGTCCTTTAACTGCGATAAAAGGATATACGTCGATGATACTAGAAGATACCTACGGTAAGGTTCCAAAGAAACTAAAGGAACCCCTCGAGAGAGTTTTTCGATCTACAGAATCTCTAACTCAAGTCGTGCAAGACTTTTTGGATGTTTCTCGCATTGAACAAGGTAGTATGAATTATAATTTTGCCGCATTTGATTTTAAGGATCTTGTCACCGAAGTTGTAGAGGATCAAAAGCCCAACATTGAGAAATCTGGTCTTGAGGTTACGTTTGAAAAAGAAGAACACCCTGAAGAGAAGAACTATATCTTGCGCGGAGATAGACTGAAATTCAAACAGGTAATAACCAATTTGATCGATAACGCGATCAAGTATACTAAAGAAGGCTTTATACGCATTTCATTAAGAAACAAAGATGGAAAAATACGTTTAGAGGTAGCTGATAGTGGAATGGGCATAAACGAGAAAACACTAAAAACTCTGTTCAAAAAATTTCATCGAGCCGACAACGCAGACGAAGTAAATGTTCAAGGAACAGGACTCGGTCTATATATCGCAAAACAGATCGTAGAAACACACAATGGCAAGATCTGGGCTGAATCAGACGGACTCGGCGAGGGCTCAACCTTTATAATAGAGCTTGATAATAATTAAAATTCGTTGTATTTTAACTAAGACGGACAAGGTTTGTATGGATTATTCTGAGAAAATTAATAGAGCCATAGAGAAAGCCGCTCTATTACACAAAAACCAAGAGCGTCTGACTCCCGAGCGAATTCCGTATATCGCTCATATTTTTTGGTGTATATTCAGTTGTCTAAATACACCAACGATGAAGATGTGTTGGTAGCGGGTATACTTCACGACGTAATAGAAGACACCGAGTATAATCTTGAGGAACTCGAAAATGATTTTGGAGAGAATGTGTCTCGTATGGTTTACGGTGTTACAGAGCCAAAATTCGATAACGCGGGTAATAAGCTGTCGTGGAAGACAAGAAAGCAAGCCTATCTTGAAAATCTCAAAGAAGATTCAGAAGGGAGCATGCTTATTTGTGTAGCAGATAAAATATGTAATCTGCGTTCTCTTGCAAAAGATCATAGCGTTTACGATGAAGATCTGTGGGAAATGTTGACCGCAAGTTACGAGTACAAGATGTGGTACCACAAGCAAGTTGTAGAAATACTTGAAAATAGGATTAGTAACAAAGTGGCTCTCTATGATCTCAAACACACCTTGGATAACACAAAAGTTGAGATAGAAGGGCAGGAAAATAGTGAAAAATATTATGGTTTTAATAGATATCCGCGCTTTGTAGTAAACGCTCTAAATTCGTTGCGCCTAAGCGATTTGTTTGCTAGAATCCTCAGGTATGGAAAAAGAAACACCACAAATTAACAAGGCCGCCGTAGAAGACCTATTCAAGGTTGGCGCGCACTATGGATACGTAAAACGATTGCGTCATCCTTCAGTTATGCCCTTTTTGTTTGGTACAAAGAATAATATAGAGATATTTGATCTAGAGAAAACGTACCAAGCTCTCGAAGAAGCTAAATCATATGTTTCTGGGTTAGCCCAGAAAGGCAAAATGATCTTATTTGTATCCGGCAAAGCTGAAGGAAAGGAAGCGATAAAGAAAGCGGCTGAGTCGATTCAGATGCCGTATGTAAACGGGCGCTGGAAAGGTGGTACTCTTACTAACTTTGAAGAAATTCGAAAAAGAGTTAAAAAACTTGAAGAATTAGTAGAAAAAAGGGAAGCTGGTGAGCTGGGAAAATATACTAAAAAAGAAAGGCTACTTATAGATCGTGAAATTAATTCTCTCGAAGAAGGGTTTGCGGGTCTGACTCAGATGACACGACTACCCGATGCGATTTATATAGTAGATGTGGCTCACGAGGAAATCGCATTGAGTGAAGCTAGAACGCTTGGTATTCCAGTAATTAGTCTTTCAAATTCAGACTGCGATTTCTCAAAAATTGACTATCCGATTCCGGGTAACGACGCTAATTTGCACAGCATTACTTACTTCACAAGTCAGATAGCTGAAGCGTATAAACAAGCTCAGTAGAATTATAATTTAACTGTTTATTAAGAAGAGATTTTATGGCGACAACTGAGGAAATAAAAACATTACGAGAAAAGACGGGTATTTCTGTGATGCAATGCAAAAAAGCCCTTGAAGAGGCAGGAGGAGACATGGATAAAGCCCTTATAATTCTCACAAAGAAGTCTGGTGATATAGTCTCAAAAAAGAGCGATAGAGAGCTCGGAGCAGGAGTTATAAAGGCGTATATACACGGAGGAGGAACTGTTGGAGCAATGGTGGAGCTTGATTCCGAGACTGACTTTGTCGCTAAACACGAAGATTTTGGCAAACTGGCATATGACATAGCAATGCATATAGCTGCCCAAAAGCCCACTTATCTCTCCCGAGAAGACGTGAAAGATGAAGATCTGGTAAAGGCAAAAGAGGTGTTCCAAGAAGAAGTGAAGGACAAACCTGAAGAGATGCAAGAAAAGATCCTTGAAGGCAAGATAGATTCATACCTAAAAGAAAGGATATTGTTAGAGCAACCCTTTATCAAGGATATGGAAAAGACAGTCGGTGATCTTGTGAGTGAAGCTACGCAAAAATTCGGTGAAAAGGTAAAAATTGCCCGATACGAATGCTTTACGGTTCTTGGTGAATAATTTATAATCGCTTTGAAATAGCGCGCCACCTTAGCTCAGTTGGATAAAACAGAAACTGCTTTCTGTTTTATCCGGTCCCGAACGCAGAGAGGGAACTTCCGTTGTTGAGCGCAGCGAAACAGGAAGTAGGAGGAAGAGTTTACTCTAGCGACTGAGCGAATGTGATAAAATGTCCTAAGAAATATTGCATTAAACGGTTCGTACGATTAGAGTCAGAGTTGTGCCACCTTAGCTCAGTTGGTAGAGCATTCGCTTTGTAAGCGAGCGGTCGTCAGTTCGAGTCTGACAGGTGGCTCACGTAGTGAGGCAACAGAAAAAGCTCATTTATGAGCTTTTGTTCAGACGAGAAAAGTTTGAGCATGTCGTGCGGAGCGCAGCGAGCACGACGCGAAAACTATACAGAATCTGTAGGATTCGAGTCTGACAGGTGGCTCCAAAAGCCAAGTAAGATCATAAAAATAAACGCTTCAATCTATAGATTGAAGCGTTTATTTCGTCTGAATATACGTTCAATCATAAATATACATTTATTTTTTTGCTTGTTTTGTATATAATCGTTAGGTATGCAAGAAAATGAGCATAATACAAAAGGACATCTCCATCCTTTTACTATCCTTTCGCGCAAATCTATAGATATATTAACAAAACTCGGTTTTGAAGTAGCTAGCGGACCAGAATTGGAATCCGAAGAATACAACTTTGACAAACTGAATGTGCCCAAAGATCATCCCTCGCGCGATATGCAAGATACTTTTTGGATCAAAGGAAGACCGGATCATGTTCTGCGTACTCACACATCTCCTGTGCAGGTTCGTTACATGCTTGAAAACGATCCGCCGTTGAAAGCGATCACTATCGGTAGGGTTTATAGGAACGAGGCGACTGACGCGACGCACGAGGCTCAGTTTTACCAACTGGAGGGTCTGAGCGTGGCTGAAGGAGTAACTCTGGCGGATTTAAAGGCAACACTGAAATACTTTTTTGGCGAGCTCTTTGGTAATGATACAGAGGTGCGATTTCGTCCCAGCTTCTTTCCGTTTGTGGAACCGGGAGTAGAAGTAGATGTACGTTGTTTTAAATGTGTTGGTGCGGGCTGTGGACTTTGTAAGCACACAGGTTGGATCGAAATTATGGGCGCGGGTATGGTCCATCCAAATGTACTCGAAGCATCCGGAGTCGATTCTTCTAAATACACCGGCTTTGCATTCGGCGCCGGCTTTGATCGTATAGCTTCTTCTATTTTTCAAGTTCCGGATATAAGGTTGTTTTATTCAGCCGACTTGCGTTTTATTAATCAGTTTTAAATAGATAGTTTCTATATGCGTGTTTTAAGAAGTATTCTTGAAGATTATACAGAAGCGCCGCTACCGCCGACGGAGGATGTTGCGCACGCGCTTACGATGAAAAGTTATGAGGTAGAAGAAATTGGAGCTCATGAAGGACTTGATTTTTTGGAAGTAGATGTACTGCCCAACCGTGCATCTGACAGTTTGTCGCATTTTGGTATAGCGCGCGAGACAGCTAATGCCCTTCGCATAAAACACATCGTTCCATCTGAAATACCCACCGTCGAAGAATCTTCACCAGGATCACTAGACATTGAAATTGAAGAAGGCACTGCTAGAAGGTTCGTTGCGGTTACGATATCTGGCTTAAACAAAGCTACTACTCCGAAGTGGCTGAAAAGCCGCCTTGAGGCACTGGGAGAAAGATCGATCAACCCCATTGTCGATGTTACTAATTATGTGATGTTACTTACCGGTCAGCCGCTACATGCCTATGACGCGTGCAAGCTGGAAGAAATAACAGGAGGCAAACTCAAGCTCACCTCGCGAATCGCAAAAGAAGGCGAGACATTGATCAGCTTAGAAGGAGAGGAGATCAACTTTTCAGGCGGTGAATTGATAATAGCCGCTGATGATAAAGTCTTAGGTGTAGCTGGCATTAAAGGCGGAAAAGAAAGCGGTGTCAACGAGAATACAGACAAGATCGTCTTGGAAGCCGCCTGCTTCAACCCAGTAATGATCAGAAAAACTTCTCAGGCAATAAAACTCAAAACCAATGCCTCAAAGAGATTTGAAAATGAAGTTCCACCTGAGTTGTCCCTAGTGGGGATTAGCGAAGCACTCAGAATCTTCAAAGAATTGGCGCCTGACATTGAAGTAGTCGCTTTAAAAGATGAATATCCAGACAAACCAAAAGAGAGAAAGATCGAACTTGATACAAGTCACGCCGCAAGTCTGATCGGCGTAGAAATACCTAAAGAAACACAAATAGATATTTTGAAAATGATCGGCTGTGAAGTAAGTGAAGAAGGAAACCTGATAGTAACACCTCCGTGGTATAGGCTAGATCTTGAGCAATCTGTAGATCTTGTAGAAGAGATCGGTCGTTTGTATGGCTACGAGAACGTTCCTGAAAAGGAATTAGGTCAGATCTCTCAAAACATTCCATCAACTCCTCCGGCTAAAGAGATCATACGAGATCAGTTGATGGACCTAGGATATAGCGAAATTATTACCCGATCATTTAGAAAAAAGGGTGATGTTGCAGTGGCAAACCCTCTGGACAAGGAGCAACCATTTTTGAGAAAGAACCTCAAAAGTGGTATAGAAAACGCTCTTGAATTAAACGCGCGCAATGCCGAATTATTGGAACTAGAAATAGTACGTGTTTTTGAAATAGGCACCATTTTTAAAAAAGACAAAGAAATTGAATCGCTTTCGTTGGGAGCGAGCAAAACGAAGAATTGCCGACACAAATTCAAACCAGACCAAGAGCTAGATAGAGTCATATCAGATCTAGACACGGCGCTCGGTATAAAAATGTCCGCTCACGAGCTAACTCGTGAGGTCAACCAAGACTCTTTTGTTATAGAATTTGATCTAGACGCAATTCTTCAAAAAATATCAGACAACCTTGAGTGGAGTTATAGCGAACCACCGTTCAAAGCTTATAATGAATTTTCACCTTATCCATACGTACTGCGCGATGTGGCGGTCTGGACACCTGAAGGAACTACCGCAAATGAAGTAAGAGAAATTATTAAAAGTAATGCCAGTGGATTGCTCGGAGTGATAACTTTGTTTGATACATTTGAAAAGGATTTTGAAAGCGAGAAATTCACATCGTATGCATTTCGTCTAGTATTTCAGTCCTTTCAAAAAACCCTTTCAGACGAAGAAGTAAATGAAGAAATGCAACAAATATACGGCGCTCTTTCAAGCCGGAATGGATTTGAAATACGATAGCAATTTGGGTGGAAATTTGTTAAAATAAGGTATAAATAAGCACTTAGTGTGCAGTATTTTTTATAATAAAGATGGCTAAAAAAGATACGAATAAACCCAGCTACGAGGCTAAAGACATCACAGTCTTAGAAGGTCTTGATCCGGTTCGAAAAAGACCTGGAATGTATATCGGAACAACCGGGCTTGATGGCCTTCATCATTTGGTTACCGAAATTTTTGACAATTCTCGTGACGAGGCGATGGCTGGAGAAGCGGATCACATAGAAATTGCTCTTCTGCCTGATAATTACGTGCGTATTGTAGACAACGGAAGAGGTATTCCGGTTGATAAGCACCCCAAAACAAAAGTTTCAGCCCTAGAGACGATCATGACCACGCTTCACGCCGGAGGAAAGTTCGGCGGAGGCGGATATAAAGTTTCAGGTGGGCTTCACGGAGTTGGGGCTTCTGTTGTTAACGCCTTGTCTGAAGAGATGTCCGTAACTGTACACAAAAATGGTAATAGTTACATGCAGAGCTACGAAAGAGGTAAAAGAAAGGCGGCTCTGAAAAAATTAGGTAAAAGCGAATTCCAGGGATCAATAATTACATTCAAACCGGACAAGGAAATATTTGAAGATATTAACCTTGATAGAGATAAGATCATCTCTCATATGCGCCAACAGGCATATCTGATAAAAGGTTTGAAAATATCAGTTATTGACGCCCGTGAATATGAAGGGAAGATAGATACTGATAAATTCTACTTGGAAGATCTGAGGTTAGACGTACCTTCGATGTCTTTCTTCTTTGAAGGCGGTCTCATTTCTTTGATCAAATTCTATAATCAACACCAGAAACCGGTACATAAAAATATTTTTTATGTTGAAAAAGAAGAAGGAGAGGTATCTGTTGAAATAGCACTTCAGTACGTGGACGATATTTCTTCCAAAATTTTTCCATTCGCAAATACCATTTATAACGTTGAAGGTGGAATGCATGTCACGGGATTTAAGACAGCTTTGACTCGCACTCTTAATTCCTACGCCCGTAACAATAATCTATTAAAGGAATCTGACGATAATTTTACCGGCGAAGATGTATTGGAAGGACTTACCGTTGTAGTGTCTGTAAAGATGCCGGAAATCCAATTTGAAGGTCAAACCAAAGCAAAGCTGGGATCACCAGAAGCACGTGGAGCGGTTGAGGCAATATTTTCTGAAAACTTTTCCAGTTTTTTGGAGGAAAATCCCGACGACGGAAAAGCAATTATAAACAAAGTCCTGTTAGCACTAAGAGCTAGAAAAGCTGCCAAAGCCGCTAAAGACAGTATATTGCGTAAGGGTGCCTTAGAAGGAGTTACTCTGCCCGGCAAATTGGCTGATTGCCAGACAAGGAAAGCCGAAGAAAGTGAGTTGTTTATAGTAGAGGGTGATTCTGCCGGTGGTACCGCAAAAGCGGGACGCGATCGCCGAACTCAGGCAATTTTGCCTTTACGCGGAAAAATACTAAATGTGGAGCGAGCTCGACTGGATAGAATGCTCGGATCTAACGAAATCAAGTCATTGGTTTTGGCTTTAGGTACGGCAATTGGGGAGACATTTAATTTAGAAAAACTTCGCTACCATAAAATAATCATAGCAACAGACGCTGATGTCGATGGAGCGCATATCAGGACTTTGATACTAACGCTTTTCTATAGATATTTCAGGCCAATAATTGAAGGTGGATATTTGTATATCGCTCAGCCGCCTCTATACAAAGTAACCCGAGGCAAGGAATCTCACTTCTTTTACACAGAAGCGGCTAAAGATGACTTTTTCGCGTCACTAGGCGAAGATGTCGAAGAGATCGAAGAAGTTCAGAATAATGAAAACAATTCGGAAGATAATTCTCCTAAACAGAAAAAGTCCAAATACAGTATACAAAGATACAAGGGTCTTGGTGAGATGAACGCTGACCAGCTGTGGGAGACGACGATGGACCCAGAGGCAAGGGTATTGAAACAAGTAGAAATAGACGACGCGCAAGAAGCAGATCAGATCTTCGGCATCCTTATGGGCACGGATGTTAGCGCAAGAAAATCCTTCATTCAGTCAAACGCAAAAGACGCAACACTAGATCTCTAGGAGTTACACTTCCGTAGATATAAAACCCCGCGTAGCTATTGCAGCGCGGGGTTTTATTGCCGACGTAGTGCGAGAGGAATACCAAGGCGAAGCCTTGAGTATTTCCGAGCCGAGGAGAGCAATATGAGGTTTAATACCCCGCCCCTCTGGGGCGGTCAAAGGGTGAGCGAAGCGAACACCCTTTGAGTCCAGGGCTTGCCCTGGGGTTTAATACCGATTATTTGTTCTTTGGTTTTGAGTAATTATCTAACGTAGAATTCTGTGCTTTTGATGTTATTTTTTTCTGAAGATTCCTTGACGTCGTTGGCCGGATCAGCGTTCAAGTAAAGAGTTTCTCCAGCGTGTATATCGTCAAAGGCAAGTATAAATTCAACTCTATCTCCCGGATATAGTCTTGGTTGACCTGGAGATCGATAATAATAATTATCTCGAGTTGGTAATAGGGCACTAAAATACCAGTTGTTTGGAACCATTTTAGTTCCGTCGTTCACCACATAGAACTTGATCGCCGCTCTGTCATCATCGTTTATCCTTCTTTTTTCGACAAAATCGCCGTCATTGTCTATGGATCCTGTGGCTTCAATAACCAAATTGAGATCTGAAATGCCGCTTGGATCATTTACTCTACCTTTACGCTCAATAGTGATATATTGAGGTTCTTTTGTTGTAGTTTCTTCTCCATTTTCTTTTTCGGTCTCTTCTTCATCTTCCTTGTCATCGCCATTATTATCTTCCTCGTTATCACCGTCATCATTTTCTTCGGTCTCTCCTGTTTCTGTGGCAATTTCAGTATTAACTACCGTGAGAAATACATCGGAAGTAATGTCTGACTCAAGTCCCCGTACAACAACAGGAATGTCGGTGTATCTATTATCGGTTGTAGTAATGGAGAAAGATACGGATTCTTCTATATCGTCTAGATCGATCTCATCGTTGCATGATATAGACTCTCCAAATAGCTCGACACTAGTTCCTGTATCGCATTCAAACTCGATCGTGTAACTATCGGAATCAATGCTTTTGTTTCTATGCTTTATATCTAACTCCAGAGTATCTCCAGAGTTCATCTCAGTGCTTTCCAACGTGAGTTCCAATCTCTCTTCTCCCTTAAAAAGGTTCGTTAAATTAGTACCAAGCTCTGAAATGTTTTGAGGAGCTTGTCCTGCCAACTGAAAGATACCAACTCCTAGAGCTGAAAATACCGCTAGGATCCCCGCAATTGCCAAAACGATGATCCAGGCTGGGCGTTTGCTTCTGTTATTATTTTCACTGGTCGTACCGTTGGTTATTGGACGACTAGCTTCCTCTTTTTGAGGTATATTATTTTCGTTCATTTTTGTTAATTATTAATAGTGATAAAGTAACCTATGTATTTGACATAATAGTATAATTGCTGTATAACACAGGTTCGAGAAAGAAATAACTTGTTTTTCGTAGAGTTTTGTTTCTGAAACGAATTATATATTGATTTTCAGTTCTGTCAACTCTTTTTAATATGGAAAATTTATTACAAGAAAAAACAACCAGAGTCGACGTCGCTATCTCGTTTGTCACTTTGGGCATTGTTTTTTGCCTCTTGTTTTCCTCTTTCGTTTTTACAATTTCGGTCGTAAATGCCGACGAAGAGAAAGTCAGAGATAATTCCCAGGAACTCGCTGAGGAAGAAGAAAAAGCCCTTGAAGAAACTGAAAAAACTGCTAAAAATAACCCAGAGACAACTAAAGAGAGCAGAAATTTAAAACCAGATCGAATCACAGCTCCTTCTATTGGCCTTGACGCAAAGATCAAGATGCCAAATTCAAGGGATATTGATGTCCTAGATTCAGCTCTGAAAGACGGTGTAGTCCACTATCCGGGTTCGGGGTACTTAGGGGAAAATAACGCAAATATTTTCTTGTTTGGCCATAGTTCATTTTTACCCGTTGTAAATAATCAAAACTATAGGATCTTTAACAACATCAAAGGTCTAGAAATAGGAGATGAAATAGTGATGGAGTCCGCAGGAAAAAAGTTCATCTACCAAGTTACCTCAAATAAACTAGCCAAAGATCATGAAGTTAGAGTTGATTTTGAAACGGACGAAGCCATGCTGACGCTTGCTACCTGTAATTCTTTTGGGGCTAAAGAAGACAGATTCATTGTAGAGGCAGTATTGATCAAAGAGGTTAAATAACTTGACAGTTTGGAAAATCAAGTTATAATTACTAAACAATAATTAATTAATAACATGAAATCTATACATACTAATAAGGTTGTAATTGCGGTTTTTGCTTTAGTTTTTACCCTATTCGGAATGGGGTTTGATGTAACTCACGCGAACCACGATTGCGAAAACCTAACTATCGAGATCGGCTCTGGTCGTGCTTATGGACGAGTTGGTGAAAATTTTGAACACCAGATAGACATAAGTGGTTCGGAACTCGAAGATGTTGATCTCAGCGGTTTGCCGAGAGGTCTTAGGTTTTTCGAGAACGACCTAGAGATAAGGGGAACACCGAGAGAAGAAGGAACTTTTGCTGTAGAGATAGTTGCCGAAAACGACTGTGATAGAGATACCGTTGATATTAGTGTTCATATTCGGGAAGCGTATTCTTCCGGAGTTGGAACAACTGGAGAAAGTGATCCTAACGTGACTTTGGATAGCGAACTTGTTATCAACAAAGACGGTACATACGTCTATTTGAGTCAAATTCCTTATACGGGAGTAGGTGACGTATTGCAAAGCTCTCTAGCTCTACTTGCTCTTTTGCTATGGATAGCCGCACTAAGTTACATAATGGCCGGACCGGAATTCAGGTCACGAGCTAAATCTGTCTTTTATTCATTCTTAGCGTTAGAAAACACGCCGAGTGTTCAAACAGTAATGGATAAAAGCGTTCTCGCTACAGAAGAAGAGTCTAATTATGAAGAGATGCCAATGTTCGTTACTTCATACACCGACGCAAAAGAGGAGTTTGATAGCGAAGAGCTACAAGACTTGCGCACCCAAGCTAATAAAGATAGAGCACTCTTTTCTGAGAAGGCGTTGCAGTACATTGTAACCAAAGCAAGTACTACAAACGAGAATTCTTCTGATGTTCTAAACTTAGTAATTGATCAGGCGAAAGGAATGTATCCACGCGAAGACGGGTATTTGAAAGTTAACGAAAGCCGGGTCAGAGCGATCCTTGGCTAGATCAGGTCAGAAATTACAATAAACAAAAAGCCGGTAAATATTTGCCGGCTTTTTGTTTATTCGCAAGTTTTTTAAACACTTATATCTCTAGAAGTATTTTTCTGTTTTAATAGATCGATGAGTTCGTCCACCTTTATTTCACCAAGTTTTCCTGAGTCGCGCGATTCTATAGAGATCGAATTATTTTTACTTTCACGGTCTCCAATTACTCCTATATAGGGAACTCGTTCCATTTTTGCGTTGCGTATACGCTTACCTAAAGAATCATTTTCATCAAGAACATCCACTCGCAAGCCTGCTTTTATGATCTGCTCGGCTATTTCATGGGTTATATCTTTCTGTTCTTCTGAAACTGGTACTAGTGAGATCTGCACCGGAGATAGCCATAGCGGTAACTTACCGGCAAAATGCTCCAATAAAATACCCATAAATCTATCTGGGGAGCCGATGATAGCCCTATGTATCAAAACCGGCCTTTTCTCATCTCCATTGTTATCAACGTAAGTAAGATCGAAACGTTCAGGCATACTAAAGTCCAATTGAACGGTAGATATTTGCCACTCTCTTCCGAGGGCATCATGGGCCATTATATCCATTTTAGGGCCGTAAAACGCCGCTTCGCCCGGAGCTTCAACATAATCTACGCCGTTTTGCTCCAACAGATCTTTTAACATACTCTGTGATCGTTCCCACAGGGAATCATCTCCTAAATATTTTTCTTTGTTTTCCGGATCTCTCAAAGAAAGCCTTATGTGATAATCCAACCCATAGATCTTGAGAGCAACTTGTACAACTTCCAGTATTTTATTGAACTCTTCTTCTATTTGATCTTCACTGCAAAAGACATGGCCGTCGTCTTGAGAAAAAAAGCGGAGGCGCGTCAAGCCGGCTAATTCACCCGGTTTTTCGTCTCGGTATAAGTTCGAGAAGTCTGCTATTCTGATCGGTAGATCTCTATAGCTCCGTTTTTTTGAAGCATATAATTGCGTATGTTGCGGACAATTCATTGGCTTCAGGTAATACTCCTCGTCTGTATAATGAGAACTCACCTTAAACATATCTTCTTCGTATTTTTGGTAGTGACCTGATATTTTAAATAGTTCAGCTTTGTTCATATTAGGAGTGTGAACTTCCTGGAAGCCGATCTTGGCATTTAGCTCACGCGAGAATTCAACTATTTTTGACCTCACAATATTGCCTTTCGGAGTAAAGATCGGCAGTCCTGGGCCGATCAATTCGGAAAAGACAAGCAGATCCAGTTCTTTGGCTAATTTACGGTGGTCGCGTTTTTTGGCCTCTTCGCGCATTTCCAAATAATTCGCAAGAGATTCTTTTGCTTCAAAGGCAAAACCGGAAATACGCACCAATTGGTCATTATTTTCATCACTCTGCCAATAGGCTCCGGAAATTGCATGGAGTTTAAATGCCTCGGGAACTAGATCGTTTATATCATCAACGTGTCCGCCGCGACAAAGATCAATAAAAGAACCTGATCTGTAAAGAGAAACTTTTTCTCCTTTGTCTTCAAATGAATCTATCAATTCGAGCTTATACTTATTATCTTTGAAATGTTCCCGAGCTTCTTCGGGGGTTACTTCAATACGCTCGAATCCTTCCCAGCTAGAAAGAATTTCTCGCATCTTGTTTTCAATTTTTTCTAATTCTTCCTCGGTTGGAATATTAGATTCAAAAGCAAAGTCATAGAAAAAACCGTTTTCAGTAGTAGGTCCGGTCGCAGGTAATGACCGCGGATACATTTGAGTAACTGCCGCTGCTAGTAAATGCGCGAATGAATGTCGGATCTTTTCAAGTTTTTCTTGGTCGTTCATAAATAAATATGTCTTAACTTTTGTATCGTAGCATATTAAGTCAATTTGTGTTTCTATTTTACCGCCTCAGCTTCTTCTTTTTCCTTTAGAAACCGTACTTGCTCAACTAATATACTAGCCTCGTTGTTGCGTTTGGAAAATTTACCTTTTACACATACGCAATTTTCGGCCTCCCAATAATCTTTAGTGTTTTTAAATGTATCAGGAAAAACGACTAATTCGATCGAATCAGAAAAATCGGAGAGTTTAACAAATGCCATCTTCTGTCCTTTTTTGGTTAGAATTATCTTTGTTTCATCAATTATCCCACATAGAGTAATAGTAGAATTTTCATGGGCTTTTTCTTTAACATCGATTACTTTCGCTTTGCGTTGACTTAACTCATAACTAAAACGCTCTAAGGGATGCCCGGATACATAAAGACCCAAAAGTTCTTTCTCCCAAGCAAGCTTTAGGCTCGAATTTATTTCTTCTCCCGGTTCCAACTGTAATTTTTCAATATCTGATTCAGCGCCCATAAGAGTAAAAAGAGAATCTTGGTTTTTTTCAGTTCGGGCTTCTTTGGAATAGGATAAAAGATAATCAAGGTTCTTTAACATAGTGCCTCTTGCCTCAAACGAATCCAAAGCACCACTTTTGATCAGTGCCTCCAGTGATTTTTTGTTGATATTTCTATCTTGCACCCTGGTAAGAAAATCCCCCAGTGAGCTGAAACGGCCATTCTTTTCTCGTTCCTCTATTATTGATTCCGTAATGCCCGCTCCAAAGTTCTTTATTGAAGTCAGTCCAAAGCGAATTTTTTGCTCACTCTCTTCGTTGACCACGGTAAAGTCAGCCATACTTTCATTAATATCAGGAGGCAAAACGTCAATGCCTATTCTGTTGCATTCATTGATTATCTCAGAGATCTTTTCGACCTCTCCGGAGTCAGCCGTTAGTACCGCCGCCATATATTCAACGGGGTAATTTGCTTTTAAGTATGCTGTTTGGTAGGCAACTCTGCCGTAACTGGCTGCGTGTGCCTTATTAAATCCGTAAGAAGCAAAAGGTTCGATCAATGACCATAACTCTTTGGCTTTCTCTTTTGACATTCCATTCTCTACCAGTCCATCGAGCAACTTGTTCTTTTGTCGCTCCATTTCGGCGGGTATTTTTTTACCCATCGCCTTACGCAATTTATCTACTTCTAGCCAGGAAAAACCACCAAGGTTTATGGCGATCATCAAAACGTCGTCTTGGTATGTTATTACACCGAAAGTTTGATCCAATATGCTTTCAAGCCGCGGATCCAAATATTGTATTAACTCTGGATTGTGCTTGCGTTCGATGTAAGTAGGGATCGTTTCCATAGGACCTGGCCTATAGAGTGCGACCATAGCGTTGATGTCTTGAATACGCGTCGGCTTAAGATCTTTAAGAAAACGAGTCATTCCTGATCCATTCAGCTGAAAAAGTGCCATGGTTTCTCCGCGCGCAAGCATCTCGAACGTTTTCGTGTCATCAAGGGGTATATTCTCAATATCTATATCAATTCCTCTAGTATGATCAATGATCTCGATCGCGTTTGACAATATCGAAAGATTCTTTAGGCCTAAGAAGTCAAATTTGATCAGCCCGGCATCTTCTACGCCGTGCATATCGTATTGAGTTATTACCTTACCGGCTTTGGGATCAACCTGGATCGGTACAAAATCGGTTACGTCCGTAGGCGAGATCACCACCCCGGCGGCGTGTACGGAAATGTGTCTAGCGCATCCTTCTATCTTTTGGGCTAAGTCGATGATCTCTTTAACTTCGGAGTCTTCGTCGTACATCTTTTTGAGATCTTCTTCTACCTCCATGGCGTGTGCGATCGTCATAGGGAAACCTTGTGAGCCAAAAGGAATTAGTTTTGCGATCTTATCGCCCGTCGCGTATGGATAACCGAGAGCTCTCGCGACGTCACGCACCGCTCCTCTGGCGGCCATTGTTCCAAAAGTACCAATTTGAGCTACCTTACTTTCCCCGTATTTATTTTTTGCGTATTCTAGTATCTCGTCTCTACGATTATCAGCGTAGTCCATATCAATATCCGGAGCTTTTGGTCGTTCGGGATTTAAGAAGCGTTCAAAGGGTAATTTGTACTCGATCGGATCTACTGTTGTAATGCCGGTCAAATAAGTTGTTAAGGAACCCGCTACCGAACCCCTGATCGTAGAAAAAATTCTATTTTCACGAGCGTACCTTAACAGATCAGCTACGATCAGAAGATAGATCGAAAATCCTTTGCTTTTAATAACTTCAAGCTCGTATTCGAGTCTATTAACGTATTCATCGGTTTGCGGTAATCCTTGTTCTTCAAATCCCGCAAAAGCAATCTCACGTAAAACTTCATCCGCGCTCTTATTGTTAGGCAAGGGGTAATCCGGAAAAGTCCAGCTACCTAGATCCAGTTCAACATTGACTTTGTCAGCTACTTTCTGAGTATTTTCGACGGCTTCCGGTATGTCTTTGTAGATCTTCTTGGCTTCTTCGGTGGTAATGAAGGAGTAATCGCCGTTTAAAGTAAAGTTCTTGTTGTTAGTATTAATATGAAGAAGTGTATTGTGCGCTTCTTTGTCGTCTTTATGAAGGTAATGCGAGTCCCAGGTGGCTACTAGAGGCAGATCGAATGCCTTTGCTATCTCTATCATTTTCGGAATTAACGGAGTATACCATTCAACTTCTTCATGTTTCATGACTTCAATAAAAACATTTTCCTTGCCATAAATTTCAATATAAAAGTTTAGTAACTCTTCAGCTTCTTTTCTTTTCTTGTTGTATAGTAAATTAACGAATTTCCCCGAAGGACAGCCGGTAAGACATATTAGTCCCTCGCTGTATTCACGAAGCAATTCATTGTCTACTCGAGGCTTATAGTAAAATCCCTCAAGTGCTGCAATCGAGACTAGTTTGAGCAAGTTCTTGTACCCGCTATTATTACGAGCTAACAGAGTCAAGTGATACCTTTTATCATCAATTCCCGCCTGTTTATCAAAGCGAGAGCGCTCGGCAACGTAGAGTTCGGAACCGATTATGGGTTTAATGTCCGCGTCTTTGCATTCCTTGTAAAATTCGATCGCGCCATGAAGATTACCGTGATCGGTTAGCCCTAAGGCAGGCATGCCAAGCTCTTTGGCTTTTTTTACTAAATCAGGAACCTTAGAAAGTCCATCCAAAAGCGAGTAATGAGAGTGTGTGTGGAGATGAATAAACTTAGAGTCTTCCTTCATGTGCTCAGTATAACACTTATAAATATTCCACAGAATTAAATTGTATTTGTTCTGTATACTGAGAATATGAAAACGGTTATAGGAGTTGACGAAGTAGGAAGAGGGCCTCTCGCCGGTCCGGTAGTGGTCTCTGCCTTCAGACTAAGAACGAAAAGTACATTCGCGAAAAAAACAAAGATCTTAGACTCAAAAAAACTATCAGAGAAAGAACGGGAGGAGTACTACAGCAAGATCTTAGAGGAGAGATCAAAGGGCAACGTTGATTTTGCGACTGCTTCAGTTGGAGCAAAAGTAATTGATAGAGAAAATATCAGTAGATCTCTCAGGTACGGAATAAAAAAAGCTTTGAAAAAAATTAACGCCCTGGAAGAAGAGAAAATTCTTCTGGATGGTTCTCTTTATGCTCCCAAAAAATTTATTGATCAAGAGACAATAATTAAAGGTGACGAGAAGGAAAAAGTGATCGCCCTTTCGTCAATAGTAGCCAAGGTAGAAAGGGATAGGAAAATGATCAGACTAGTCTAAAAAGTATCCGCAATACGCCTTAGAAAAACATAAAGGATATGGAACTAAAGAGCACAGAGAATTAATATCAAAATATGGTTTATCGCCCATTCACAGATCAACTTATTGCAAAAACTTTATCGCTCAGAAAAAGAGATCCGCTTGAACAAAAATAATAAATATGTATAATCGGTATCACTATGTCAATACGAATGCGCCACACAAAAGGTCATACCGGTAATCGGCGTGCCCACCACGGATTGAAGGAGCCGCGTTTAACAAGAGACACAGAGACAAATAGCTACCACCTCAGACACAGAGTAGATATGAAAACTGGAATGTATCGAGGTAGAAAGGTATTTGAAACTGTTGACGCGTCGCCCGCAGAAGAGAATAAAGAGAGCAGTACCGAGGGTGAGAAAGACACTAAAAAAAGCTCTTAGTGCCTTGTTCTTTTGCTGAATTCGTGTACACTAACAGGTAAATAGCACTAGTTAGCACCTTTGAAATGGCGAATCGTCACCTATCACGATCAATAGTCCTACAGACCCTATTTGAATGGGATTTTAATAATATACCCGAGGAATCAACGAGTGATGTCCTTGAATTCAACGCAAAAGAGTTTGCGCCTGAGTTGAATGACTTCTCCTTTATGGCCGAGCTCTTGCATGGCGTTCTAGATAAGCAAGATAAGCTTGATGTGATTATCACGGAGGCGGCTCCTGATTGGCCATTGGAAAAAATTTCAATTGTAGATCGTAATATTTTAAGGATCGGCCTTTATGAACTTTTGTTTGCCAATAGGGAAGAAGTGCCGCCAAAAGTTGCAATAAACGAAGCGATCGAACTAGCTAAATCATTTGGAGGCGAATCCAGTGGGCGCTTTATAAACGGTGTCTTAGGTGCCGTCTATAAAGAAATGGGTGAGCCCGGGAAAGATGAGAAAAGTGTAAAGAAAGAGAAAAGTAAATTCAACAGAACTTACGAAGAAATGCCTGTAAAAAGGTTGTGTGGGGCGGTTGTGTATTCTGAAAATAATAGTTCTTATTATTTAGCGTTAGTTCATGATGTTTTTGGACACTGGACACTTACAAAAGGGCACGTCAAAGACGGCGAAACAGATAGTCTGGGCGCCAAAAGGGTAATAAAAGAAGAATTGGGATTAGAGGCGGACATCACCGAGGAGCTCGGCAAGAACGAATATGTTGCCTCAGATCCTGAATTAGGGAAAATAAGAAAGCAAGTAACCTACTTTTTGGCCAAGGCTCCATATGATGAATTAAAACTCGATACAGACGGAGGGCTTGATGATTGTAAGTGGTATGAACTCAATGACATTTTAGATCTGAATTTTTATAACGACATACTTCCAATTGTTACAAAAGCGATCAAAACACTCGTATCTGAAGATAAAGTCAATTAGCCAGAGACATACTATGAAAGATATCAGCAAGTTCGAGGAACAGTTAGGTGTAAATTTTAATGACAAAGACATTCTTCTGCGAGCTTTTGTTCACAGATCATACGTAAACGAAAACCGTGATTTTACTCTTGGTCATAATGAACGCCTTGAATTTCTCGGTGATGCCGTTCTTGAATTGGTAGTAACCGAAGAATTGTACAAAAGATTTCCTAATAAAAACGAAGGTGAACTGACAGCGATCAGAGCAGCTGTTGTAAATACAAAATCTCTTTCAAGCGCCGCCAAGAAACTAAAAATGGGAGATTTTTTATTTTTGTCCAAGGGTGAGTCCAAAAGTACCGGGAGGGCGCGCAGTTATATTCTAGCCAACACGTTTGAATCAGTAGTCGGAGCGATCTACATTGATCAGGGTTACAAGCCAGCTAAAAAGTTTATCGGTGATAATCTCTTTGAAATGATCGAGCCGATAGTGACTGAAAAACTTTGGGTAGACGCTAAAAGCTTGTTTCAAGAGAAAGCGCAAGAAATTCACGGAACAACACCAGAGTACAAAGTTATTTCAGAAAGTGGTCCCGACCATGACAAGAAATTCACTATGGGTGTCTATCTAGACAATAAACTCATAGGTAAAGGCAGTGGATCCTCTAAGCAAGACGCGGAGCAAGAAGCGGCAGAGGCAGGCCTCAAAGAAAATGAATGGATATAAAATATGAAACTGAAGTTTATTGAAATAAAAGGTTTTAAATCTTTTGCAAAAAAAGAGCAGTTGTCTTTTAGTAAGAACATAACGGCAATAGTCGGACCAAATGGTTCCGGGAAGTCCAACGTAGCCGAGGCGTTCCGTTTTGTCCTGGGAGAGCAATCTATGAAATCATTGCGGTCCAAGAAAACCGAAGATCTCCTTTTTAATGGTTCAACTTCTTTGCCCAGAACCAATCGTGCTAGCGTTAGCCTAACTTTTGATAACTCAAACCGCGAAATAGAAAGAGCATTTGATGAAATTGAAATAGAAAGAATTATTCACAGAGACTCTACGAGCGAATATTATATAAATGGCAGTCCGGTTAGACTCAAAGATGTAATTGATATCCTGTCCACATCAAAAATTGGCACAGCCGGGCATAACATCATTTCACAAGGAGAAGCGGATAAAATGCTCAAAATGGGAGCAATAGAAAGGAGAGAGTATGTAGAAGAGGCAATTGGATTGACTCAATATAGGATCAAGAAAAGAGATGCTCTTAAAAAACTCGTAAAAACTGAGGAAAACTTGGTGTCCGTTCGCTCTCTTGCGCGTGAGCACGCGCCGCACCTACGTTATCTGGAGCGTGAAATGTCACAAATTGAAAAAAGAAAGGAGTTAATAGAAGAGTTGAAAACAAAGATCAATGAATATGCCAAGCTATTCCTTCCTCACCGCACTAAACTAATTCAACTAAACGAAAAAGAGCTTCAAGATACGCAAACAAAAATAGACGAAATAGACAGGGCGATCAAAGAAAATTTGAGAGAAAAGGAAGCGCATTCATTTGAAGAAAGAAGGGAAGAGCTACGCTCCAAAATACAAAACACAACAAACGAAATAGAAAATCTGAAAAGCAAACGAAGTGAGATCGAAAGATCAATAGGGAGAATGGAAGCAAAATTGGAAATCCTGAAGACAGGTAATACAAAACAAACTTCGGCTGGCAATAGAGAGATCAATAGCGAAAAGATCGACGAAATTATTGATTTACTCAAAAGAACGCTAGACGAAGACTCTTTAGAGAAAATCAAAGAAACAATAAAAAAAGCCATTTCGATATACGAAAAAGGTTCCGCTGATGTATCCGAAGAAAAAGATCATGAAAGAGAGGATCCTTCAGTTGTCGAGGAGCTAAACAAGCTTAATCATGAATTTGAAAAAATTGTTGAAGAAGAAAACGGTCTCTTGAACGACAAGGAAGCATTTGAAAAGCAAATTTCTGAGTTGTTTCAGGAAGAGGAAAAAGACAGGAGCAAAGAATATCAAAAAGCTTCGTTGGAAACTCAGAAAGGATCAATAAAACAAAAAATAGATAGTTTAAAATCCGAGGTAAAGGATTTCTACAGTTTACTTGAAGAAGTTGTCTATGTTACGGGCATAAATGTCCCCAAAGAAAACCTGGATCCGAACAACGATATAACCAGAATCGAAGTATCTAACGACGATCTGCGAGAAAAGGAAAGAGAGGTAGAAAAATTGAAGTTGAGGATCGAAACCATGCAAGTTGGGAATCAAAAAGAGACCGAACGTGAGTATAAATTGGCCAAAGAGCGAGCAGAATTTCTCGATCGTGAAATAGAAGATCTTGAAAAAACAATAGAGAAATTACACAGTGTAGCTCAAGAATTAGACGAGAAGATAGAATATGAGTTCTCGATAGGACTTAAAGAGATCAGTGATCACTTCTCTAATTTTTTCTCTCATATGTTCGCGGGCGGTAAAGCCGAGCTTACTAAAACGGTAGTAACGAAAAAAACCAAAGACGAAGAGAAGCTATCCGAAACCGGAGTAGAAATAGGATTAACGATACCGAACAAAAAAATAAAATCCATAGCAATGCTTTCAGGGGGTGAAAAAACATTGGTTTCAATAGCCCTGATCTTTGCTCTATCACAAGTGAACCCGCCGCCGTTTCTAATTCTTGATGAAACAGATGCGGCTCTGGACGAAGCTAATTCAAAGCGATACGCTGAAGCACTTACTGAACTAGCGAAACGATCACAGCTTATTCTTATAACACATAATCGAGAAACTATGTCTCATGCCGGTATGCTTTATGGAATAACTATGGGCAAGAGAGCTGCCTCAGAGCTATTATCCGTTGATCTCGAAGAAGCGGAAAAAATAACTCAATAGATCCAGCTTGACCTCCCGAGTCTACTAGTATAAAAAGTGAATAGAAATAACCATATCGTGCGTAGGAAGGATAAGCGCAAAAGTTCTTTAACTTCCTCCTCGCCCTTTGAGATCGTGGCTCCCTCTCGAGATCTCGAAGGGCCAACTGATAAACCCCCGGAGGACAGTCGGGTCTTCCGGGGGATATTTATATCTATATCAAGCAGACAAACTACTCAACTAATTCGTAGTTGAGTTGTTTTTTATCCAAGTCAGCATCTTTGATCCTGAATTTTATAGAGTCACCAAGACTAAAGACGCGCTTTAAACTTGGACAACTAACGCGGTATTTTTCTTTCTCATAAACACAATCTTCTCCGAGTGATTTTGTACTTATCATTCCTTCGGCCATAGTTTCTTTCTCTTCAACATATATACCCCATTCAGAAACACCTGATATTGTACCCTCGAATTCTTCACCGATGTGATTTTGCATATATTCGACATGCTTGTACTTTTTGGAAGCACGCTCTGCTTCAACGGCGGCTTGTTCGCGGTCGGTTATGTGACTGATCATATCGAAATAGAACTGCGCCTCAGTTTCAGGTATTTCTCCGCTCTTCAAGTAAGAATTGAGGATCCTATGCACCACAAGGTCGGCGTAACGACGGATCGGTGACGTGAAATGAGTATAGTAATTAAAGGAGAGTCCATAGTGTCCTATGTTATCTGTGGAGTATGAAGCTTTGGCCATAGAGCGTATCGCGGCCGTCTTCAAAAGACTTTCTTCGGGCCTTCCTTCAAGCTTTTCCAGAAATTCTGACAGGTCTTTTGATTTGACAGTCCCTTCTTCTGTTAGCGGTAATTTATAACCTAAAGCCCGGACGAGTTCAGCAAAGTTTTCAACTCTTTCTACTTGAGGTGTATCGTGTACTCTATACACCGCTAAGTCCGCTTCATCATTCTCTACCGCTCGAGAGAGCTTTTTCGCGACCATCCGGTTAGCCAGGAGCATATATTCCTCCACCAGTTTGTGAACGTCTAACCTCTCTTTGCGAGTAACTTTTATCGGAGTTCCGTCGGGAGCGAGTTCGAACGATACTTCGTCTGTTTCGAATTCTATAGCACCGCCTTCCTGATTCTTCTTCTTAAGCTCCTTTGCTATCGTATTCAAAACAGAAAGATCGTGAGAAAACTCATCTTCTCCGCCATCAATGGCAGCCTGTGCTTCTTCGTAAGTAAAACGCCGGTTCGAATGTACGAGAGTTTTGCTAAAATGATGGTCTATGATATTGCCTTTTTTATCCAACACCATTATTGCGGAAAAGGCATGTTTGTCTTGGCCCGGATTAAGACTGCAAAGATCGTTAGACAGTACTTCCGGTAGCATCGGGATAGTTCGATCTACCAAATAAACTGAAAAGCCTCTCTCAAAGGCCTCTTTATCGATTTTTGAACCAAAATCAACAAAGTGAGAGACATCGGCTATGTGTACACCCACTTCATAATTATCGTCGTCTAATTTTCTGAATGAAATAGCGTCATCAAAGTCTTTGGCGCTTGCCGGGTCGATGGTAATAGTAGTTACATCGCGAAAGTCTTCTCGTTCTTGGACATCCTTTTCGGTAATAGGTCCGCGTTCCTTGCTGATCTTTTCCGCCTCTTCTTCAACTTCAGGGGGGAAATCACCGTCAAATCCACTAGAAATTATGATCGATTTCATTTCCGCGTCGTTCTCACCTTTTTTCCCAAGCACCGATACTATTTTTCCTATTGGGTTTTTGTCTTCATCCTTCCAGTCCACCAATTCTACTACAACCTTATCTCCGTCTTCGGCCTCTCCTTGAAATCTCTCGGGAACAAAGAAATCAACATACGCCTTTCTATCATCTGAAATTACAAAGATCCTTCCAGAACTTTTGTCTACAGTTCCGACGTATTTACTATGAGCTCTATCCAACACCTTTGTTACTTCACCTAAGGGGCCGGATTCATTTTTATCAATTATCTTGATCTCTACCTCATCGCCGTTCAAAGCCATTAGTAGTTTTCCTGGTTGAATGAAAATATCTTCTTCCAGATCTTCATTCGAGAAAAAACCAAATCCTTTAGAATTGGTCGTAATATAACCTCTATACGTTTTTCCTTTCATAAAATATCGTTAATAGTCCTTAACACAGAAATCTAACATTAATCAGTCTATCAGTGATCTTCTATATATGCGAGCTATATGCTATTGACCGGCATACCGAGCTCTGCTAGTATCTTCTCTATGTTAAAGATCAGATTAAAAAGAGTTGGAAGGCGACACGATGCCACCTTTAGAATGGTGGTAGTTGAGTCATCTCGAAGTTCTAAAAGTGGTAGCTATATAGAAAATCTCGGCACTTACGACCCAAGACAGGACAGTAAAAACATAAATGCCGAGCGCGTTAATCACTGGCTTGAAGTGGGCGCTCTTCCTTCTGACACCGTACACAATCTATTGGTCGAAATAGGCGTCATTACCGGCAAAAAAGTCAATGTTCTTCCTAAGAAGACTCCGCAGGGCGAAGGCGAAGGAAAGGAAGAAGCGACAACCGAATCAACAGACAAAGAAGCTCTGACATCTCCTGCAGAAGAATCAAGCGCGGAAGAAGAAAAAGAGGCTGAAACGAACGAAGAAGAAGCTTCCGAGGACGAGCCAAGCGCGACAGAAGAAGAGAACACTGAAGAATCTACAACTGCAGAAAAGGCAGAAGAAGAGGGCTCTTCAGAAGAAAAAGGATCGGGAGAAAATACAGAGAGCGAAGTTGCTAAAAGTGAAGAAAAGGTTGAAGACGACGAAGAAAAGAAAGACTCATAGCTTGTTGATTGTTTATAATAATAAGTTAAGGTACAATTACAGAACCTAGCAACTGAAGTGGCTAGATCATTAGCAAAAAAACAAACAGTACTATGGATAAGAATGCGGAAGACGGAGACAAACAATTTCTTGAGTTTGTGGTTCAATCAATAGTTGATAACCCAGAAGAGGTAAAGATCGATAGATCAGTAGACGAAATGGGTGTTTTATTGACCTTGTCTGTACATCCCGACGATATGGGCAAGATAATAGGCCGACAAGGTAACACTGCACGCGCTATAAGAACTCTTCTCAGAGTTGTAGGATTGAAAAACAACGCAAGAGTAAATCTGAAGATCAATGAACCTGAAGGTTCAACTAGAGCACAAGCGCATAGCGTAGAAGATGCGATGAACGAGCTCAAGGATGAGAGAGAATAGATATCCCTTACTTTAGTAATACCTATTTTAAAACCGCTCCAAATCTGGGGACGGTTTTTTATAAAGTTCAACAAATATGAATTTTCACATAATAACAGCATTTCCAAAAATGATCTCTCCTGTACTCGAGGAATCGATGTTGAAAAGAGCTATTAAGTCCGGATTAATAAACGTAAAGATCTACGACCTACGTGATCATAGTCATAACAAGCATAAAAAGATCGACTCTCGACCATACGGTGGTGGTCCGGGTATGGTTCTTGGTGCGGAGCCAATATTGAGAGCCCACAAAGAAGCAAAAGGGAGGAAGAAAAAAACTCTGACCATTCTACTAACTCCAAACGGCAAGCAGTTCAACAATAAGTACGCTAAAGACCTTTCTCGAAAATATAAAGATATAATTATAATTTGTGGCCATTATGAAGGAATTGACGCGAGAGTTGAAAAGATATTAAAGCCAGTAAAATTATCAATCGGTCCATTTATACTCACGGGGGGAGAATTAGCCGCTTTGGCCATAGTAGATAGCACTTCACGCTACCTACCGGGGGTGCTTGGAAACGAAAATTCTCTTGAAGAAACACGTTACGCGACCGATCAAGTATATACTCGACCCGAGAAATTAAAATGGAAGGATAAAAATTACAAAGTTCCTGATGTGCTTTTGACCGGCCATCACAAAAATATAGAGGAGTGGCATAAAAAGCAAAATGAAAAGAGAAATAAAGAAAGCTAAATGCTTCAATCTATAGATTGAAGCATTTAGCGAGTTTGACATAAAATAAAAAAGGGTTATACTCATAGCAACGTGCAAGATTGAGTAGCGGCGGAGCACTATTTTAGCAGTAGAAATCATCTTGCTTTGAATAAAAAGTGGGGAACGCAGGATTAAAATCCTTAATAAAAAGGCATAATTGTCTTTGTTTTACTTATTGTATATATGGAGAAAAAATATTTTTCGCGATATAAAGAGCCGCTAACTGAGATGCCAAATTTGGTGGAGTCGCAGAGCGAATCGTTTATGTGGCTTATAGACGAAGGTCTTAAAGAATTATTCCAGGAATTTTCGCCGATTACCGACTACTCAGAAAAAAAGTTCGAGTTGAACATTGTCAGCTTTGAATTGGGACAACCAAAAGTTGATGAAGCAACAGCAAAAGAGAACAAAGTTTCGCTAGATGCGCCTCTTAAAGTGAGGGTAAAGCTTTTGAACAAAAATCTAGGAATCGAAAAAGAACAAGAGGTTTTCTTGTCTGACTTTCCAGTGATGAGTAGACACGGTACTTTCATCATAAATGGAGTTGAACGAGTGATCGTCTCACAATTAGCGAGATCATTCGGAGCTTTCTTTACCGCAACCGACGCTAAAGGGCAAAGATTTTTCGGAGCTAAGATCATACCTTCGCGTGGGGCGTGGATCGAATTAGATTCCGAGGCAGACGGCGGTCTGTATGTACGAGTAGATAGAAAACGTAAGTTTCTCGCCTCATCTTTGTTCCGTGTTATGGGAGTCAAAACAGATGAGGAAATTCTAGACCTTTTTGCCGGAGATCTGAATGCTCGTAAAATGATGGAGAAAACAATTGAGTTAGACCCGGCTAAAACCGTAGAAGACTCTTATATAGAAATATATAAGCGCTTGAGGGACGGAGATCTAGCTAACTTTGAGAACGCCAAAGAATTCATAGATTCCATTTTTTCTAAAGAAAGATACGACCTTTCAAAGGTTGGTCGCTTTCGATTGAACAAGAGATTCGATAAAAAGGTCACAAAAAACGAATTGAAGGAGAGGCAGTTGAAGCTTGAAGATGTCGTTACCATTGTCTCACATATCGCTGAGCTTAATACAACACCGGATGCGGAACCTGATGATATAGACCACTTGGGATCTAGGCGTGTTCGACTTGTAGGCGAAATGTTACAAGCAAAAATGCGCGTCGGTCTCTCGCAGATGAAGAGAAATATCCAAGACAGGATGTCTACTTCAGACACCGACACTACGCTACCGGCCAATTTCATCTCAGCTCGACCTCTGCAGGCGCGTATCAAAGAGTTCTACACCACAAACCAACTATCTCAGTTTATGCAGCAGGAAAACGTGCTTACGGAGCTCGCGAACCTTCGTACAGTTTCAGCGCTTGGACCAGGCGGCCTGACTCGCGAAAGAGCGGGCTTTGAAGTCAGAGACGTTCATCCTTCGCACTACGGAAGACTTTGTCCTATACACACTCCCGAGGGCCCGAACATTGGATTGATATTGCGCCTCTCTATGTACGCCAAGATCAACGAATTTGGGATGATAGAAACACCTTACGCAAAAGTAGAGAAAGGAGTATTGACCGGGGAAGTTGAATACTTAAACGCCCTAGAAGAAGAAAACTACAAGATCGCTCATGCAGCTACTCCATACGACGAAAAAGGTAAGCTAACTGAAGCAAAGGCTGAAGTTAGACATAAAAGTAAACCCGGACTTGTAGATAAAAAAGAGGTAGATTATTTGGATGTTTCAACCAATCAGGCATATTCCGCGGCAACTTCTATGATACCGTTTTTGAACCACGATGACGCAAACCGCGCTCTTATGGGTTCAAACATGCAGAAACAAGCTAACCCATGTCTACGGCCAGAAGCTCCGTTGGTAGCAACCGGAGTGGAAGACAGAGTAGCCCGCGACACAGGCCGCTTAGTAACAGCCAAAGAAGCCGGTGAGATCGAATACGTTGACGCCCGTAAAATAATATTAAAGACCAACAAGGGTAAAAAAGAAGTGTACGAACTCGCGAACCTTTCTAGAACTAACAACTTCACCGCATTTCACCAACGCCCGATCGTGAATGTAGGAGATAAGGTTAAAAAAGATCAAGTGTTAGCCGACACCTCTTCTTCTGACCAAGGACAAGCTGCTCTGGGACAGAATATTTTGGTCGCCTTTATGTCATGGGCAGGACAAAACTATGAAGACGCTATTGTGATCAGTGAAAGATTGGTTAGGGAAGGAACGTTCTCCTCCGTACATATGGATGAGTTCGAAGTCTCTGTTCGCGACACGAAACTCGGTCCTGAAGTCACGACCCACGATATTCCTAACGTAGGTGAAAACAGACTTAGAAACCTCGATGAGGAAGGAATTGTTCGTATCGGCGCGGAAGTACTACCCGGTGATATTCTAGTTGGAAAGATCACGCCTAAAGGTGAGGCGCAATTAACTCCGGAAGAAAGATTGCTTCGTTCTATATTTGGAGAAAAAGCACGCGACGTGAAAGATTCTTCTAAGCGAATGGAACACGGCAAGAAAGGTCGCGTAGTCGGAGTAAGGGTCTTTTCCCGCGAAAGAGGTGATTCTCTGGAGTCAGGTATCATCAAAAAGGTATACATAGAAACAGCGCAGGTAAGAAATATTTCCGTAGGAGACAAGCTGGCGGGACGTCACGGAAACAAAGGTGTTATCTCAAAGATCCTTCCGGAAGAAGATATGCCGTATATGGAAGATGGTACGCCGGTTGATATCATTCTTTCTCCACTTGGAGTTCCATCTCGAATGAACTTGGGACAAATTTTAGAAATGCACTTGGGTCTGGCGGCAAAGAACTTGAACTATCAGGCGATCGTACCTCCTTTTGCCGGAGCAACCAATGAAGAAATACGCGAGGAACTTAAAAAGGCGGGTTACCCTGAGAACGGCAAAGTGCCGCTATATGATGGCTACACCGGTGAAAAGTACGAGAGAGACATAGCAGTAGGATACATGTATATTTTGAAACTTCACCACATGGTCGAAGACAAGATACATATGCGTTCGATCGGACCATATTCCTTGATCACACAACAGCCACTGGGTGGAAAGGCACAAGAAGGTGGCCAGAGGTTTGGAGAAATGGAAGTATGGGCTTTGTTGGGTTACGGAGCAGCTTACGCTCTACGAGAAATGTTGACCATAAAATCAGACGACATAATGGGTCGTTCCGCCGCGTTTGATTCGATTATCAAAGGTAACAAGATCAAGCATCCTAATATACCGGCTTCATTCAACGTACTGTTGAACAACCTTCGCGGTCTAGCTCTTGACGTTGATCTAGTCAAAGATGAGAAAGACGACGCTTAAATAAATCCAATATATGAACAATACGAAATTCAAACCAACATCAACCGAACATTTTGACAGCATTCTAATTAGAATGGCGTCTCCCGAGCGTATTCTTGACTGGTCCCACGGTGAGGTACAAAAACCCGAAACCATAAACTATCGTACTCAACGTTCGGAGCGTGGAGGGCTTTTTGACGAAAAAATATTTGGTCCGGAAAAAGATTACGAGTGTTACTGCGGTAAATACCGCGGAATTCGTTACAAAGGAATAGTTTGTGAAAAATGTGGCGTTGAGATCACTCGTTCGGTTGTACGGCGCGAGCGAATGGGGCACATTGATCTTGCTTGCCCGGTTTCTCATGTTTGGTACTTGAAAAGCATTCCTTCAAGGATGGCGCTACTCTTAGGCATTACTTCAAGCGATCTTGAAAAGGTCGTTTACTTTGCCGGACACATCATTACCGAAGTAGATGAAAACCAACGCAAACAGATCCTCAAAGATATCGATAGCGAGTACAAAACCAAACTAAAAGCTTTGCAGGATGAAAAATCGAAAGAAAAACTTAAAGACATATCCCAAAAAGCTAAAAAAGAAGTCGAATCCATTCAGCGCGGAATAGTCTTGGATGACTCAGAGTTCCACGCCTATTCGGTTAAATACGGCAACCTCTTTGAGGCTAATATAGGAGCTGAAGCTATCTATGAGATCTTCACAAAACTTGACATAGAGCAACTCGAAAATGAACTTGAGGAAAGATATGAAAATGCTTCTGTTGCAGAAAAAACAAAATTGCAAAAGCGTCTAAGCCTCGTCAAAGGTCTAAGAAGGGCAAACCTAAGACCGGAATGGATGTTCTTAAACCGAATTCCGGTTATACCCCCTCAGCTACGACCTATGGTGGCACTAGACGGAGGGAGGCACGCCACAAGTGACATTAATGACTTGTATCGACGCGTGATCAACCGTAACAACCGACTTAAGAAATTAATGGAGATCGGCGCACCCGACGTAATTCTCAGAAACGAAAAGCGAATTCTCCAAGAAGCGGTGGATGCTTTGGTTGACAATACGATCAGAAGAGGTACCGGATACACTGCCCTAAACCAAGCTCAACGTAGGCCGCTTAAGTCTCTTTCTTCAAACCTAAAAGGAAAACAGGGAATTCTTCGCTCCAACCTATTGGGTAAAAGAGTGGATTATTCAGCACGCTCGGTTATCGTGATCGGTCCAACTTTGGCTCTGGATCAATGTGGTCTTCCCAAACATATGGCTCTTGAGCTATTTCGACCTTTTGTTATTTCGGAGTTGCTCAAGCGCGAACTTGCCTACAACATCAGAGGCGCGGGACGTTTGATCGACGACGGCGTGGAAGAAGTGTGGGCGATCTTGGAGGAAGTTATCAAAGATAAATACGTATTGCTTAACCGTGCCCCAACTCTTCACCGTCTAGGTGTACAGGCGTTTCGACCTATTTTGATCGAAGGTAATGCTATACAGGTTCACCCGATGGTATGTTCGGCATTCAACGCTGACTTTGACGGTGACCAAATGGCAGTTCACCTGCCTCTTTCCGAAGAAGCGCAGTACGAAGCAAGAGAGATCATGGCGTCGAACAAAAACCTCTTGAAACCGGGAGACGGAGCGCCACACGTAACGGCTGATAAGGACATTATTCTGGGATGTTTCTGGATGACCCAAGAAATAGAGGGTTCAAAAGGAGAAGGAAAAATATTCTCAAGTCCAAACGACGCTATAAACGCTTACGATTATGGCTTGATCGACTTTCGAGCGAAAGTAACCGTTTTGGGTACAGACTCTGAGAAATATGCTGACTTTGAAGGAAAACCATTCGACACTACTGTTGGACGGCTATTATTCAACAGCGTTTTGCCGTCAAATTATCGGTTTATAAATAGCTCCGTAGAGAGAAAGATAATGTCGAGAATTGTCAATGACATTATCGAAAATTACGAAACCGAAGAAGTTTCCAATATCTTAGACAAGATCAAAAACCTTGGATTCAAGTACGCTACCATATCCGGCACAACCTGGGGAATTGATGACGTAACTGAACCTGAAGGTAAGAATGAGTTTATTAAAGCGTCACAAGCAAAAGCGAGCAATATCTACGATCAGTTCAACGAGGGTCTGCTTTCAGATGAGGAAAGACACCGTAAAGTTACCGAGATTTGGTATGATCTTCGAGCACAAATTGAAAAGATCGTTCCAAAGTCGATCAGCACGACCGACTCTGTACACGACATGATGAACTCAGGAGCTCGTGGTTCTATCTCGCAAATTACCAACATTGTAGGACTTAAGGGCCTGATCGCCGGTACTTCCGGACAGACCATTGAATTTCCGGTTCTTTCTTCTTCAAAAGAAGGATTGACTCCTACAGAATACTTTATTACTACCCACGGCTCGCGAAAGGGAATGTCAGACACGGCTCTTAACACAGCCAAAGCCGGATATCTTACCCGACGCTTATTCGTAGTAGCTCAAGATGTAGTTATAAAAGAAGAAGAATGCGGTACCAAGAAAGGAGTAACCATTCGCCACGAAGCAGATGAACTGGGAACTCCAATTTCGAAATTGATCAAGGGCCGCTTCCTAGCAGAAACAGTAAAAGACCCGAAAGGAAACGTTCTTTACAAAAGAAATGACTTCTTGAACAGTCAAGACGCGAAAAAGGTTGAAGAAGCGGGAGTAACTGAAGTTTCCGTAAGGTCTCCTATGTCGTGTGAGAGCAACCGAGGAGTTTGCCAGAAATGCTATGGTCTAGATCTCGGTAAAAATGAGGTTATCGAGGTAGGTGAAGCGATTGGAACAGTTGCAGCACAAGCTATCGGTGAACCGGGAACACAGCTCACCATGCGTACCTTCCACAAAGGTGGAACAGCTTCAGCTGGCGGAGACATCACACAAGGTCTCCCGCGAGTTGAAGAAATATTCGAGAGACGCAATCCAAAGAACCCGGCTGTAATTGCCAAAGTTGACGGAGTTATCTCAGAAGTAGTAGATACCGGAAAAGAAAAATTCATAAAGATACTTCCCGAGATCGAAGATAAAAAGAAAAACAAGAAGAAAACCGAGACTGAATATACAGTGCATTATCTGCGAACCATTGTTGTCAGAGAAGGCGACAAGGTCAAAAAGGGAGACATATTGACGGATGGATCGGTAAACTTACAAGAATATTACAAGTACGCTGGCGTTGAGAAAGTACAGGATTACATAATC
The DNA here is from genome assembly GCA_034521025.1 of Candidatus Campbellbacteria bacterium. Lineage (NCBI taxonomy): Bacteria > Candidatus Campbelliibacteriota > Candidatus Campbelliibacteriota bacterium. The sequence goes on from JAXHMZ010000004.1 coordinate 144,256, forward strand.
AATGAAATTTCACGAATATACGAACTGCAAGCCGCTTCTATATCGAGAAAACACATTGAGGTAATTATCAGACAAATGTTCTCTAGAATTAAGATCACAGACCCCGGTACCACTCACTTAACTATTGGCGACATAGTAGAACAAAGCGAGTTAGAGAAAATAAACGACGAAGCCCTGAGCAAAGATGGAGAAAAAGCCTCAGGAACACCGTTGATCCTTGGTATTACAGAAGTTTCGTTGACTCGAGAAAGCTTCCTTTCAGCTGCCTCATTCCAAAATACTACTCGCGTCTTGATAAACGCCGCGATACAAGGCAAGGAAGATCATCTAAACGGTTTGATGGAGAACGTCATTATCGGTAAGTTGATACCTGCCGGTACCGGCTACGAGGGATCACCTAAGAGCAAAGCCGCCTTGGAGTATTCACGAAAAGAGGAGACAGAGTCTGAAAACGCCGAAGTTGCCGAACGCAAAACAGAGGAAGTAAAATAAAATCTAATGAACTCACCAGTTGAAGAAATTAAAAATCGACTGAGCGTTGAGGAAGTTATTGGATCATATATAGAATTAAAATCTCACGGCAAAACACTGAAAGCACTGTGTCCTTTCCATCAAGAAAAAACTCCTTCGTTCGTGGTTTCTCCGGAACGACAGTCTTTCTACTGCTTTGGGTGCAACAGAGGAGGCGACATATTCACGTTCGTAGAAGAATTTGAAGGAGTTGATTTCAAAGGAGCGTTAAAAATACTTTCAGAAAAAGCTGGGATCGACGTAAAACTATACGCCAACGATCCCGAAGCAAAGGAAAGGATCGAAATTCTACACGAAATTTTGGACGAAGCTTCTAAAGCCTATCGTGATTCATATCTTTCAAGCGAAATCGCTCAGGAATATATTCAAAACAGAGGAATAACGGCTAAAATCTCTGAGTCCTTTAACATTGGCTTCGCGCCGGATTCTTGGAGCTTTATACACGACAAGTTGATCAAAAAAGGATTTAAAGCAAAAGACTTGGAGGCCGCCGGGTTATTGATCGAGAAGAAAAATGGTGGTTATTACGACAGATTTCGTAATCGAGTAATGTTCCCGATAAACGACTCTAGCGGCAGAGTGGTCGGCTTCTCGGGAAGAACACTCTCAGGCGATGAGAAAACTGCCAAATACATCAACACGCCGGAAACGGAAGTATTCAAGAAACGAGATATTCTTTTCGGCATAGATAAAGCAAAGCTCTCGATCCGCAAACTTGGGTTCGCAATATTGGTAGAGGGCCAGATGGACTTGGTGCTTTCACACCAAGTAGGGTTTCGAAATACAGTAGCTACCTCCGGTACTGCGCTGAGAGGACAAGAAGAAGGCAAGGCGGGCGTTTCCAACTTAGAGTTAGTCAAAAGGATCTCCAAAAATCTCGTCATAGCATTTGATTCTGATAAAGCAGGGAAAGAAGCTGCCGTAAAAAATGCAACTCTAGCTCTATCGCTTGGCATGGATGTAAAGATAGCCGAACTTCCCGATGACAAAGATCCGGCGGATATGATCCTTGACGACAAAGAAAAATGGAAAGCAATTATAAAAAATTCAAAAGACCTTATTCAGTTTCAGATAGATGAAATAAACCAAAAAGCCAAATCAAAAAAGGATATACTTAAAAGGATCAGAGATGAAGTGTTTTCCACAATTGCAGTGGTGCCAAGTTCAATCGAGAAAGAATATTATCTCAATTCGGTTTCTGAGGTTTTGGGAATGAGATCCGAGACGGTTTTTGAAGAATTTGAGTCCTTCATAAACAGAACGCAAAGACCGAAAGCTCAAAATGAAACCAAAGTTGAATCAGACAGCAAAGAAGATTTGAAATGGAACAACAAACTTTTTATAGCGGCGAAGATCGACGTATATAATAAAAAGGAACTTGCTCTCAATGATGACCAAAAAAATGAAATTGGACAGGGATTAAGTAGATCTTTTGAGGAGATATTCGAAGAAAGTCCTGAAGACTCTTTGAATTCCGCGGATATAAAAGAGAAAGAAAAATATTTATTTGAGTCTGAAGCAGGATTTAAGAGTTTACAAAGTTTACAAAAAGATGTTGAATATTTATTAAACAGAATTAAGATACAAAGTTTGGAAAGGGAGGCCAGAATTATTTTACAAAAGATCAAAGAAGCAGAGAACGAGGGAGACAAATCAAAAGCCTCAACGTCTCTTGAGGAGTACGAAGCTGTTAGTAAAAAATTACAATCCTTAAAAGATAATGTCTAAGTTATGAGTACAAACAAGAAAACCGACAAAAAAACAACAAAGAAAACTACATCCAATAAAAAAGTGGATGAATTCGAAAAGAAATCAAATAAACTTCTCAAAAAAGGAAAGGAGCGTGGTTTTATTACGTTTGATGAAATATTAAAAGAATTTCCAAATATTGAAGACAATATCTTAGATTTAGAGCAACTTTACGAAAAGTTGAACACAGCTGGGGTCGACGTTTTAGAAAGTTCAGGTATTTTGCAATTAGATGAAGAAAGAGACAAGAAACAAGCGTACGCTAGAAAGCCTTCAGCCTACGACTCCATTCAAATGTATCTAAAAGAGATCGGTCAATACCCCCTTATATCAGCAGCCGAAGAAAGAGAATTAGCCAAGCGTATCGAAGCCGGAGATGAAGATGCAAAAACCTTACTCGCGCGAGCAAACCTGCGTCTCGTGGTCTCGATCGCAAAAAAATATGTAGGTCGTAGTCCTGACCTGACCCTCCTCGATCTAATCCAAGAAGGCAATTTGGGTCTTTTCAAAGCCGTTGACAAATTTGACTGGGAGAAAGGGTTTAAGTTCTCTACTTATGCTACTTGGTGGATCAGACAAGCGATCACTAGAGCTCTTGCCGACCAGTCACGTACCATCAGGATCCCTGTGCATATGGTCGAAACCATAGCCAAATACAAACAAGTTGTTCGCCGCCTCAGCCAAGATCTTGGCCGTGATCCAATGCCGGAGGAGATCTCAACTGAAATGGGCATCGACTTGGACAAGATATACACAATAATCAAAATTGACCAAGACACCGTTTCCTTGGAGAGTCCGGTTGGAGATGAATCGGATGGAAAGTCTACCTTGGGAGATTTTATTCCTGACGAAACTCTTCTTTCACCTGACTATGAATCATCTAAGCGAATTCTCTCAGACCAGGTTAATCAAATACTCGGAGACCTAACTCCCAAAGAACGAAAAATACTTGAAATGCGGAACGGAATATTAGATGGAGTAAACCACACCCTAGAAGAAGTTGGTAAAGAGTTCGGTGTCACGCGAGAACGTATTAGGCAAATTGAAGCAAAAGCGCACGAAAAAATACGTCAACACGAAAAATCAAATCGCTTGAAAAATTATTAATTTAAATAAAACGGAGTAATTAATACTCCGTTTTTATATATTACTTGCCAGCTGGTATAATTCACAAATGACCCAAAACGCATATAAACAAGCGTTAGCAAAGCTCAATACGGCGCAACGAGCGGCCGTAGAAACAATAGAAGGACCGGTAGTCGTAGTAGCTGGTCCGGGAACCGGAAAAACACATGTCTTAACAACACGCATAGCTCACATTTTGCACGAAACAGACTCTACGCCCGATTCAATATTGGCCTTGACTTTTACCGAAGCCGGAGCTAGCGCTATGCAACTTCGCTTGTATGAACTTATCGGCAAAGACGCGTACAAAACCCAAATTGCAACTTTTCATGGGTTCGCAAACCAAATTATCCAAGAATTTCCTGAGTACTTCCCGCGTATCATAGGAGCAAGACAGGTTGATTCCTTAGAACGACTCGAATTAATTGAAAAGATCCTCACAGAAGGCAATTTTGAGCTTCTAAAGCCCTTCGGAAACGAACTCTTCTATGTAAAAAGCATATCTCAGGTAATACAAGACATTAAAAGAGAAGGGTATGATCCTCATAAATTCGAAAACTTAATAAAAGAGCAGTCAAAAGATTTTGGATCGATCGAAGATCTTTATCATTCAAAAGGAAAAAATGAAGGTGAGATGAAAGGGAAATACAAAGTCCTTGAAAGAAAGATAGAGAAGAACTTTGAATTACTTCAAGTTTTTCGCGAGTATGAACGCATAAAGCAAGAACAAAAACTTTTTGATTACGAAGATACTATTCTTGAGTTACTGTACGCTTTGGAAAATGAAGATGATCTACTTTCAGCTCTTCAAGAGAGATATTTATATATACTTGCTGATGAACATCAAGATTCAAACCGCGCGCAAAACAAAATACTAGATCATATCTCGAGTTTTCATGAAAACCCCAATATTTTTATAGTAGGAGACGACAAACAGGCTATATACAGATTTCAAGGGGCATCACTCGAAAACTTTCAGTATTTCTTTAAACCGGCACCCCGAAGCGACTACAATTGAACTTACCGAGAATTATAGGTCCTCCCAACATATTCTTGATATCTCACAAGACCTGATATCAAACAATCCGACCCTCAGTGAAAAAACACTGATTGCCGCTACAGACCGCGAGAATATAGACACACTTCTTTTTTCTTCAAACAATGAAACAGAAGAGGCTCATACAGTTGCGACTGAAATAAGATCTATTCAAAATAACTCTCCTGAAGACACGATCGCTGTACTGTTTAGAAATAACAAAGAAGCTCAAGATCTGAGTTTGGCTCTAGAGAGGCAGGGAATTGATTATTTTAAAAGATCCGGCTCAACAGAAGAAATGGATCCTTATACAGAGCAGTTACTTACTCTCTTGTCCATAGTTGACCACCCAACTGATGAAAACATTGGCAAAGCTTTATTCTTTGACTGCTTTGGTATAGACGCATTAGATATAGCTGACTTTTTGAAAAGTATCAGGAAAGAAGAAAAAACCATTAGAGACTTAGTAAAAGAGTTGCCAACTAATTCAGAGATAAATGAGTCGATTGAAAAACTCTTTGAACTCCATAAGTATTCTCACAATCATAGTTTTTTTGATACTTTTGAAAAAACCTTAAAAGAAACTGGCTTACTTGAAAGTATATTGAAGTCAGAGAGAAGTAGGGTAATTATTGAAGAAATACAAACACTATACGAAAGAGCCAAGACTCTTGAAAGTAGGGAAGAGAGTATTACTTTGGATTCTTTCCTTTCCTATATTACTAAAGCACGTGAATATAATGCGTTACAACTGCACACAAAAGAAACCAAGGAAGAAAAAGTTATACTATCCACCGTGCATGGTGTAAAAGGACTCGAATACGACGTTGTTTTCGTTACAGGATTAGAGGATAAGCGATGGGGAGGTAAAAGGAAACCGGAATATTTTTATCTTCCGGAATTAAAAGCCCTAAAGGTTGGCGAGGAAGGAAATATTAAAGAGGACGAGAGGCGTCTCTTATATGTTGCTATTACGCGCGCCAGAAAAAAGGCCATTCTTTCTTATCCAAGATCAAATTCAGAAGGACGAAAATATTTACCCTCTCAGTTTCTCGATGAGCTTGGACTGAGCGAAAACAAGGGTCCCGAGGTCAGCACTTATATAGATCAGGAAAGATTTAGTCCGTCACGAAAGCTTTTGGATAAAGACCTGGTGGAATTTCTCTTTCGGAAGCAAGGCCTAAATCCGACTGCCGTCAACAAATATCTTGCCTGTCCCTGGGAGTACTTTTTTTTGACATTGATGCGACTTCCACAGCCACCAAATAGGAGCGCTGTATTTGGAACAGCAGTACATAAAACTCTTCAAGAATTCTTTGATGAAAGAACGAAGAAAAATGACCTTAGCATAACTGAGGTGCTCGCATTAATGGAAAGAGAAATAAAAAGCTCACACTTAGAAGCCCTAGACAAAGAAAAGCTGATCAAACGTGGAAATGAATTCCTGCCTGGATTTATAGAAGAAGGTAGAAAAAGATGGCAGAGAGAAAGCGAGACAGAAAGATATATTAAACAACCGCTGGAGACAACTAATGGTAATTTATTACTTTCCGGTAAATTAGATAAGATCGATAGAGATGAAGGGAGTGAAGGCTTGATAGTAACAGACTTCAAAACCGGCGAACCCAAGTCGAGAAATAATATAGAAGGAGAGACCAAAGACTCTAACGGTGACTATAAACGTCAGCTCGTATTTTACTCGCTTTTGCTAGAGCTTAACGGCGAGAAAATGAAAGAAGGGATCATTGATTTTGTAAAACCCAACAAAAGCGGTAAATATAAACACGAACGATTTTCTATCAGCAAAGAAGAAAGGGCAGAGCTAAAAAATCAAATAGAGAGGATCTCTTCTGAGATCCTCTCTATGGAATTCACACAAAAAGGTTGTGATAAAAAGGATTGCGAGTGGTGCCGCCTGGCAAACCTTTTGCTGTAGTTGTAACTAGTTCAGCTCGATAAGTCTGTCTATGATAGCAGCTAAAGGTTCTTCTGGAATTGCTCCGCTAATTCCCACGGCATTACCACCTTCAGAAAACACGGCCAAACTTCCGGCCTCAGGTCCCAACTGCGTTAGAGTATTGTATATATCATCCCTAGCGTCCTCTGTGATCTCCGCATCACTTATAAGTAGGCTATATGGCGTTCCGGTACCTCCGGCGTTTTGAGCGTCCTCCAAATGTGCTTCCACGATAGACAACGTCTCTTCATTGGCAAAACAACTTTCAAACTCCTCCACGTTGGCTCCCGCGTCTTGCGCAAATTCAGGCAACAGATCATGATCCAATCCATCGTTGGAAGGAGTTTCTTCATAGATCCTATCGATAAAGGTCCAGAAACCTTCTTCTCCGGCTGACTGAGCTACACACTCAGAAGCAACAGCTTCCGGAATTGCTTTCTGGTGAAGTTGCTCTAGAGGGAAGTGTCTATATACCCAAGCAAATTCACCTTCGTCATAGTTTTCTATTAAATTGTTCAAAGTATCATGATGTCGCTTGCAGAATGGACATTCCAAGTCAGAATAATCAACGAGCTTTACGGGAGCGTCTAGACTTCCTCGAATATAATCAGTTGAATCTACTGATTCATATGAAATGGAAGAGATGGTCGGGCCACTAGAACCGGGATCTACCTGCTGATGAATCGTTGTTATCGTTTACAAAGATTATAGCGCCCGCCGTCAGCGCACCGATCAAAAGACCGGCAACTATGATCGAAATTGGTAAAAAAAGATTTGAAGATTTCATATATTTTTATGCTTTGTTTTGCTCTATGCTCTGCGTATTTCTAATATGACCAGTCTATCATATTTAAAAGGGAAGAGTATGGGTAACCGTAGAATCGAGTGGTTTGTCCCAATCCGAGACATCTATAGGAATATTACGCAATCCATCATTTGATCGGAATTTCACGTACCCGTTTTCCTTTATAAAATCATACACGGCTTTGGTAACTCTTACATCTTGCTCACAGTACTCGCGAAGCTTCTCTAATTCTCCGTTGTTCCACCACTCAATGGCTTCCAAGCCATGTCCGCTCTTGCGGTGCCCTAGAGTGGCCTCGGCAATAGCGTCTAACCCAATTCTTCGTCCTAAGGAATTCTTGATCGACTCCAAGAGATCTATGCTTTTGAACTCAGCTCAGATCTCCCGGTAATATTCATCGAGAATGGGAATATCAAAGTGCATTTGAATTAAAGCCGATAGATGCGTTGACTTCTGAGTACTGGCCAAGCTTGGATAGATCTTCTTCAAAATAACTAGAAAACTCTTCGGTCTCTGTATCGTGAATTGATACCAGTGACAGATCAAGCATAGACGGCTCGCGACCACCCACATCAGCAAAAGTATTCTTCGTTTCTATATCAAACGTGACCAATCTCATACTTAAACTTCTCTTTTATAAATAGCGACGACCTCCTCCAAACTTTTTTGGCCGAGTGTTTTTCCGTACTCATCCTTTAGGATCAACTTATCGGAATTAAATGCTTCTTCGTCTACAACTAGAGCAAATTTAGATCCATATTTCTTCGATCGCTTCAACTGCGAATCGATTGTATCATAACGCATGTCAACTACAGTTCTTATCCCATTTTTACGCAAGCGCGTCGCAACGTTGTCGGCGTATACTTTATATTGTCTGTCCGAAACACAAACGTAAATATCAGTAAATGAAATTTCTTTTGGTAAGAGATCATAAGTTTCCAGTACGTCACGAATTGTGACATCGCCCATACCAAAACCTACGGCAGATACAGGTTCTTCACCAAATACCTCTAAAAGATCGTCGTAACGCCCACCACCAAAAAGAGATCGGCTGTTATCGGGATTTGTATCAAATATTTCAAAAATTACCCCGGTATAATAATCAAAACCGCGTACCAAATATGGTTTGAATTTTACGTTATTTATCCCTCGCGCACTAAGTTCTTCGATAAGTTGATCGATCCTTTCGTTCGCTTCGAGACCTACCAATAGGTCGCCACCTATCAACTCATTTAGCTTCTCATCAAAATCATCAATTTTATCTTTCTTGTCCAACAGTCTATACACCGCCTGTTTCTTTTTTGGATCAAGCTCTAATTCCTCGAATTTATCTTCGAGAATACTTCTATCGTTTATGTATATTTCATATTGATCTTCCTTCAAGCCAAATCTTTTTAGAAGTTCATTCGCCAGATCAATTATCTCGATTTCGGCATCTATACCATCTATGCCAAACAGATCGGCGTTAAGCTGATAATGCTCACGCAGGCGACCGCGTTGCGGGCGTTCATAACGAAATACATTAGGAATCGAAAACAAGCGCTGAGGAAAAGCCATCGCCTTACGCCTTGAAGCAATCATACGCGCGACCGTGGGTGTCATTTCCGGTCGAAGAGTTACGTTTCTACCGCCACGATCCATGAATGTGTAAGTTTGCTCGCTTACTATTTCCTCGCTGGTTTTGTCCGTATATAACTCGCTGTATTCTAAAGGAGAAGCGTTGTATTCCTTGTATCCGAACAAAGTCAGCGGTTGAGCGCATTATGTCAAAGATATAGTTTTGTATAGCTTGTTCTTCAGGATAAAAGTCACGCACTCCTTTGTAACTTTCCGTAGTAACGTTTTTAGATACCTTGCTTTTTTCCTCAGACATTGGAAATATTGTACCAAAGTGATGGAAAAATACGAGAACAAAAATATGATTCTAGCTGAAAAAAGCACAGGCGAGACAATGGGGCAATTAAGGCAGCGGGTTTTCTCTGAATTAAGTCTAGACCCGAACACTAAACTGACGTTTGCCGGCCGTCTAGATCCACTCGCAAGCGGTGTGGTCGTTTTTCTCCTCAATGAAAGAAGATTTCAAAAAGATGAGTTTCTGTCTCTGAATAAATCCTACAGCTTTCAGATCATACTTGGATTAAAAACTGACACCGGAGACCCCTTGGGATTGATTGAATGTGTGGATTTCTCTAGAAAGATCGAGGAAGCTGAAGTTATAAATACTCTTAAAAAATTTGAGAGTAAATACAGACAAAAGTATCCGAAATTTTCATCAAGAAAAGTAGACGGGAGGGCCTTGTTTGAACACACGCGAAACCAAAACGAAGTAAAAATTCCAGATCATGAAATTGAAATATTTGCTCTGAGTCTACAAAAAACCCGAGAAATTAAAAAAGAAGATCTTTTAGATAATATATTTACTCTGATTAGAAAAGTTGAAGGAGATTTTAGGCAAGAGAAAATAATCAAAAGGTGGCAAGAGATCGAAAATGACATACCAAATAAAGTTCAAGTGCTAGATTGTAATGTTGAATGCTCCAGTGGAACTTATGTACGCGTATTAACGGAAGATATAGCTAAAGAGTTAAACACTGTCGCGACAACACAAAACATACATCGCAGTAAGATTGGACATTTACAAACCAAATAATTATTGTATTGTTGCATTAGTACTCTGATCTTTAAGACACCGAATACACACACTACCGAAAGGAGCGGAAATGATCCATATCCCGGGAGTTCCAGGGAAGATCAATGAGATCAAGGAGTATCCGTTTTCAATTGGAAACTTGGTAGTCAACGCGCTTGGTAAACCAACAGATTGGAAGGGAGAACTTGAAAATCTTCACGACCAAACGACCTACAACCGCCTCCTCTCTATAGCCAGAGAGCTGGGCGCAACTAGGATCTTTTGTCCATACCCTGTCCACGGTACGACCATTTCAAGCTCCAAGATCAAAACACTTGATGTTTCCCGCACCAAAAGAAGGATCTACCGTGAAGTTAAGGCAGATGGAGCCGAAATTGATAAAGAGGAGGCTTACGGGCTCGCTTCCGGCGATTGCCACACAGTAGCCCTACAAGACCCGGTTACGGGAAAAACAATTGCTATTCACTTCAATCGTGAAAACGGAGTAGATGACGACATTCTTTCCAAGGCTCTTCGACACTTCAGGAAGGGAAGTGCTGAAAGGCTAATTGCCGTAATTACTCTCGGCATCGACTCTGCTCACTTTAAACACGATTGGGAAAACCATAAGCATGGAAAGAAGAATCGTCGACGTACCTGTGAGTTGATAGGAAAGTACGGACCTGAGATAGTAGATTGGCCCTTAGGCGAGGGCAAAATCGACCTCAGGCGAATCGCAGCGAGGAAGTTGGTTGAAGCAGGTCTGCTACCCTCAAACATCTACGCGGACCTTTTCGACACCTACTTTGATCCTAGGTTCTGGAGTCACCGCGCTAGTCAAACCAGAGGTAGTGCCAAATTCGGTGAAAAGGGAAGAAACATGGTTCTTGTTGTTAACAAGGGCTGAGGACGGTTCCTTGGAACCGTCCTCTTTTTATTGCCGACGTAGAGCGAGAGGAATACCAAGGCGAAGCCTTGAGTATTTCCGAGCCGAGGAGAGCAATATGAGGTTTAATACCCCGCCCCTCTGGGGCGGTCAAAGGGTGAGCGAAGCGAACACCCTTTGGGTCCAGGGCTTGCCCTGGGGTTTAATACCGATTATTAGCTAGCATTTAAATCAGAAGTGCAGTTGGGACACCGCGTTGCCGACTTGTGGATCAACTCATAGCAAAAAGGACACTTTGATACAGTCTCTTCGGATTTATTTACATTAGTATCTTTACTTTCACGTAATCGGTTTACGGCTTTTACCAAAATAAAGACAGCAAAAGCCGTGATCAGAAAACTCACTGACTGATTAATAAATTCTCCGTAATTGATCGTTATAGCACCCGCAGCTTCCGCTTCTGCCAGAGTGGAGAAGTCAACGCCTGAAGAAAGGTTAACAAAAAGATTTGAAAAATCAGCTCCACCGACCAACATTCCAACCGGAGGCATTATTATGTCTTCCACTATCGAGTGGACGAGCGAATTAAACGCTGCGCCGATCACTATACCGACTGCCAAATCAGACCACGCTACCCCTTCAGGCGCGTACTCGTTTGAAATCATTTACAGGAACGCCCCTCATATTGTCAGTATATTATACACAAAAATATCATTACTTTATATGATATACTCGCTATTTGATGGAAAAAGACAGACCAGACGAGCCTGCACAGGCAAAAATAGTTAGAGAAAGAGTTGAAGAAGAAGCAAATAGGCGAGTCTCGCTTATAGGCAACGAATTCGCGAAAGGTTTCGACGTAATTAGAGACTATCCCAAATCCGTAACTTTTTTTGGTTCCTCTCGTCTCTCTGAGTCACACCCATATTACAAAAAAGCTCAAGAAGTTGCCCACCGCTTATCAGATGACGGGTTTACCGTGGTAACCGGCGGCGGCCCGGGCATAATGGAGGCGGCCAATCGTGGCGCATTTGAGGCAGGAGGAGACTCTTTGGGATTCAATATTGAACTGCCATTTGAGCAAGTTATTAATAAGTACGTTACAGAATCTCTTTCTTTTAATTACTTCTTTTCACGAAAAGTAATGCTTGCTTTCTCAGCGGAAGCCTATATTTACTTTCCTGGAGGATTCGGAACTCTGGATGAATTTTTTGAAATTGTAACTTTGGTTCAAACGCAGAAGATCCCGCGAGTACCAATAATTCTTGTCGGTGATGAATTCTGGGGAGCTTTGGATGATTTTATTCACAATATGTTGGTGAACAAATATCAAACTATCGGCCCGGGAGACGAAGAGCTGTACACAATGACAGAAGATATAGATGAAATTTCTAAAATAGTCAAAAACGCGCCTAAGCGTAAGGAATAAACAAAAAACCGCTTTTGAGAAGCGGTTTTTTGTTTTAGTTCTATATTATCTGCTTATCCTTTAACCTCAGGCAGGTCTACCGTAGTGGTAATTTGAACTCTGATCGCACTACCACCTTCGGTTACTACTCGCTCGTCCTCGTCCTCTTCAAAGGTACCGTTTTCGTTTGTATCTGTGTACAGCTCTACGTAGTACTGATCTCCTTCGGATGTGGACTCATCAAGCTCTACATTACCCGTCAAATCCGTGTTCCAGCTTCCACAAAAGCAGAACCGATAACTTCTCCTGGCTCACCGTCTACTTTGTTTCTTACAACGACAAAACCGTCTTCTGTAAGATTGAGACTGTCATAAAAACTACGTCTTCCGGGAATTTGATCGTTCACTATTACTGAATTTTCACTGTCCCCACTAACACTGTTAATTCTTCTTCATTTTGTTCTGGAGGGTTAACCTCTTCACTGCTAGGCCGTGTTAAAAGTAACGCAACCACCGCAACTACCAGCACAAGAAGTACCCCGACTGTTATGATAATTGATCTATTATTATTCATATGCACACAGTATACAACAAAAACACCATTTACAACAATGGCCTTATATTAATCCCTTCTTAGCCAAAATCGCGGAAATAGGATCGGTGGACTTACCGCGAGCCGGACTAATTTCACGTCCGTACGCTTTAAGCTTATAAGAAATGTCAAACCATTCATCTTTGGGCCAAAGATCCATCAACTCTTCTCGACGATCTCGGGTCATTGGTATTGACCAGACCAAATTTTCTCGCCAATCGTATAACGTGCGTATCCACCGCAATTCCATCAACTTCGCCGAAAAGATGCCCGCGAACAACGTTGGCGGTCTTTCTGCCGACACCGGGTAGGGAGGTACAGTTCTTCCATACTACTTTTGGAATTCTTGCTTTAAATTTATTCTTGATAATACGAGCCGAGTCACGAATGTACTTTGCTTTAGCTCGGCTAAACCCGATTTCTAAAATATCCTTTCGCAGATCCTCGACGGAGGCCTCAGCGAACTTGTTTAAATGTGTGTATTTTTTTAAATAATTTTTCCGTAACCTGATCTACTTTTTTGTCCGTAGTTTGAGCCGATAAATGACCCCGCAAAAAGAAGTTCGTGGTTTTAAGTATATCGGCTAAAACTACAGACAAAGAGAAATCAGGTAAGAAAAAATTGTAAAAAATACAACACATTAAACAAGTTCGCTGAGGCCTCCGTAGAGGATCTGCGAAAGGATATTTTAGAAATCGGGTTTAGCCGAGCTAAAGCAAAGTACATTCGTGACTCGGCTCGTATTATCAAGAATAAATTTAAAGCAAGAATTCCAAAGAGTATGGAAGACCTTACTTTTCTACCCGGAGTTGGCAGAAAGACCGCCAACGTTGTTCGAGGTCATCTTTTTGGTGAAGTTGATGGAATTGCAGTGGATACGCACGTTCTGCGATTGGCGAGAAAATTTGGTCTGGTCAATACCAATGACCCCGAGATCGTCGAGAGAGAGTTGATGTATCTTTGGCCTAAAGATGAATGGTTTGACATTTCTTATAAGCTTAAAGCGTACGGACGTGAAATTAGTCCGGCTCGCGGTAAGTCCACCGATCCTATTTCCGCGATTTTGGCTAAGAAGGGATTAATATAAGGCCATTGTTGTAAATGGTGTTTTTGTTGTATACTGTGTGCATATGAATAATAATAGATCAATTATCATAACAGTCGGGGTACTTCTTGTGCTGGTAGTTGCGGTGGTTGCGTTACTTTTAACACGGCCTAGCAGTGAAGAGGTTAACCCTCCAGAACAAAATGAAGAAGAATTTAACAGCGTTAGTGGGGACAGTGAAAATTCAGTAATAGTGAACGATCAAATTCCCGGAGACGTAGTTTTTTATGACAGTCTCAATCTTACAGAAGACGGTTTTGTTGTTGTAAGAAATGAAGTAGACAGTGAGCCCGGAGAAGTTATCGGTTCTGCTTTTGTGGAGGCCGGTACAGATATGACGGGTAATGTAGAGCTTGATGAGTCCACATCCGAAGGAGATCAATACTACGTAGAGCTGTACACAGACACAAACGAAAACGGTACCTTTGAAGAGGACGAGGACGAGCGAGTAGTAACCGAAGGTGGTAGTGCGATCAGAGTTCAAATTACCACTACGGTAGACCTGCCTGAGGTTAAAGGATAAGCAGATAATATAGAACTAAAACAAAAAACCGCTTCTCAAAAGCGGTTTTTTGTTTATTCCTTACGCTTAGGCGCGTTTTTGACTATTTTAGAAATTTCATCTATATCTTCTGTCATTGTGTACAGCTCTTCGTCTTCTGGGCCGATAGTTTGATATTTGTTCACCAACATATTGTGAATAAAATCATCCAAAGCTCCCCAGAATTCATCACCGACAAGAATTATTGGTACTCGCGGGATCTTCTGCGTTTGAACCAAAGTTACAATTTCAAAAAATTCATCCAGAGTTCCGAATCCGCCGGGGAAATAAATATAGGCTTCCGCTGAGAAAGCAAGCATTACTTTTCGTGAAAAGAAGTAATTAAAAGAAAGAGATTTTGTAACATACTTATTAATAACTTGCTCAAATGGCAGTTCAATACTGAATCCCAAAGAGTCTCCTCCTGCCTCAAATGCGCCACGATTGGCCGCCTCCATTATGCCTGGGCCGCCGCCGGTTACCACGGTAAACCCGTCATCGGATAAGCGGTGGGCAACTTCTTGAGCTTTTTTGTAATATGGGTGTGACTCAGAGAGACGAGAGGAACCAAAGAAAGTTACGGATTTGGGATAGTCTCTAATTACGTCGAAACCTTTCGCGAATTCGTTGCCTATAAGCGAGACTCGCCTATTTGCTTCTTCTTCAACTCTTTCTCTAACTATTTTTGCCTGTGCAGGCTCGTCTGGTCTGTCTTTTTCCATAATAGCGAGTATATCATATAAAATAATTATATTTTTGTGTATAATATACTGACAATATGAGGGGTGTTCTTAATGAATTCAAAAAATTCGCCCTAAGGGGTAGTGTGGTTGATTTGGCAGTCGGTATAGTGATCGGCGCGGCGTTTAATTCGCTCGTCCACTCGATAGTGGAAGACATAATAATGCCTCCGGTTGGAATGTTGGTCGGTGGAGCTGATTTTTCAAATCTTTTTGTTAACCTTTCTTCAGGCGTTGACTTCTCCACTCTGGCAGAAGCGGAAGCTGCGGGTGCTATAACGATCAATTACGGAGAATTTATTAATCAGTCAGTGAGTTTTCTGATCACGGCTTTTGCTGTCTTTATTTTGGTAAAAGCCGTAAACCGATTACGTGAAAGTAAAGATACTAATGTAAATAAATCCGAAGAGACTGTATCAAAGTGTCCTTTTTGCTATGAGTTGATCCACAAGTCGGCAACGCGGTGTCCCAACTGCACTTCTGATTTAAATGCTAGCTAATAATCGGTATTAAACCCCAGGGCAAGCCCTGGACTCAAAGGGTGTTCGCTTCGCTCACCCCTTGAGCCCCAGAGGGGCGGGGTATTGAACCCATCTGCCTCGGCTCGGAAATACTCAAGGCTTCGCCTTGGTATTCCTCTCGCTCTACGTCGGCAATAAAAAGAGGACGGTTCCAAGGAACCGTCCTCAGCCCTTGTTAACAACAAGAACCATGTTTCTTCCCTTTTCACCGAATTTGGCACTACCTCTGGTTTGACTAGCGCGGTGACTCCAGAACCTAGGATCAAAGTAGGTGTCGAAAAGGTCCGCGTAGATGTTTGAGGGTAGCAGACCTGCTTCAACCAACTTCCTCGCTGCGATTCGCCTGAGGTCGATTTTGCCCTCGCCTAAGGGCCAATCTACTATCTCAGGTCCGTACTTTCCTATCAACTCACAGGTACGTCGACGATTCTTCTTTCCATGCTTATGGTTTTCCCAATCGTGTTTAAAGTGAGCAGAGTCGATGCCGAGAGTAATTACGGCAATTAGCCTTTCAGCACTTCCCTTCCTGAAGTGTCGAAGAGCCTTGGAAAGAATGTCGTCATCTACTCCGTTTTCACGATTGAAGTGAATAGCAATTGTTTTTCCCGTAACCGGGTCTTGTAGGGCTACTGTGTGGCAATCGCCGGAAGCGAGCCCGTAAGCCTCCTCTTTATCAATTTCGGCTCCATCTGCCTTAACTTCACGGTAGATCCTTCTTTTGGTGCGGGAAACATCAAGTGTTTTGATCTTGGAGCTTGAAATGGTCGTACCGTGGACAGGGTATGGACAAAAGATCCTAGTTGCGCCCAGCTCTCTGGCTATAGAGAGGAGGCGGTTGTAGGTCGTTTGGTCGTGAAGATTTTCAAGTTCTCCCTTCCAATCTGTTGGTTTACCAAGCGCGTTGACTACCAAGTTTCCAATTGAAAACGGATACTCCTTGATCTCATTGATCTTCCCTGGAACTCCCGGGATATGGATCATTTCCGCTCCTTTCGGTAGTGTGTGTATTCGGTGTCTTAAAGATCAGAGTACTAATGCAACAATACAATAATTATTTGGTTTGTAAATGTCCAATCTTACTGCGATGTATGTTTTGTGTTGTCGCGACAGTGTTTAACTCTTTAGCTATATCTTCCGTTAATACGCGTACATAAGTTCCACTGGAGCATTCAACATTACAATCTAGCACTTGAACTTTATTTGGTATGTCATCTTCGATCTCTTGCCACCTTTT
Organism: Candidatus Campbellbacteria bacterium; assembly: GCA_034521025.1. Classification (NCBI taxonomy): domain Bacteria; phylum Candidatus Campbelliibacteriota; species Candidatus Campbelliibacteriota bacterium. Next base: position 161,115 of record JAXHMZ010000004.1, read on the forward strand.
GATTATTTTCTCTTGCCTAAAATCTCCTTCAACTTTTCTAATCAGAGTAAATATATTATCTAAAAGATCTTCTTTTTTAATTTCTCGGGTTTTTTGTAGACTCAGAGCAAATATTTCAATTTCATGATCTGGAATTTTTACTTCGTTTTGGTTTCGCGTGTGTTCAAACAAGGCCCTCCCGTCTACTTTTCTTGATGAAAATTTCGGATACTTTTGTCTGTATTTACTCTCAAATTTTTTAAGAGTATTTATAACTTCAGCTTCCTCGATCTTTCTAGAGAAATCCACACATTCAATCAATCCCAAGGGGTCTCCGGTGTCAGTTTTTAATCCAAGTATGATCTGAAAGCTGTAGGATTTATTCAGAGACAGAAACTCATCTTTTTGAAATCTTCTTTCATTGAGGAGAAAAACGACCACACCGCTTGCGAGTGGATCTAGACGGCCGGCAAACGTCAGTTTAGTGTTCGGGTCTAGACTTAATTCAGAGAAAACCCGCTGCCTTAATTGCCCCATTGTCTCGCCTGTGCTTTTTTCAGCTAGAATCATATTTTTGTTCTCGTATTTTTCCATCACTTTGGTACAATATTTCCAATGTCTGAGGAAAAAAGCAAGGTATCTAAAAACGTTACTACGGAAAGTTACAAAGGAGTGCGTGACTTTTATCCTGAAGAACAAGCTATACAAAATTATATTTTTGACATAATGCGCTCAACCGTGACTTTGTTCGGATACAAGGAATACAACGCTTCTCCTTTAGAATACAGCGAGTTATATACGGACAAAACCAGCGAGGAAATAGTAAGCGAGCAAACTTACACATTCATGGATCGTGGCGGTAGAAACGTAACTCTTCGACCGGAAATGACACCCACGGTCGCGCGTATGATTGCTTCAAGGCGTAAGGCGATGGCTTTTCCTCAGCGCTTGTTTTCGATTCCTAATGTATTTCGTTATGAACGCCCGCAACGCGGTCGCCTGCGTGAGCATTATCAGCTTAACGCCGATCTGTTTGGCATAGATGGTATAGATGCCGAAATCGAGATAATTGATCTGGCGAATGAACTTCTAAAAAGATTTGGCTTGAAGGAAGATCAATATGAAATATACATAAACGATAGAAGTATTCTCGAAGATAAATTCGAGGAATTAGAGCTTGATCCAAAAAAGAAACAGGCGGTGTATAGACTGTTGGACAAGAAAGATAAAATTGATGATTTTGATGAGAAGCTAAATGAGTTGATAGGTGGCGACCTATTGGTAGGTCTCGAAGCGAACGAAAGGATCGATCAACTTATCGAAGAACTTAGTGCGCGAGGGATAAATAACGTAAAATTCAAACCATATTTGGTACGCGGTTTTGATTATTATACCGGGGTTATTTTTGAAATATTTGATACAAATCCCGACAACAGCCGATCTCTTTTTGGTGGTGGGCGTTACGACGATCTTTTAGAGGTATTTGGTGAAGAACCTGTATCTGCCGTAGGTTTTGGTATGGGCGATGTCACAATTCGTGACGTACTGGAAACTTATGATCTCTTACCAAAAGAAATTTCATTTACTGATATTTACGTTTGTGTTTCGGACAGACAATATAAAGTATACGCCGACAACGTTGCGACGCGCTTGCGTAAAAATGGGATAAGAACTGTAGTTGACATGCGTTATGATACAATCGATTCGCAGTTGAAGCGATCGAAGAAATATGGATCTAAATTTGCTCTAGTTGTAGACGAAGAAGCATTTAATTCCGATAAGTTGATCCTAAAGGATGAGTACGGAAAAACACTCGGCCAAAAAAGTTTGGAGGAGGTCGTCGCTATTTATAAAAGAGAAGTTTAAGTATGAGATTGGTCACGTTTGATATAGAAACGAAGAATACTTTTGCTGATGTGGGTGGTCGCGAGCCGTCTATGCTTGATCTGTCACTGGTATCAATTCACGATACAGAGACCGAAGAGTTTTCTAGTTATTTTGAAGAAGATCTATCCAAGCTTTGGCCAGTACTAGAAAAGTCGGACGCTCTTATCGGCTTTAATTCAAATCACTTTGATATTCCCATTCTCAATAAATATTACCCGGGAGATCTGACTGAGTTCAAAAGCATAGATCTCTTGGAGTCGATCAAGAATTCCTTAGGACGAAGAATTGGGTTGGACGCTATTGCCGAGGCCACTCTAGGGCACCGCAAGAGCGGACATGGCTTGGAGGCAATTGAATGGTGGAACAACGGAGAATTAGAGAAGCTTCGCGAGTACTGTGAGCAAGATGTAAGAGTTACCAAAGCCGTGTATGATTTTATAAAGGAAAACGGGTACGTGAAATTCCGATCAAATGATGGATTGCGTAATATTCCTATAGATGTCTCGGATTGGGACAAACCACTCGATTCTACGGTTACCCATACTCTTCCCTTTTAAATATGATAGACTGGTCATATTAGAAATACGCAGAGCATAGAGCAAAACAAAGCATAAAAATATATGAAATCTTCAAATCTTTTTTTACCAATTTCGATCATAGTTGCCGGTCTTTTGATCGGTGCGCTGACGGCCGGCGCTATAATCTTTGTAAACGATAACAACGATTCATCAGCAGGAGATCCCGGTTCTAGTGGCCCGACCATCTCTTCCATTTCTTATGAATCAGTAGATTCAACTGATCATATTCGAGGAAGTCTAGACGCTCCCGTAAAGCTTGTTGATTATTCTGACTTGGAATGTCCATTCTGCAAGCGACATCATGATACTTTGAACAATTTAATAGAAAACTATGACGAAGGTGAATTTGCTTGGGTATATAGACACTTCCCTCTAGAGGCAGCTCACCAGAAAGCAATTCCGGAAGCAGTTGCTTCTGAGTGTGTAGCTCAGTCAGCCGGAGAAGAAGGTTTCTGGACCTTTATCGATAGGATCTATGAAGAAACTCCTTCCAACGATGGATTGGATCATGATCTGTTGCCTGAATTTGCGCAAGACGCGGGGGCCAACGTGGAGGAGTTTGAAAGTTGTTTTGCCAATGAAGAGACGTTGTCTATCGTGGAAGCACATTTGGAGGACGCTCAAAACGCCGGAGGTACCGGAACGCCATATAGCCTACTTATAAGTGATGCGGAGATCACAGAGGACGCTAGGGATGATATATACAATACTCTAACGCAGTTGGGACCTGAGGCCGGAAGTTTGGCCGTGTTTTCTGAAGGTGGTAATGCCGTGGGAATTAGCGGAGCAATTCCAGAAGAACCTTTAGCTGCTATCATAGACAGACTTATCGAGCTGAACTAGTTACAACTACAGCAAAAGGTTTGCCAGGCGGCACCACTCGCAATCCTTTTTATCACAACCTTTTTGTGTGAATTCCATAGAGAGGATCTCGGAAGAGATCCTCTCTGTATGATTTTTTTAGCTCTGCCCTTTGCTTGTTTGCTGATGGGAGATCGTTCGTGTTTTTATATATTTTACCGCTTTTGTTGGGCTTCACAAGATCGGATGATCCCCTATCTTTCATTTTCTCGCCGTTCATTGCTCTCAGCGAAAGACGAGTAGAATCTGAGCTGACGTTTTGTAGTCACCGTTCAAGTCATTTGAGTCTCTCCTTCTATATTATTTCTCGACTTGGGTTCGCCGGTTTTGAAGTCTGTTACTATCCAAGCCTTCACTCCCTTCATCTCTATGGATCTTATCTAATTTACCGGAAAGTAATTGCAATTTTACCATTAGTTGTCTCCAGCGGTTGTTTCATATCTCTTTTCTGTACTCGCTTTCTCGCTGCCATCTTTTTTTCTACCTTCTTCTAGAATCCAGGCAGGAGTTCAACTTCCACGTTTGATCAGCTTTTCTTTGTCTAGGGCTTCTAAGTGTGAGCTTTTTATTTCTCTTTCCATTAATGCGAGCACCTCAGTTATGCTAAGGTCATTTTTCTTCGTTCTTTCATCAAAGAATTCTTGAAGAGTTTTATGTACTGCTGTTCCAAATACAGCGCTCCTATTTGGTGGCTGTGGAAGTCGCATCAATGTCAAAAAAAAGTACTCCCAGGGACAGGCAAGATATTTGTTGACGGCAGTCGGATTTAAGCCTTGCTTCCAAAAGAGAAATTCCACCAGGTCTTTATCCAAAAGCTTTCGTGACGGACTAAATCTTTCCTGATCTATATAAGTGCCAACCTCGGGACCCTTGTTTTCGCTCAGTCCAAGCTCATCGAGAAACTGAGAGGGTAAATATTTTCGTCCTTCTGAATTTGATCTTGGATAAGAAGAATGGCCTTTTTTGGTGTGTATAACATAAGAGACGCCTCTCGTCCTCTTTAATATTTCCTTCCTTGCTAACCTTTAGGGCTTTAATTCGGAAGATAAAAATATTCCGGTTTCCTTTTACTTTCCATTGCTTAATCTCTTTAACCGGGAACAACAACGTCGTATTCGAGTCCTTTTTCACTATGCACGGTGGATAGGTTTTTCTTCTGTTCTTTGTGCTGCAGTTGTAACTATTACATATTCGATGTGCTTTAGTAATATAGGAAAGGAAGTAATTCAAGTAATAATCTCCTCCCTACTTTCAAGAGTCTTGGCTCTTTCGTATAGTGTTTGCATCTTTTCGATAATTACCCTACTTCTTCTTGACTCCAATATACTTTCAAGTAAGCCAGTTTCTTTTAAGGTTTTTTCAAAAGTATCAAAACTATGATTGTGAGAATACTTATGGAGTTCAAAGAGTTTTTCAATATTGTAGTCGCTTCAGGTGCTACGGTTTTAGGAATACTGGAAAGTTTTCGAGTGATGCCCCTTGAAATACTGTAGATAGCCTGTTTGTCGTCTCCTACTCTGAGAATCTTGGGATTTTCATGAAAACTCGAGATATGATCTAGTATTTTGTTTTGTGCGCGGTTTGAGTCTTGATGCTCATCAGCAAGTATGTATAAATATCTTTCTTGAAGAGCTGAAAGTAGACCATCTTCACTTTCTAGAGCGTACAGTAACTCAAGAATAGTGTCTGTCAGTAATCGAAAAGCTTTTGTTCTTGCTTTATGCGTTCATACTCGCGAAAAACTTGAAGTAATTCAAAGTTCTTCTCTCTGTTCTTCAAGGACTTTGTATTTCCTTTCATCTCACCTTCATTTTTTCCTTTTGAATGATAAAGACCTTCGAATCAAATCCAAAATCTTTCGACTTGCTCTTTTGTTTCAAGTTTTCAAATTTATCGAATCATACCCTTCTCTTTTAATGTCTTGTATTACCTGAGATATGCTTTTACAGAGAGAGTTCGTTTCCGAAGGGCTTTAGAAGCTCAAAATTGCCTTCTGTAGAGATCTTTTCAATTAATTCGAGTCGTTCTAAGAATAAACCTGTCTTGCTCCTATGATAGCGGGAAG